>JBAUWJ010000065.1:0-10259 GCA_049583715.1 Arenicellales bacterium | reverse complement strand
AGATTGTCGGAATGAATTCCGACCCACAGGGAAGTGGGGAGTGCCGGAGATTGTCGGGAACGAGATCCGGCCGACCCACAGGGAAGTGGGGAGTGCCGGAGATTGTCGGGAACGAGATCCGGCCGACCCACAGATGACCGCGACGAAGGCTGGGTAGCTCTTCGAACGAAGGGTCCTCTCTCCCGCCGGCGTGAGAGGGTCAGGGTGAGGGCAATGGAGTGTAGCCACGGAGCGACCCGTTTGGTACCCACGCATGCTTGGAACCGGGAAAGGCACGAACGCGGCGCGAAACACCGCCCCCTCACCCCGGCCCTCTCCCGGAGGGAGAGGGAGCCGAGATTCCCTCTTGCCAGGAATTGAGAAAGCGCACATGCCCGGCCGCGGTAGAATCTTCCGATGCCCATCCACTCCAGCTTCCTCATCTACTTTCGGGAAGTGTGCCGCTGCGGCTCGATCCGGGCGGCGGCGAGGAACCTGCACGTGGCGTCGTCAGCGGTCAACCGGCAGATTCTCAAGATCGAGAAAGAGCTCGGTGTCGAGCTTTTCGCCCGCCACGCCGGCGGTATCCGGCTGACGGAGGAAGGCGAGGTCCTGCTTCGCCATGTCGAGCGCACCATGGCCGACGCCGGGAACACACTCGAGGTGCTCAAGGCCATGGGCTCCGGGGATCGCGGCGTCATCACTATCGCCGGCCAGGAGTCCGTGATTGCGAGGTTCCTGCCGCCGGTGCTCGTTGCCCTGCACGCCGAGCACCCGGGCATCTCGACGTCCTTCAAGGCGGCGAGCGGCGATGCCCTCCTGGAGCTGCTGTCGGCCGGCAAGGCGGACATTGCCCTGGCCTTCGACCCGCAGCCCCAGGGACAGATCGAGCTGCATGACAGCCGCCGGCTGCCGGTGGGCGCCGTCATGGGCCCCGGGCATCCGCTCGAGAAGCGCGAACGCATCGTGCTGGCCGAGTGCGCGCCTTACCCCCTGATCCTACCCGACGAGTCCTGGCCGCTGCGTCGATTGCTCGACAGGGAGATCGAAGCCCTGGATATGCCGTTGAACATCGTCACCTCGTCCAACTCGGAGGAGTTCCTGCGCACGATGTTCGACCACCACCTCGGGATCGGATTTCAGACGGTCATGGGCATCGAGACGCAGCTCGACAAGGGTGAGCTGGTGTTCGTGCCGCTCGGGAACGAGGCGGCGATGGAGCAGGTCTTCGCGGTCTGCATTCGGAAGACCCGGCGGCGGGATGCGCCCATGGAACAGCTCATCGAATCGCTGGGGCGTCGGCTCGAGGATTACCAGGGTTGAATGCAGGCGTCCGTTCTGGTTTGAAACAATTTGTCGGAATGAATTCCGACCCACACGGGGTCAGGGAACCTTGACGTGCCTCGGCTTGCCCTGGGCGTCTATGGTCAGGAGGTCCACCGGACGCCGCCACACCTTGTAGACGTAGTCGAGCACCTTGTGGGTGCGCTCCAGGTCCAGGCCGCGGCCGTCGGTCTCGTAGTCGTGAGTCAGCTCCAGCGTGCCGTCCACCCGTACGCCCTTCACGGTGACCACCGGTGCCCCGAAGTTGAACTTCGGCGCGAGGATGGTTTCGCGCAGCTCGTTGATGTCGGCGTCGACCACCTCGATCGCGCCGTTTCGCCGCGCGCGATAGTTGAACAGGTCCAGCTCCCTGGCCAGCTCCTCGGTGAGATAGTTGCGCACGAAGCTGAAGTCGTCGTCCTCCTGCGCCACCTGACAGGCGTAGGCGGTGTCGTGCTCCTCAATGATCTTCTCCCACATGCTGAAGCCGAGGTGGTAGGGATTAACGGACAGGGTCACCTGCTTGCTGCCCGCATAGGGCCGCACCACGTCGGAGTGGGTCTTGATGGCGTCGACGTACTCGTCCTGGGGCAGGAAGCTCGCCTCGCGCAGCAGCCGCGCGTGCCAGTAGGACGCCCAGCCCTCGTTCATGATCTGGGTGGCGAAAACCGGGTAGAAATAATAGGACTCTGCACGCACGGCGAGGAAGATGTCGCGTTCCCAGCCCTCCAGCTCCGGCGCGTAGGTGGCAATGAACCACAGGAGGTCGTGCTCCGGATACGGCGGTATCGGGCTGCGTTCCCGCTCGCCGCGATGCTTTCCCTGCGCCTTCGCGTGGTCCAGTGAATGATAGCGCTTGCGAAAGGGATCCTGGTCCTCGGCGTGCTCGGGCACGTATTCCGGATAAGGCTCACGCTCCATTCCCTTGGAAATCCCGATATGCGCCTCCAGAGCGAGCGCGGCGTCCAGCACGGTTTCGACCCGCGCCGCGCCGTGGCTCTCGATGGCGCCGGCGATCTGCCTCGCGTGCTCCGCCGCCTGCTCGACGATGCGAAAGCCGACCTGCTGCTGGCTGCGGCGGAACAATTCGTTGCGCTTGTAGAAATCCGCATGGCCGAAAACATGCGCCGTCACCAGCGTGTTCTCCGGCACACTGTTGTTCTTGGCGAGATAGGCGCGGCCCGGCTTGCCGGGAAACACCACCTCGAACAGGCGCGAGTTGCCCATGCGGTGCTGCACGAGCTGATAGATATAGCGCACCCCGAAGGACCAGTGCGGCATACGCACCGGCAGCCCGTAGACGGCGACCTCCATCATGAAGCTGCCCGGCACCTGTTCGAAGTCCACCGGCCAGTAGTCGAGGCCCGCGTCGCTGGCAAGCTCCGCGAGCTGGGCCTGGTACTGCGCGAGTTTATCCGGCATGCCGCTCAGCCCGCTTCCTGCACTTGTTCCTGGAAGAACGCGCGTATCGCGTCCCACAACGATTCGGGTTTCGTCAACGGGTAGACTCCCGCCGGAACCTTGGCATCGATCAGGCCCTGGAAGATGGCGGCCAGCTCGGTCTCCAGGCTGTACGCCGGCTCCATGCCCACCTCGACGTAGCCCATGTAGTTTGTCACCTTGCCGAGAGCCTTCAGGGCTTCCCGCGCGTGGTTGCGGTCGTTGGGATGGTTCTGGCCGTCGGACGCGTAGAACAGGTACAGGTTGTATCGCGACGGATTGAAGCGCTCGTCGATGATTTCCTGCGCCTTGCGGAACGCGGTGGAGGCCACGGTGCCGCCGGTGCCGGACACCTGGAAGAACTCCTCCTCGCTGAACTCCCAGGCCTCGCCCGTGTGCGCGATGAACACCGGAGTCAGGTAGCGATACTGGCGCTTCAAGCCCTGCACTACCCAGAAGAAGAAGGTCTTGGCGAGACGCCGGTCCGCCTCGGTCATGCTGGCGGAGACGTCCATGGCGAAGATCACCGCGGCCTGCGTGGCCGGCGTGTGGCGCTTGACGAGCTGCCGGTAGCGCAGGTCTTCGTCGATGATGGCCGGGCCGGTGTCTTTCTGGATCGACCGTCGCTTGATGGCTTCCTTCATGGAGCGGCGGCGGTCGAGACGCGAGCGCACGCCGCGCCGGTTCCAGCCCTCGCGGGTGTATTCCTCTTCCTCCATGCCGCCCGTCCTGGCCTCGAGGTTGGGGAGCTCGAGCTCCTGCCACAGCCAGTCGACGACGTCGTCCACCTTCAGCTCGAGCACGAACTGGATGCCGCCGCGGTCGTCGCCGCCCTCGCCCTTGCGGCCGCCGCGGCCCGGCTGGTCCGCCTGCTTCAGTACGTCGCCGGGCCTGGCCTCGCCCTGTCCGACGCCTCTCTGCTCGTTGGGGGTGCGCAGGCGGAAGCGGTAATGCTCCAGGAACTTGACCGGCACACGGACGGTCCGGTCGCCCTGGCTGCCCAGGATGTCGGAGCTGGAGATGATTTCGGGAAGACTTTCCCTGACCGCCTCGCGCACCTTTTCATTGTGGCGCAGCCAGTCTCGTGCACCGCGGGAGAACAGATCGTACCAAGCGATCGGCCCGGTGCTCCCGCTGCTGGCGCCGGTCTCCGTCGTCTGGTTGTCGTCAGTCACTGTACCGGTCAGCCCTCCTGTGAGAGCAAAGTTGTAACATAGCTCAAGGCCTCGTGCGCGCTGTGCTGGTCATAGCCATAGTCCTGGATCAGCCGCTGCTGCACGGCCGAGATCTTCTGCTGGGCCTCCTCGTCCGGCCGCGCGGCGGAGGTCACCAGGCGGAGCACGTCGCGGCGCTCCTCGAACAGGTACTGCTCCACCGCTTCACGCAGCCGGGCGTGGCGGTCGAGCGTAAACTTCTCGCCGGTCTTGTACGCCACCATGGCCTTGCGCACGACCTCCTGGCGGAAGGACTGCTTGCCGGAATCCGTGATCTTGATCTTCTCCTCCACCGAGCGCAGGAACCTCTCGTCCGGCGGCCTGGCTTCGCCGGTGATCGGATCGGTGACCTCGCGCTGATCGAGAGACGCCTCGACCTCGTCCAGATACTTGTCGAGCAGCTCCTGCGCCTCGTCCTCGAAGGAGGCGAACAGCGCCCGGTGCACGTCCTCCTTCACCCATCGGTTGTAGAAATCCTTGCGCGCCAGTACCAGGAAATCCACCCAGGCCTTCTTCTGGTTGGCGTCGATCCGGGCGTCGCTCTCGATGGCGTCCTTGAGCGACAGCAGCATCTCCATGCTGGTGAGGCTGCTCTGCTCGCTGCGGATGATGGCGTTGGAGATGGCGTTGATGACGAAACGCGGGCTGACGCCGGTCATGCCTTCGTCGGGATGCTCGGCGTGGATGCGGTCGACCTCGGCTTCACTGAAGCCCTCGACATCGTCGCCGGCGTACAGCCGCACCTTCTTGGTGAGGTCGAGCTCCTCGCGCTCGGACTTGCGCACCCGGGTGTAGATGGCGAACACGGCCGCGAGCTGCAGCACGTGAGGATCGAGGTGCACGTTCTGGAAGGCCGCCGCGTTGGAGACCAGCTTCTGGTGAATCCGCGCCTCGTCGTAGTAGTTCAGGGTGTAGGGCACCCGCACGATGACCATGCGGTCCAGCAGCGCCTCGTTCTCCTTCTCCTGGAGGAAGCGGTGGAACTCCGCGAGGTTGGTGTGGGCGACGATGGTCTCGTCGACGTAGATCAGCGGGAAGCGGGACACCTTGACGTTCTTCTCCTGCGTCAGCGTCAGCAGCAGGTAGAGGAACTCGCGCTTGACTTTGAGTATCTCGATCATCTCGAGCACGCCGCGGCTGGCGGCGTAGACGGCGCCCGACCATGACCAGGCGCGCGGGTCGCCCTCGTCGCCGATGTCCGCGACCTTGGACAGGTCCACCGAGCCGACCAGATCGGCGATGTCCGCGGTGGTGGGGTCGTGCGGCGCATAGGTGCCGACGCCCATGCGCGCGGGCTCCGAGAAAAAGATCCGCTCGACGGGGAACCGCATGAAGTCGCCCTCGAACTCCTCTTCCAGACGCACCTGCGAGACCGGGCTCAGCTCGCCGCCGACCTCGACGCCGTAGGTTTCCCGGAACTCGCCGCGAAGACTGGCGGGGATCAGGGCCAGGGGCGACTCGTGCAGGGGAGAGCCCTTGAGGGCATAGATCGCACCTTCGTCCGTCCGGCTGTATTCCTCGAGGCCGCGCTTCAACAGGATCACCATCGATGATTTGCCGCCGGACGGCGGACCCAGCAGCAGCAGCAGGCGCCTGCCGACGTCGGATCCGGCACTGGCCGCCTTGAAATACTCGATGACGCGATCGAGCGCGCGGTCGATGCCGAACAGGTCATGCTTGAACAGCTCGCGGGGGGATTCGCTTTCCGGCGGGTCGTCTGGGGAGGCCGGCTCGTGGTTCCTGCGCTTGCGTTTGTACCAGCACAGCATGTCCCACATATATTCGTGGCTGCTGCGGGTGTGTTGGGCGGGATTGGGGGCGACTATCTGTTCCAGATACTCGCCGAAGGTGCCTTCCCAGTGTTTGGCTTGGTGCTCCTGCGTGTATGCCGTCAATGATCCGAGGAAGCGGCTCCTGCGGTCGTTGGTGGCTGAGCTCATCGAGCTATGCGTGCTGTCGCCTGAGTAGTCGGAGTGCTGATTCATGATGCCACGATTTCAGTTGCGCTTAAAGCATTTACATTGGGTCTCCTTTTTCTTATGTTAGATCGTTTACGGGCGGGGTTCGTTCCATCCGGCGCGCTCGACCGAGCATTGCCGCATTTGTCAACCTCTTCTCGCATGGTTACCCCGAAGAACCTCCCTCAGCGACGGGAAACGCACTAGCGTCCCCACGGTTACCACAAAATACAAAATCCGTACAGGGATTCGTTCGCCGCCTACCCATCGCTGCAGGCGGCCGGGTCGCTCCCTCATGTTTACTGTGTAGCACATTCAAACACGCACGGCGAGTTGTGTCGCGCTTGACTTCATCGCCGGTTGCGATCCGTCAATGTCGACGGTCAGGCTGCAATTTCCGTGCCGCCGGACGCCAGGCTCACCAACCGTGCCGCACGTTTCCGAAGAATTTGCGGCTTTGTTGGTGACAAACGGTCCCGGATGCCACCGGCGACGAATACACCCGCCGACGAACGGTGCGCAAATCCCACCATCCCGGTGCCCCTGGAGGGCAGGTCCTGACGGAAAATGCATGGACGCACAGATTCTTCGGTCCTCCTACCACGAACGCCGGTCCGACACTTGCGAATGCGGCAGGAGCGACAGAGTGTCCGGCGGATCGGGGCCCTCGCTTCTCCAAAAGCAGCCGAAGGCACCTGCCGCGTCACTCCGAGCTGACCCGCGCCAGTTGCCGAGGCGTGCCTCGAGGACGGCACCGTGCCGCTCCAGCATCGAGCCGCGCACGATGGCGATGATCCCCACGACCGCCAGCGCGGTCCAACCTCCGGGATCGAACACTTCGAAGGCCCTGTGCCACTGGTAGCCGACGCCGGCGACGAACGTGAGCAGCGCGGAGGCAACAATCACGGACACCGGCATCCGCAATGCCTCCGGCAGCCAGCCGCCGAAAGGCGTCTGAAGATGGATATGATCGTCGCTCCTTCGACGTGTTTGATGTACGGATCCAAGTCCGAGCGACGGGTATCAGAATAAACAGTGTAGTTGGGAAAAGTGCACGCAACGTAGAGATGAAGTATCGAATTATGATACTTTGATCCGATGGCTCAGAGCGAAGACCTCATCGATGCCCTGAAGCGGGAGCTGCGCCGGCGCGGCCTCACCTACGCGAACGTGGCCGGTGAGCTGGATCTCTCCGAATCCAGCGTCAAGCGCATGTTCGCGAGCCGCCAGTTCAACCTGCAGCGCCTCGAAAAGATCTGCGACCTGGTGGACCTGGAGATCGGGGACCTGGCCAGGCTCGCCGACGAGCGCCGGCGCGACATCGAGCAGCTCACCGAGGAACAGGAACAGGTACTGGTCAAGGACCCCAAGCTGTTGCTGACGGCCTTCCTGCTCCTCAACCACTGGACCGTCGAGAAGATCACCGGGTCCTACGATATCGACGACCTCGAAGCCATCCGCCTGCTCGCCAGGCTGGACCAGCTGAAGATTATCGACCTCCTGCCGGGCAACCGAGTCCGCATGCGCCTGTCCCGCACTTTCTCATGGCGCCCCAACGGCCCCATCCAGCGGCTTTTCGAAACGCAGGTCCAGTCCGAGTTCTTCCACTCCCGCTTCAACCGCCCCGGCGAGCTCCGCCTGGTGCTGAACGGCATGCTTTCCGACCAATCCATCGGCCTCATGCACCAGCGCATGCAGCGAGTTGCCGCCGAATTCGAGCACTGTGTCAGCGAAGACCACAAGACAGTCGTCGACGAACGATTGGGAACCACCCTCATCATGGCCATCCGGCCCTGGGCGCTGTCGATGTTCGAGGTTTACCGGAGGGAGTGAGCCGGACCGAACACATCTTTTGGGAGCCACCTGACACTGGGCATTGAAATCGTCGCCGCGGCGCATCAATATCGTTGGCTGTGACACCTGGCGTGGCCGGCCGCGCCGGCTGTTGGCCTCCGAGCATGGCCGGAGATTGAGCGACACATTTGCGGAGAATCATCCATGACGACAAACAGACCCAGGGCCGCGCCTGATAAACAGATCGAGAACGATCGGGTTATCGTTACCGAATGGCGTTTCGGACCCGGTGCGGAAACGGGCTGGCACAGACACGAGCACGACTACATCGTCGTCCCCGGCATGAATGGCAGTTTGCTCCTCGAGACGACGGAAGGTGAGCATGTCGCGGAATTGAAGGAAGGGCAATCGTACTTCAGGCCCAAGGGAATAGAACACAACGTCGTCAACGCCAACGACTTCGAATTCTATTTCGTCGAGATCGAGCTGCGGTGAGCGCGACGAGGCGGCGAGTTTTCCGCCAGGTGCCGCAACCGTTTTCCAAGGCTCCCGGGTTGGATGTGTGCTTCGGCAGGGCGTTCATTCGCGTGGCGCCCCGGGCACCTCGGCCAGCCACATGGGTGTGTATCATGGTTATCGACACATCCTTGTGTCCGCGCAATTCCTGTATGGTGCGTATATCCGCTCCATCCTGGAGAAGATGCGTCGCAAACATGACGCAGCGTGTGATTGGATGCCGGCTTCGTGATTTCGGCGCTTCTGACAGCCGCTTGGGCTTTTTTTGCGCGACGGACGTTGGCGAGCCACGGCAGCTCGACGGCAAGCACCTCCCGACAGAGAAACAGGTTCGCGTTCAGAGCCCGGTTCTGCGTCGCCGTGCCACGTTGCGGTCGACCGCGAGATGGGAGAGAAACACCTCGACCCCCGGACCGCCCATCTCGCGGGGATGACGCTTGCGATGGAACAGAATGAACCGCCTGATCCAGCTTGTATAGGACTTTTCGGTCCTGAGGCTGCAGTGGCGCGTGCGCAATTCCCGGCGCACCTGGTCGGTAACCGGTCAAACGAGGGCGTTGTTGCCTGTGAGGGCGGGTTGTGCTGGGAGAGGGCGGTGAGCTGGATTCTAGTCGCCGGCGTCGATGGCCGATGAAGCGGGAGTGACATCCTTGACGGGTGACAGCAGTTGCGGTGCGACATTCCAGCGCCGGCCGTCGTCGGTGACCACCGACACCGTCTTGCGGTTGAACTTGATCACGGTCCCGAGCTGGCGGCCATCGCGCGGGGATTCGAAGCTCACCTTCGCTCCGATATTCAGGGCCATCATCTCCCGATGGGCCTGCACCGCGTCGAGGAACTTCAGCCGCTCCACAATCCGGTGGTTCAAGGCCTCCAGCTCGGCGATGGTCAGCCGATCGATGTCGATCTCATCAGCCATGGCGGTCGAGATCGCTCTTCAGAGGCGAGTCTGCGAACCGCTCTTTCCACACCCGCGGCGTCAGCTCCGTCACCGCCCTGGCCGGGTGCCGGCTGACCCGCTGCAGCACGTCGACCAGGTACGTGTACGGCGCCACCCCCTGCAGCCGGCAGGTGATGAGCAGGCTCTGGATCACGCCCACGCGCTCGGCACCGATCTCGGTCCAGCAAAACATCCAATTCTTCCGCCCCAAGGGAACGGGCCGCAAGGCCCGCTCCACATGGTTGGTATCGATCGGCACATCCGGGTCCGACAAAAACACTCCCAGCGCCTCGGTCCGCGCCATCGCGTAATGCAAGGCCTTGGTCAACGGGTGGCTCGGCAGCAGGTCCGGGCGCCGGCACTGGGCCTCGCACCATTGCCAGAAGGCCCGAACCACCGGCTCGCTGTGCTCGGTGCGCCAAGCCAGCTTCCCCTGGCCTCTCAACCCCTGCCGGCGGATCTGCCGCTCCTGCTCGTACAACGCCCCAATCCAGCTCAGCGCTTCGCCCGCCGCCGTGGGCTCGGCCTCGCTGGCCTGCTCGAAGTACCGGCGTGTGTGTGCCCAGCATTGCGCATGGGTCACTTTGGATCGGGCCTTCGCATAGCGGGCATAAGCCTCATAGCCGTCGGAGACCAGCACCCCCTGGAACCGACTCCCCAGGATCGCCGGCACCTGGGCATGGGCCCGGGTGGGCGTGTAGCAAAAAGCGACCTCCTCATCGTCCCCGTACACCGGCCACAGGTAGCCCTGGCGCATCTTGCCCTTGCCCTGCCGGCCCGCCTTGATCGGCGTCTCGTCCATCGCCAGCACCCGGCTGCGCAGTATGTGCTCGAGCTGGGCGTCGAACACCGGCCGCAGCAGATCGATCGCCCGCCCGGCCCACTTCGTCACACTGCCCCGGGCCACATCAATGCCGCTTTCGCCCAGGCGCTGATGCTGGCGATACAGCGGCAGGTGATAGGCGAACTTGTCCACCAGCATGCCGGCCAGAAAGCTCACGTCGACCACGCTGCCCTCCAGCACGTTCGCCGGCGCCGGCGCCGTGACCAGCGCGCCTGTATCCCGGCGCCGGATCACCGGCCGCACGTACTTGA
>JBAUWJ010000064.1:0-27184 GCA_049583715.1 Arenicellales bacterium | reverse complement strand
CAGCCGTGACGGCGCCTGGCCGGCACGGCTGGAACACGGCTGTAGGGTCACGGCGTTACGAGATCGGACGGACCTCGACACGGCGGTTCTCAGCCCGGCCATCCGCGGTGGAATTGCTGGCGACCGGGTTCGACTCGCTATACCCCTTCGTAGTCAACTGCGCGGACGGGACGCCATGGTCGGTCAGGTAGTCCCGTACTGCCGCGGCGCGCCGCTCGGACAGCCCCTGGTTATAGGCATTGGACCCGACGCTGTCGGTGAACCCGGCGACCTCGAAGCGGACATCAGACTGCCGGTTGAGCTCGGCTGCCACGTGGTCGAGCGTGTCGGTGGCGAGAGGTTTCAGGGTCGACTTGTCGAAATCGAAGTTGACGTCCTTGATCACGTAGGCGACCGCTGCCGGCGCCGGTGCCGGTTCCGGCGACGCTACCGGCGCGGGCTCCGGTGCCGCGGCTATGTTCTTTGTGCCCATGCACCCGGCGAGGGTCACTGACAACGCGGCGGCGACGAGCAGGATGCTGCTGGTCAGTATCTTCATACCATTACTCCTTCAGGTTTGGATCTATGGCGGCGACGTCGCCGTGCTTCGTCGTCCCGGGTACGGGACCGAACATCTGATCGGGAAGCATGAGTCAACCGTACGGCCCCGTCGGTTCGCTGTCGCACACATCGGCGGGGGCGGGTAATCGCAGGACATTCGGCCGAGCGGTTGCCGGCCTTTCGAGAAGCTCTCAGAGCAGGCGGGCGTAATCGTCGACCGCCGCCTCGTAGCACTCGCAGGATGCGGCCTCGAGCCCTCGGCGGGACAGAATGGTTATATCTCCGCGTGCATAATGAATGAGTCCCTTCTTCTGAAGCACGCCTGCGGCAATCGTCACCGCACTCCTTCGCACGCCGAGCATGTCGGCGAGGAACTGGTGCGTGAGGTGGAAATGATCCGAGTGCGCGCGGTCGTGGGTCATCAGCAGCCAGCGCACCAGACGTGTCTCGACTGCGTGGAACCGGGTGCAGGTGACTGCCTGGGACAATTGCTCCATCGACACGTACAGGTATCGTTTGAGCACGCGGCTCAGGTTGGGACTGTCGCGCAACTCGCGCCGGAAGTGCGGTGCGGTGATTCGCAGCGCCGTGCCCGCCCCCTGTACGACGCCGCGCAGCGGGGCAGTCCCGATTCCGAGCACCAGCGTCGCGCCGAGCGCACCTTCATTGCCAATCATTGCGATTTCCAGCGGTTCGTGGCGATGCACTGTCGCCACCAGGGAAATGAAACCCGTGAGGGGAAAGAAAACGTGACGATAGCGTTGCTCCGGCTCACACAGGATGGTGCCGAAGCTGAGGTCCACAGGCTCACCGCAGCCCAGCATTCTGCGGCGTTCTTTGCGCGGCAAGCTTTCGATCAAGCGGTTGACGACTCGTTCCGGCGACTCGGCTGGCACTGTGCTCTCCAGAGGCTTGGACGAGGCCAGGAGGGCACGACGAAGGCGCCCGATTGGCTCGATGCCGCAGTCTGAACCGGGGCAGGCCCGATGTTCTGTTCGCTATAGCACACAGGACAGGCCGTTGCTCACGGCGGGCGGCATGGCGGCCGAAGCCACGGCCTGTCGATTCAGTCTGTGCGCGCAGACCGCCTCGGGTCGTCGGGCGCAGCGAGGACACCGGCGGGGCTCCGGAAGTCCCGCTTATGTGTTCTGGCGAACAGACCGAATCCAGCCGCGATGCGTACCCTCGAGAACTCACAGATCGCCGTCAGGCTGAAAAACGGAGGCCCGAACATGCTCGAGACCATTGTTGTCGTCTTGCTGATCCTGTGGCTGGCCGGGCTGGTCACGGCCCATACGATGGGTGGGCTCATTCATGTGCTCCTGGTTATTGCGGTGGTGGTGCTTCTGATTCGCGTCCTTCAAGGCCGACGCCTGTTGTAGATAACGCGAACCGGGCCCAGCTTGCGTGGTCCGGACCGAGGTCCGTTGCGGTGCCGCTCATGATGATCCGATTTCCCATAGATAAAGAGGAGTCGAAATGAACGCGATCAAGACTGCGGCAATCCTGCTGATCGTGGCCGGTGTTCTCGCATTGATGTACGGCGGTTTCAGCTATGTCAGCGAGACCCATAATGCGAATCTGGGTCCGATTTCTCTGACGGTAAACGAGCGGCAGACCGTAAACGTTCCCGTCTGGGCCGGTGTGGGCGCGATAGTCGTCGGCGGCGGACTCCTGCTCTTTGGTATCAAGAGGTCCTAGTCGTCACCCTATGTCGGGCGAGCGCCACGGCACGCAAACGCGAGTCGTCGTGCAAGACTGAAAAGTCGACACTGTGGGCTACCGTACGGATCGAGCGGGGATTACGCAGACTGGCGGATTGTGCTGCCCAACGGCGGGGAAGTGACTTGGAGCGGGACGGTGGACAGGGGGTCACTGTGGACGGTGCTGGAAGCGGCGCTGTCTGGTGCGTCCGTCGAAAAATCCAATGAAGTCCGCCATTTGCGACAGGTTCTATTGTGGAGCTTGTAAACAGTCTCCCGGACAGAATGAGCGGCAGTAGCTTCCGGTGGCCATTTGTGTGGGCGTGACGGTCCCGCGTCGGGCCTTTCCACCTTCAAACAAGTGGGCTATCCTTCAGGGGTGCTATGCCTTGGCGATCCTTTTGTGTCCGGCCATCCGGTACTGTTGTGTCGATAGTTGTGCCAGTACAGGTGGACAGAATCCGCCGGCCCGGGTGCCGAGAGTGCCCGTGTAGAATCGCCGAGATCAGCGTGCGGCTTGAAGTTGGTGAGCCAATCGCTCGGGAACAACGGGGTGAACTGAATGACCGACGTCGCGAGTGATGTACTTGCTATCATTGCCGAGAGGACGCGAGGGAATAGGTCGACCATTGAACTGACGGACCAACTCGAGGATCTGGGTTTGGAATCGCTTGACTCTGTCGAAATGATCTTCGACCTCGAGGAGAAGTTCGACATAGATATCCCCTATAACGCCAATACCAGTCACGCGCGCACGGAGTTCGAAACCGTCGGCGACGTGCTTGCGGCCGTCCAAAAGCTCGTCGACAACAAGTAGTGAGTGGGGTGAACCGCGTCGTTGTAACCGGCTTGGGGGTTGTCTCTCCGATCGGCAATACTACCGCCGCCTACTGGGCGAACGTCAAGCAGGGCACCAACGGTGCCGGTCCGATCACGCTGGTGCCGACGCCGGAGCGTCTTATCCAGAAAGTCGCCGCCGAGGTCAAGGATTTCGACCCGTTGCGGTACTTCGAGGAGCGGCAGATTTCCACGCTCGACCGCGTGACGCAATTCGCGGTGGTAGCGGCACGCGAGGCGATCGCACAGACAGAACTCACCTTCGACAAGCCGCTGTCGGAGCGAACCGCGACTATCATCGGCACCGGTGCCGGTGGACAGACTACCCAGGACGACAATTTTCGCCGCATCTATCGCGAGAACAAGACTCGCGTGTTTCCGCTGACGATTCCCAAGGCGATGGCGAATGCGCCGGCAAGCCAGATCTCGATGGAATGCGGATTGCGCGGACCGACCTTTGCCGTGGCGAGCGCCTGTGCCTCCGGGGCACACGCGGTGGGGCTGGCATTCCAGATGTTGCGCTCGGGAATGGTGGACTGTGCCGTCACCGGTGGCGCCGAGGCTTGCATCACTTTTGGTACTGTGCGGGGCTGGGAGGCCATGAGGGTGATGGCGCCCGACGCCTGCCGGCCGTTCTCCATCGGTCGCCAGGGCTTGGTGCTGGGAGAAGGCGCCGCCATCCTGGTGCTCGAATCTCTCGAACGTGCCCGCGCCCGAGGCGCCGATATCCTCGGCGAAGTCGTCGGTTTTGGCATGAGTGCGAATGCGACCGATCTCACCTCGCCGGATCTCGACGGCATGGCGCGCGCGGTCCGAGGCGCGCTCGCGGATGCTCAGCTCGACCCGCGGGACATCCAATACGTCAATGCGCACGGGACCGGCACCGCCGCCAACGACGTAGCCGAAAATCAGGTGCTGCATCAGGTCTTCGGGGCGCATGCCCGCAACCTGGTGGTGTCTTCGACGAAGTCGATGATCGGCCACGCGCTGGGTGCAGCGGGCGCGCTCGAAATCGCAGCCACGTTGCTGGCAGTGCGAGAGGACCTGGCACCGCCGACCATCGGTTATCTGGGTCCCGACCCGGCCTGCGACCTCGACTACGTCCCTAATGAGGCGCGGGCTATGGCCATCGACGCGGCTTTGTCCAACTCGTTTGCTTTTGGAGGGCTCAACTCGGTGCTGGTGGTGAGGAAGTTTTCGTGATCGCCGCGGTCGACATTGCGCGGTCCGGGACGTAGGCGCGACTCAACGGAAAAGACTAGCCACGGGGTCTTTTGTGCTGGGCGGCTGCCGATGGTCAATGTGGTACCATTAGTGCTCGCGAGCAAGAAGCGCAACTTGATGAATACCAATCATGCAGCCTCCGGTTCCTGTGACTCGGACTGCGATGTACTGGTTGTTGGTGGTGGTCCCGCCGGATCGACTGCTGCGGCGTTGTTGGCCGAGTGTGGGTACCGGGCAACTCTATTGGAAAAGGCCCACCATCCCCGTTTTCACATCGGCGAATCTCTGTTGCCGGCGAACCTGCCGCTTTTTGAAAGGCTCGGCGTGGCTGACGCCGTTGAAGCGATCGGCATGAAGAAATGGGGCGTCGATTTCGTATCACCCTGGCACCGTCACAGACAGTCTTTCGAATTCGCCGACGCAATGAACAGGTCGCTGCCCATGGCGTATCAGGTACGTCGGGCAGAGTTCGACGAGATTCTGTTCCGCAATGCGGAGCGCATGGGAGCCCGCGTGGTGGAAGGCTGCGAGGTCCGGGATATCGATTTTTCGCCCGCTGATCGGGGAGTAATGGCGCGTGCCCGGCACGAAGATGGCCGCATCGAAACCCTGCGCACGCGTTTTGTTCTCGACGCCTCCGGTCGCGATACCTTCCTTGGCAATCGCTTCAAGGTCAAACGGCGCGACAAGAAGCACAACTCGGCCGCAATCTATGCCCACTTTTCGGGGGGTGCACGCAACCCGGGCAAGGCCGCCGGCAATATCAGCATCTTCTGGTTCCAACATGGCTGGTTCTGGTTCATCCCGCTGGTCGACGGTGTGACCAGCGTGGGCGTCGTAGTCTGGCCCTACTATTTGAAAGCACGAAGACAGAAATCACTCGAACGGTACTTCCGGGAAACCATTGCGTTGTGCCCTCCTTTGGAAAGCCGGCTGCGGCATGCGCGGATAACTTCTCCTGTGGAGGCTACGGGGAATTATTCATATATGTGTGACCGTACCCATGGGGATAACTATCTCCTCCTGGGTGACGCATACACGTTCATCGATCCGGTGTTCTCATCCGGTGTGATGCTTGCCATGCAGAGTGCCTTTGCTGGGGTAGAAGCCGTGGATGTCTGCCTGCGCGATCCTGCGCGGGCGACCGCGGCATTGCGCAAGTTCGACCAAGCCGTGCGTCTTGGCCCGAAGGAATTCTCCTGGTTCGTTTATCGCGTTACCAACCCCATTCTCCGCGACATGTTTATGGAACCAGGCAATGTCTTTCGGGTAAAGGAGGCCCTTTTGTCAATGTTGGCCGGAGACCTGTTTGGTGATACTCCGATTCGCGGGCGGCTTCTTGTCTTTAAAGGGCTGTACTATCTGTTATCCCTGCTGAATGTCAGGCGTGCCCTGAAGTCATGGCGGATGCGCAAGCACAACATCCGGATCGTGGATGAGACCACCGCTGTGATGCGGTGACGGGCGACGACGTATTCTAATGCGCATTGCAAATCAATCAATTGCGTCGATCTAACGTCGGTCGCCAAGATGGGCTGCCAGGGCGCTCGGTGCACGTCGCCACGGGGATCTGTTCCTGCGGTGCTTGAAATAGAGGCCCGAGCGATGCAACCTCCGGGATCGATATCCCCTCAGCGGGGCTGAGATGGGTGTTGCGTTGCGTACGTTGTTGACCGGCTACGATTACCTGGTGCTGTACGGTGGCCTGGTATTGCTGGGCCTGTTGTGTCTGCTTTGGACGCCGCTCGCATTGATCATGTACCCGCTGTTGCCGGCTCGCCGGGGGCGAGCACTTGGACGGTACGCCATCATGGCAGGATTTCGATTCTACCTTGCCGCCCTTGGAGCTTCACGTCGATGCAGTTTTGACGTGAAAGCGCTGGATGTCCTGCGCGATGATCGGCCGGTGATTATCGCACCCAATCACCCATGTCTGCTGGATGCGGTGATGGTGATTTCACGCCTGCCGGATGTGGGCTGCGTGCTCAAAGCTCGACTGATGAACAATATCTTCCTGGGCGCGGGAGCGCGCCTGGCCCGCTACATACACAATGAGCCGACACGGCGTATGGTGGAACTGGCGATTCAGGACTTGGCCCGCGGGAGCCATCTACTCCTGTTTCCGGAAGGGACCCGCACGATCTCCTGTCCCATAAATCCGCTGAAGGGCGGCATCGCCCTGATCGCGCATCGTGCGAGAGCACCAGTGCAGACGGTTCTGATAGAAACCGATTCCGAGTATCTGAGTAAGGGTTGGTCGTTGTTTCGCAAACCGTCCATGCCGATCCATTATCGAGTGCGCCTGGGGCGGCGCTTTGATCCGCCTGAACATATCGAGAGTTTCATGACCGAACTGGAAGAATATTTCGCTCGCGAAATGGTGCGGGGCTCACCCTTTCACCCGGCTAATTCGCTCCCCGCACGGGCCTGAGGCGGTCTCGATATCACGTGCTGTATGCCCCGGTGAATCCCATCTCGACAACGCATTTCGTACTGATACCCAGCTATAACCCCGGTCCCAAGGTCTATGACACCGTGCGTACGGCGCGTCGATGCTGGACGCCGGTGTGGGTGGTGGTGGACGGCAGCACCGACGGCAGTGCGGCGGGTTTGCAAAAAATGGCGGCCGAAGACGACGGGCTGCGGGTGATCGTCTTGCCCCGCAACCAGGGCAAAGGGGCGGCGATACTGTGTGGTGTGGAACAGGCGGCAGCGGCAGGTTTCAGCCATGTGCTGACCATGGATTCGGACGGGCAGCATCCAGCCGATCGCATCGCCGCCTTCATGCAAGAATCCTTCAGGCAGCCGGCCAGCATGATACTGGGCGTGCCCGAGTTCGATGCCAGCGCACCGAGCTTGCGCGTAAAAGGACGGCGCATCTCGAACTGGTGGGCTAACCTCGAAACGCTGTGGACGGGCATCGGCGACTCGTTATATGGATTCCGCGTGTATCCGATTGACGCATTGCTGCGGGTGATGCGCCATCGCTCGTGGATGCGTCGCTTCGATTTCGACCCCGAGGCCGTGGTGCGTCTCTGTTGGCTGGGTGTGAGGCCGGTCAATCTGGCGGCTCCCGTCCGCTATTACAGTGCGGAGGAAGGCGGCGTCTCGCATTTCCGATACTTGCGCGACAACGTGCTGTTGACCTGGATGCACATTCGTCTGCTTGCCGGGTTTGCGTTGCGTCTGCCTGTCCTGCTGGTACGGCGTGCCTCGGGAGGCTTCTAATTCATCAGACGACGAACGCTGGTGCCCGGCGGTCGGCGACCACCCGGTTACTAAAGAATGCCGCCGTTAATGGAGATGATCTGTCCGGTGATATAACCCGCCTGTGGTGAGGCGAGAAAGCCGACCAGGTCGGCGACTTCGGCGGGGGTACCGGCGCGTTTCATCGGCACCATGCGCGCGATGTCCAGGGCATCGAACGCGGACTTGCTGGCCGGGGTGTCTATGATTCCGGGGGCAACCGCGTTCACCGTGATGCCCCGGCTGGCGAGCTCCTTCGCCAGTGACCTGGTCGCGGCATTGAGGGCGCCCTTGGCGGCGGAATAGTTGACCTGACCGCGATTGCCTGCCAGGGCGGAGAGCGAGGATACGTTGACAATGCGCCCCCAGCGGCTGCGTATCATCGGCAATATCAGCGGCTGGGTGACATTGAAAAAGCCGTTAAGGGAGACATCTATCACTCGGTGCCATTGATCCGTACGCATGCCGGGGAATACTGCATCTTCATGGATGCCCGCATTATTCACCAGAATCTGGATCGGCCGATGCTCGATGACGGCAGATAGCGCATCGGCTGCCGCTGCGCCGTCCGTCACGTCGAACACCAGCACCTGCGCGCTGCCGCCTTCCTTCTGGATGGTCTCTGCCAGCCTTTGTGCCGCTTCCACTCCGCGATGGGCGTGAATATAGACATGGTAGCCATCGGCAGAGAGACGGCGGCAGATTGCGGCGCCTATGCCGCCGCTGCCACCGGTAACCAGCGCGGCTTTCACGGTGTTCCTCCCGGAGTGGGCGTGAGCATCCCGGCATCCAGCACGACCGCGGCGCGTCCACTCAGCAGCAGGCGGCCTGCGGCGCTGATCGTGAACTGATAAAGAATATTGTTCCCGCCGTGGCTGAGCCGGCTGGCTTCGACCAGCAGATCGGGCGCGATATCGTCCAGTCGCGGCACAAGCAATCGTGTGCGGCGCACGCTTATCAGGTATCCGACCCGGGCGCGGGCGGTATCTGTCGGGGCGAGAAGCGCACCGTGCACTGCCATGGCCTGCGCGGCATATTCGATGCCGCATGCCGCACCAAGTCGTCCGTAGGCTCGCAGCGGATTGTCGATGTCACGGTGACTCCCGGCGCGGCACTGGATCCCTTGCGAATCCCATGTCTCAACACGGTCCAGCAGGCACATGCCGCCTTGATGCGGGATATGACCGGCGATCCAGTCATGATCCAGTCCAGGCTGATTCAGCACGGTGTGATAGCCACGCCGAGACGCACGTCATCGAGGTAGTCCAGCACCACATAGCTGTCTTGCTGCTGAGCGATGCCGTACAACAGTGGCAATCCACGCGCAGCCGGAATAGTCCTGCGCAGGTCTTCAAGCTGGCCGTTGTCCAGCCGGTCTTCATCGGTATCGGTCATTTCGACCTTGATCCGCGCCAGCGCGGCTGTGTCGCGCCGCGGCGACAATACCAGGGCAATGCCGAACGCGTCGACAATAGGACGGGCGCTGTAGAGGGGTTCCGGGTACGCGGTGTCGCACGCCAGCAGCACCGTACGCGTGTCGTCCACCACGGCCTGGGCCAAAGCTTCCAGCAGGCCCGCGCCAAAGCTGGCGTCAAAGGCACCCAGTATCGAGGCCGTGGTCATGGCACCGGTGGCGATACTCCAATACCCGGCGGCGGTGTTATGGACGGAATTGTGGAACCGGGTCGGAGAGATCTGCCGGTCGCCCGAGGCAAGCATTTCACAGATCGCGTGGCAGTTTGCCCCGTCTCCACCGGACGAAGAGAAGACGGTGGGCAAGCTGGTCGGATCGATTCCTGCCGCATTGATCGCTTCCAGCCCGATAGCCAGGGTCAGTTTGACAATCGCTCCGCTTCGCCGGCGCTCGGCCGCCGGCAACAGCTCGGGCGAGGGAAGGACGGTGGGTCGTGGTTGATAAGGTTGCTGACCACTCAGTACGTCCCGGCCGGTCGGCCAGTCTGTCAGGCCGGGACCGAGGAGGCCGATACCTTCAACGTAAGCGGTAAGCGTCATGTATCCGCCGCTCGCGCCAGGACCAGGCTGCAATTTGTACCACCGAACCCAAACGAGTTGGTGAGCACGCGTCCGACCGGTTGCTCCCGGTTCTCCAGTACGTAGTCGAGATCCAGCGCGGGGTCGAGCTGCCGGGTATTCAGGCCGGCGGGCAGCAAGCCGTGCCCCAGGACCAGTGCGCAAATCACCGCCTCGAGACCGCCGGCGGCACCCAGGGCGTGGCCGGTCGCGCCCTTGGTTGAACTGCATGGTGTGTCCGGGCCGAACACAGCATGAACTGCCTTGCCCTCCGCTGCGTCATTCGTCTGGGTGGCAGTGCCGTGCAGATTGATGTAGTCGATTTCAGACGGGTCCAAACCCGCCGTCCTCAGTGCATCCTGCATCGCCATGCGGGCGCCGAGGCCTTCCGGGTGCGGTGACGACATGTGATAGGCGTCGCTGGACTCCCCCAGTCCCACGAGCAGCACCGACTCGGCATCCAGGTCCCCGGGCGGCCGTTCCAACAGCACGAAGGCAGCGGCCTCGCTGATCGAGATACCGTCGCGTTGCGTGTCAAACGGGCGACATGCCTGGTCGGAGACCAGGCCAAGTGAGCTGAAACCGTACAATGTCGTCAGGCAGAGCGAATCCACACCGCCGACGACGGCTGCATCAATCAATCCCGCCTCGATCATGCGACGGGCAGAGCCGAACACCTTGGCGCTGGACGAGCACGCCGACGACACGGTGACCGCCGGACCTGTCAATCCAAGATAGCGGCGCGTGAAATCCGTGACTGAAAAGACATTGTGCGTTTTACCGTAGATGAAATCCGCCGGGAGCGCGCCGCTGACGGGGTCGCGGCGCCGGTAGGCCAGCTCGGTCTGGAAAATGCCGGAAGTGCTGGTGCCGAGGATGACACCGATGCGATTCGCACCGTATCTTGCCGTGGCGGCGTGAACCGCTTCCGCAAATCCATCCTCCATCAATCCCAGCAAGGCGAGTCGATTGTTGCGGCAATCGTAATACGCCAGGGTAGAGGGAAGCTGTACCGCGTCGACGCCTGCCACCGTGCCAACGAACGTCGCCAGATCCACGGTATCAAACTCGCACGGCGCCAATCCGGGCTGGCGTTGGCGCAACGCGCTCAGGGTCCGGTCAAGGCCGACCCCGATGCTGCTAGCCGCAGTGAAATGGGAGAGCCAAAGAGCGTGCAAGTAAAGTCCCGATCATAATCAGGTAAGGATTCTAGCAAATCCGGAAGTCCGCTATCAGACTGTTGAAAAGCAGCGTAGCCGGGCACGGACATGTGCCGGCCCCGGCGCGTTGAAAAAGGGCGGGGCAGCCTTTTTCAACATCCCGTCAGGGCCATTCGCATGAGTGACGGATCTTTTCGACCTCGCCGGTATCGACGTGGAACCGCAACGCCGTACAGGCGGCCAACGCTCCCAACACGATTCCGGCCAACACATCCACCACCACGTGCTGGCGCGTTGCCACAGTGGAATAGACGATCCCGGCACCCCACAGCAGGTTGAAAACGAGTATGGACCGGGGGGCCTCGAGGCGCCGCAGCAGGTGGTGCAGCCAGACGCCGGAGAAAACCGCGGTGGTGACGTGCAACGAAGGGCAGGCATTGCCCGAAGCGTCCATATCCTTGAGGAAACTCATTTCAGGATACCGGGCCCAGTCGATATTGGCTGCAGGCACGGCTGTGGGCCAGAAGTAGAAAACGGTCAGCCCTATCAGGCACGGGACAGCCAATGCCGTCCCATAGAAGTACAGCTCGCGGCGTGTCGCCAGCAATGCCGGCGGCAGGGACACATACACCCACAGCGAGACGTACAGAGGGAGGGCCAGAGGTTGAAAGCCGATCAGCTGATCGAGGAAAGTGATGGGCATCACCGTCGTCGGAAAGGCCGGGGCTTTGAGCAGGTAGAAGTAGGCTCCGAAAAACACCGCGATGAAAATCATCGTCCCGATACCCTTGAGATATATATGCCGAACGACTACTGCCGCGGCCCGTCGGTGCCAGGACGTCTGGTCACCCATTGTCTTCATTGCCCGCTCTTTCTTGATTTTGGAAGTCCTGCCACGGGTCATGACAGGGCATGACGCAATGTGACGAAACGCAGCTCCGCCGACGCGGCAGACGCCAGGACGGCGGGCAGCACTTCGAGGATAACGGGAATGCCGTCGGGCGTGCGCGCGGAGTTTCCATCATGCAGGAGCAGGATAGCGCCCGCATGCAGGCCTTGCTTGAGCGTCTTTCCAACACGCTCGGCATCACCGAATCGGGTGTCGAACCCGCGTGTCGACCAACTCGCAAGCCTCAGTCCCAATCGAGCAAGCACCGGTTCGAGCATGGGGTTGCGTAAACCTGCCGGCGCGCGAAAGAACAATGGCCGCTGGTGGGTAATTCCGGTCAGCGTGTCCTGCGCGGCCTGTAATTCCCGCCGCAACCCGCGACAGCCGAGCAGGGCGAAATTATGGCGGTGATGCTGACTGTGGTTTTCGACAGCGTGCCCGCGCCGAGTGATTTCGCAGCAAAGCTCCGGGTGACGTGCGGCTTTGTCGCCGATGCAGAAGAAGGTGGCTTTCGCGGCGTACTCGTCGAGTATATCCAGGACCTGGGGGGTGACGGCGGGATCGGGGCCGTCATCGATGGTCAGCGCGACTTCGTTTCTGGCCGTTGCCAGGGCGGGCAAACGCGTCAGGTTCGGTCCCAGCCAGTGACTGCGCGGCCACAGCCCCACCGCGGTGAGAACGGCATGATTTGCGAGCACAGCGCCCAGCACCCATCGCCACGTACCGGGGTGCACGACGAGAACCGTTGCCGCCAGCAAATGCAGCACGAAGGTCGCGCGCAGCAGCAACGTGGGATGCCAGGATGAATTACGCACTGTCACGCCGGGCAAAAATAGCCGAGTAAATCAGCGCCAGGATGACGCCGGGCGCCACGGTGACACCCAGTGCCCGCAGTATCGATACGCTGGAAAACGAAAGCAGGCCGAACCCGGTGACGGTGGTGAGGTTGGCAAACAGCATCGAGGCGAGTGTGCGCGGTGAAATCATGTGGTGTGGCGCTTGTGTCCCGGGTAACGTTCCCCCCTCCTGCCGGTCCGGGTCGGCGGCGATGTACGCCGCGCGATCGAAAAACAGGGCGTAATTGGAACCCACCGCGACCACCAGTAACAGGCCCACCAAATGCAGGATCATCAGTTGCTGGCCGAACAATGTCAATCCAGCCACGACAGTGATGACTGCCGCTGCCAGCGGCGCGACGTTGCGTAGCATTCGCATGGGTGAGCGAAAAACCAGCAGCAGCAGTCCGATAATGACAGCCAGTCCGACCAGTGACAACTGGATGGCCTGATGCAGATATCCCGAGTACAGGCGATCGGACTCGGCTTTCATGTCCACGACCAGCACGTTGGGTAGTGCGGTCGCAGTCAACGCGGAGCGAATCCGCTTTACATTGATGCCGCTACCCCTGGGAGCGGTCAACGGCAATATCGCGCTCCAGTGTCCGTCCCGATGAGTAAGCAGGGCGTTTACCACCATGGCCATCGAGGTATTCTCGAGATCAGAGGCCTCAAGGAGTGGCTGGCTGCGTGCGCGGGCGACATCGGAAATGAACGGTCGAAACAACTGTGCACGTACCGGGAGGCCTTGAACCGCTTTCCTCAGACGCGTTTCCAGCACGTCGGGGGAGGGCAGGCTGGCCTGGCGGGCGCGCTGTGTCGCTTTGCTGGGAAGGTAATAGCTGGGAGCCTCGAAACCGGCGAGCTCACCGCGATCGACCTCTGCTCGCAATGCCTTGGAAACCTGCTCGGATGACCGCAACACGGATTCCCGGCTGGAGCCGGAAACCACCACCAGATACCGAACATCCGGCGCGCCAATGTCGGAGCGCAGCCTCGTATCCAGCGCCACATCACCCTGGGATACCGGGCTCAATGATGCGATCTTGTCATTCCACAGGTTTCCGCTACGCTCGACGATGACGAGGCAGGCCGCCACGAGGAGTAACGCCGCCGGCCAACGCAGCACAGCGGCGCGCTCCACCAGGCGTGAGAGCCCGAGGCCCACTGCGGAAACATCATGGATGCGAAAGTGTTTCGGCAGCAGATATGGCAGGACGAAACGGGTCACCGTCGCAGCGGCTACCAGGCCAGAAATCGAATACAAGCCGAGCTGCGCCAGGCCCGGGAAGCCGGACAGCAACAGTGACGCAAAGCCGGATACCGAGGTCAATACACCAAGACGAATGGTGGGCCAGAATCGCATGGTCCAGTTCCGTTGGTCTGCCTCAGTCTGTTCTGATTGCACAAACAGGTAGATCGAGTAATCCACGGCTTCGCCGATCAACGCGGTGCCGAATCCCAGCGTGATTCCGTGCACTACATGAAAGGCCAGACTGACCGCCGCGACGCCTGCCAGCGCGCCGCTGATAACGGGAAGAAACCCCAGCGCCAGAGCGGTGAAGGAGCGATATACGAGTAATAGAAGCGTGGAGATGAGCGCGACGCCGATAATGCTCAGGCGACTGACCTGTGTCTTGATAGTCTCCCGGGAAGTCACCGAAAACACGCCGGGACCGGCCATCACCAGCTTGACAGCCGGGGTCGCGGCGGATGCAGTGTTGAACGCCTTTTGAATGGCGCCCATGGCGCGTTGCTGGGCGTCGGTGTCGGCACCCGAAGCGCGTGTCTGCGCGAGTATCAACGCGCGTGCGCCGTCACGCGACGCCCACACACCGTCAACCAACGGCGGATGGGTGTCGTCGTCGAAGTGGTCCATCAATTGCACCATTTCCCCGGTGGGATCGCGCGGCAGCAGAGACTTCACCAGGAGCCCGATGGGAGACGCCAGCAGGTCGATACTATCGTTCAGCGCGTTGTGCAGTCCCGTCACGGTGAATCGTTCGGGGGTGACCGCAGGGCTCAGCAGATAGCGATTGTCGAAGAGGAAAGCGCGGTCTCGCTCCGTATTGACCGGCTCACCGTTGTTGACACTGACGAAAGCGGAATCGTCACGCAGCTGCCCCGCAACCTGCCTGGAAAGGGTGGCACGGGTTCGGGCGTCGGCACCCTCAATACCGATCAAAATGAGGCGAGATGCCAGGCCGTCGCGAATCTGCTCCAACAGGACCTGTTGCTCAGGAGTGGGACTGCGCGGCAGGAACGCCGACAAATCGGCGGTAAACCGGCTGCGGCTGATGATGATTCCGGCGATCAGAATGAACACAAGCCACAGAGCTATTGCGAGCCGGCCTTCCCGCACGAGAGGCTTCCTCACTGCTTGGTTGATTTCTCGATGAGCATAAGCGAGCTGTCACCATCGGCCTGAGTGATCTCGATGCTGCGCAGCGTGTGGCCTGTTCCGGTAATTTGGATTTGTTTGACTACCTCCTGCGCTTTCTTGCCGACCGGGAAAAGCTGGAGTGTCCAATAGTCGGCGGTACCCCCCAAAGACAGTTGATAATGATGTTCCAACGCCCTGCGGTCACCTGCCAGGGTATCGCGAATGCTGTCAATGAAAGCGGCCAATTGTGGATGATCCTGCAATTCGAGGCGACGCTTCTTGTGGCCATGCTCGATCACCAGGGTCTCGCCATCCAGAACCATTGACTCGGGCTTCGGTTTCAGCGTGCGCTTTTCCAGGTGATCAGGCGCGATGTAAAAGAGCTCGCCGGAGGACACTACCGGCTTTTCGAGCATGGCGATGGATTTCTTCTCGATGAAACTGGCATGGTCGGACCGGACTTGCGCCAGATCATGCATGAGCCGCTCGATGTCCCACCCTGCGGCATGCGCCGTCACAGAGATTGCCATCAGTGCCTGAAGGATGAGCAAAGTTCGCAGGGTAGACATCAAATGAACCGGGAGGCAACGCACTCTCATTGTGATCTTGCGGCTGTCGACGGGGTCGCCGGTTGCCAGAAATTGAAGAAGTTGAACCAGTTGTAGGGTGCCTTGCGGCAATACTGATCCAATACCTGGGCATAGCGAACCATGGCTGTCTCAACGGCGGAGTTGCGTTCATCGTGCCCAATCTCGGAGAAATCCGCGATAGGGTCGAAATGAATCGCGTAGGAGTTGCCACCCAGATACAGGCCGGTCATGAACATGACAGGACGACGGAGCAATGCGGCCATACGAAACGGCCCGCTGGGCAGGCACGCATCAGCGCCGAGGATAGTGACCGGATATAGAGTGCTCTCGCCGTGCGCGCGATCGGCCAGCACGCCCACAACACCGCCCTCATCAAGTCGCTCCTGTACTCGGAGCATGGAGTCGACATGTCCCAGGCCGATGGTGTCCGGTACTGCGGCGGGATTGATGGCCGCAAACATGGCATTGATGTTTCGGGCATTCTCTTCATACATGACCCTGGCTATGTGCAAATCCGTATTTTCCCGGCCCAGGGCGTGAATGATTTCAAAACTGCCCAGGTGCGCACCCATCAGAAACACGCCATTGTGCTTGCGGATGACCTCGAACAACGTGGTTTCACCGTGCACTTCGAGCTCAAACAAGTCGAAGCGACGATTGAGCAGGTATATTCGGTCGTGAATGGTGGCGGCGAAGGTGAAAAAATGCCGGTATATTTCCCGCCAGCGGGGAGCACGGCCTAACGCACGACGGAGGTAGTCACTCGACGCGCGGCGGCTCGTCGGGGCGAACACTACGAAATACGCGGCGATCAGGTGCAGAACGCTGCGTGCAGCGCGGCGTCCCAGGCGCAGCGAGAGCCACGTCATGACGCGCATCATGAACATGTTGCCGCGCTCCGGTGTCTGCGCCCAGGTGGTGCGTCCGGCGGTCGTTTGAACCGTCATTCGGGTGACAGCGGCGCGATGCTGCCGCTGGCTATCTTGCGCGTACCTGTCGCGATGTCGAAGCGTATCGTTCCGGATCCCGATAGAGTGTGCCGGATTGTCAACTCGTCGCCGGGGCTAGCCGGACTCAGAAACTTGACGGAAAGCACGTCGCAGATATCCAGCGCGGTTCCGGTAGCCTCGGCGATTGCCTGCAGCGCCACATCCAGCAGCACGGCGCCGGGGAGTATGGGAATACCGGGGAAATGTCCGGCAAAAGCAGAATGGTCCGGCGGGACGATCCAGTGAGTGGCGTCGTTCATGCCGTCTCTTTCCTGCTGTGTGGATACAGTAAGGCTTGCAGTGCCTCGCGAGGCAGTTTTCCTGTGCTATTGCGCGGCAGTGCTTCCATGAACAACAGCGGCCGCGGCAGGAAAACCGGATCAATGTGTTCGCGTAGCGCCGACAACAGTTCAGACGCCTGCATTCCCGGTGCTACTACACATGCTGCAAGGCGGGTCACATGGTCAGTGGAGTCGTCGGGCATGAAAAACGCACCGTCCTCCACGCCGGCAATGGAATTAAGCGTATGATTGAGGCTCGCCAACGAGTGACGCTTGCCTGCGATATTGACCAGATCGGCTTTACGCCCGTGCAGCAAGAAGCGCTCTTCGGTAATCGGTTCAAGCAGATCGCTCATGACGGTTGGCGTCTCGATATGACCGCCGCACGCGCTTGCGCAGTCGCCGTTCATCACCAGCCTTATTCCGGGAAACAGCTGCCATTCCGAGGTTTGCGTGGAGCGTCGACTGGCAATCTGGCCGGTTTCAGTGCTGCCGTAAATTTCCATCAAAGGCGCATTGCAGCGCGCCTCGATATCCCGGGCGAGTTGAACGGACAGGGGCGCGGTGGCAGACACCACTCCCGCGATCTCCGGAATCGTCAGTCCGGCATCCAGCAGGGCCCGTAGATGGACCGGTGACGACACCAGCATTCGTGGCGTGGGCACGGCGGCCAGTGCCTGGCAGATATCGGCCGGGTAGAACGGGTGCGAATGGCTGTAAGCGTTCGCGCTTTGCCAAGCCATCAGCACGGTGGATTCAAAGCCGTACATGTGCTGCGGGGGGACCGTCCCGACGAGGTTCCAGCAAGTGTCGTTCGACACCCCCAGTTGTTCGGCTTCCGCTTTTACGCTGGTGACCATTGCGCCCCAGGTCTTGGGGTAGGGTTGGGGAGCGCCAGTCGAGCCCGAGGTGAATACCACGGCTATGTTCTGGCCAACATCTATCTGGGGAATGTTGAAAGTGGCTCCCCGGGGAGGGCTCGTTACCGGGTAGCGTAGTCGAGGCAGGTCCACCGTACATGTATCGTTGTCAGTCAAACAGAAAACATCGGGCGCAAAAGACTTGATCTGACGCACGGTTTCCGGCGTGTGGGTAGACGGAAGCAGGCTGATTTTTCCTGTCACGATAGCGGCCGCCAAACCCACGCTGAAACAGTAACGGTCGCCGCAGATATTGAACAGGGAGCCTCCCGAGGGAAACAAGGCGGCAAGCTGTCTCACATCGTTCAGGAATCGACCCACCGTGACGGCCCCGTCGGCATGCCAGGCGATGACCTGCTGCGGGGAGACGTGTGATACCAACGGTAATTGAGGCATGAGCCCGCGGTTACTAATGCGGACGCGCCGGCGTATCTCGAAATGCCCGTACGGAATCGAGAATATGGGCATGCTGCATATCCGGTAGCGCCCGGCGACGCACCCAGTATTCGGCTACGAACATCAATGCGACCAGAGGAAGCGTCAGAAAGTTGTCAAAGATTGACCACACGGACAGGGGAGCCAGGAAGAACAACAATGTGGAACCCAACGCCATTGCAGCAAAGAACAACGACCAAGCAACAGTGACTTTGCGTGTATACAAGTTCTGCCGCGGCGTCAATGGACCGTGAACAGTCTCCGCGAATCGGGTACACAGAGGTTTCCTTCCGGTAACCAGGGTGCGGGCGAAAGTCGTGAACAATAAAACCTGGGCACCCACATACTGGAGCCAGTAAATCATGCTGAAGTGCTGGACGAGCACTGAACGGCCCAGCCAGAATATCGCGCACACCAGACCCAGCAAGACTAAAATGCCGGTACGCTGAGCAGAATGCCAAGCCAGCACCAGCGCAATCAACACCACAGGTCCCAGCGCTACCAGCACAACCAGATTACCGTTGTCTGCCGATTCGTTGGTATGGTGCACCAGTACCGGATAACCGACCACCAGCGCGGCGACCCCCAGCCAGCGCAGGACGCGGCGTGCCATTAGAGTGTTCTCTGTGCTGCGATATAGTCAGCTAGGCTGCGCAGTGAGGCAAAGACGTGCTGAACGTCTTCGTTGTCGGCACGCAGGCTCACACCGTAGCGCTTGGAAACCTCCAGCGCGAGTTCCAGCATGTCAATCGAATCCAGGCCCAGGCCCTCGCCATATAAGGTGATATCGGGTTGAATCTGATCGACGGTGATTTCGAGGTTCAGACACTCGACCATCAACTCGGCAACTTCACGTTGAAGAGCCGCGCTGCTGGAAACCGTCGATTTCTGGTTTTCTTTCACTATGTGTACGAAAGCGATTCGGCGAGCAACTATTCTACGCGCCGGAGCTCGATCGCTTCAACCGATTCGATTGGCTGAGCCTGCCAGTTCAAGGAGTTCGCCGGCACCGGCGAGGAAATCGGCTACGCGCTGCTGCGCGAACGGGGTGACTTCACTTGCTTCCGCGACACCAGCGACCGCAAGACCGCCGAAGCCGGACAGCTCGAATGGGGCTGCTACGAGCGGACCTCGCCGCGCCTGGTGCATTCCCGTGATCTGCCGGTACCGCCAGGGTGCTGGCCGACTGGACGACCGCCGGGCGCTGCGAGCCGGACGTGCCACCACTGCCGGAGAGTGCGGCGGCGCGAAGTCCTGACGAGGACGATTATTTGTCTTTTACAGCGTTCCGGACGTCTTCTTTCAAGTCGCCATAAGCGGCTTGCACCTTGCCGCGTGCTTTCTGCATTCTGCCCTTGCTTTTCAAATCCTTGCTGAAAGCCTTTCCGGTGACTTCCTTCACTTTACCTTTGGCTTCGGTAATGCGTCCTCGAACTTGATCTTTGTTCATAAGGCTCTCCTGGTAGTGATAGTGTGAATGCAGGTGTCAGCCAGAACGTAAGTCTTGGCATCCGGCAATCGGGATGGATGAGGAAACAGGTGCGCTGACCCAGGCCAGGGTTAGACCAGGGCCCCAGAACACGTTTGAATGCTGGATTCATGGTGCCTTTCCTCGGGTTGAAAAAGTTGCATACCTCGGAGCGCACGGCGACCGCACCGGCGCCCGGGCTCGCCAGGCGACCAGGCGCCAACATGACGCGATCCACAGCCCGGTGTCTGTGCGGGAGCGAACGTAGCGGGGTTTTGCGAGGCAAACGACCCCCCCATTTGAGTGTTCGCTCCTCGGAGGTTCAGGCTACTTGGCCCGTTGGTGCGGACGAATATACTGACTGGCCTTTTTTGGCTTGCCCTCCGTGCGCCACACCCTCCTGAACATATTCGGTCGCGCGAGCGCCACGGGATACAAAGGCGAGTCACGGTGGAACTCTGAAATACAGGCGCTGTGTCGGTTACCGCACAGATCGAATCGGAGTTACGGAGTAGTTATGAGAGTCAGGATCGGATGTCCGGCAGGATCGTGTGGATCTCATCTACTTTCAACTATTGGAGCTCGAGGATGAAACAGCTTAAATACTACTTGGTCGTCGCGGCCGCCCTTGCCTTGATGCTGTCGCTGGGCTGCGCTTCAACCTCCACACAGGAAGGTACCGGCGAATATCTGGACGACAGCGTCATTACGGCCAAGGTGAAAACGGCTATATTCAACGAGCCTTCCCTGAAGTCTCCCGAAATAAACGTCGAAACCTTCAAGGGAGTCGTTCAATTGAGCGGTTTCGTGAATTCTCGGTCAGACATCAACAAGGCCGTTCGGGTTGCGAGCACGGTCGCTGGCGTGAAATCGGTCAGGAACGACATGCATGTCAAGTAACCAACAGATCCATGATTTGCTCGGCCCGCCCGTGAACGGGTGGTGTCGTAAGAAAACGTCTACCGTATCATCGGGCGCAAGCCCGGGAGTTTTTGCCTCATGAACATCACGCTGGGTCTTGCGCCGCTGGTTTCACTGGCCGCCGGAATTCTCATTCTGGTCGTGCCTCGGCTGCTGAATTATATCGTCGCCATATATCTGATCGTCATCGGTCTGATCGGAGTGTTTGGGGCGGGACACTTTCACATGTAATCGCCGGGCCTTCGTCCGGCGGGTTACCTTCAATTGTGCAGGATCGGGGTGCCTGCGGGTGCACCGAACGGGTGATCGAAATGGTAGCTGCCGGAATTCTCGGCAACCGTGAGCCAGGCCTGAACAGTATCCAGTCGGAAGGCTACCGGCAGGTCGAGGAGACACGCGGCGCGGCGACGGCCTGCAACCAGTCCCCGAGGCAAAGGTGAGCTCGGACGTGATGTGGCCCACCCGCGGAATACCTCCATCGGTTCCTGTTCGAGGTAGCCGGGATTCCGCTTGAGTTGGAGGCCGCGGCCCAGCGATTCAGTCAGCCAGGCGTCTGCGGAGGCGGAAGTAGCCGGTCGGTTTCTCTCTTGACCACGGCGTAGCATTCACAGCACAGCCGTTCGAGTTTCGGGCGGTCCAGGACCGTAATGAGCCCGCGCTTGTATGAGATTACTCCCGCGTCCTGCAGCTTGCCGGCGGCGTGGGTCACGCCCTCGCGGCGCACGCCCAGCATGTTGGCAATCAGCTCCTGCGTCATGCTCAGTTGGCTGGCCGGCAGACGGTCCAGAGACAGCAGGATCCAGCGGCATAGCTGCTGGTCGATCGAGTGGTGCCGGTTGCAGACCGCGGTCTGGGCCATTTGCGTGATCAGAGCCTGGGTGTAGCGCAGCATCAGCACACGCATGCCGGCATCGCGATTGAACTCGTCCTTGAGATGTTCCGGCCGCAACCGATAGGCGTGGCCGGCGCTCTGCACTATCGCCCGGCTCGGCGTGGATTCACCGCCCATGAATACGGAGATGCCGATGACCCCGTCGTTGCCGACCACCGATATCTCAGCCGATGCGCCGTCTTCCATCACGTAGAGCAGCGACACGATGCAGTCGGTAGGGAAGTAGACGTAGCGCGGGTTGGCTCCGGATTCGTACACGATCTCGGCGAGCGGCAGTTGCACGCCTTCGAGGCGAGGGAACATGCGCCTTTGAACGTCGATTGGCGCGACCGCCAGAAGATGGTTGAGCTGTGGTGTGGGTAATGTGGTCATGCTTTCACCCCCTTGCTGACAATCCAATGAAAACACATGGCCGATTCTATCACATGAACGCGCTGGCTGCGTGCGGTACCGAACAGACAAGCGATCCGTGCGCGCAGACCCGCTCATGCGGCAGACCGTAAACATTCCCGTCTGGGCCGGTGTGGGCGCGATAGTCGTCGTCGGCGGGCTTCTGCTGTTTGGCAGCAAGAAGCTTCAGACACCCTGAATTATTGTTACGCCGTCTCGCCCTATGCGCGATACCGCACAGAGCAAGGTGTGCCCAGGGGAGTAACTTTTAACCCACTGAGTCTCCGTCCTCCCCCTAGAGCCCAAGCGCCTCCCCCCCCATTGAGGTGTTCGCTCCTCGGAGGTTCAGTCTAATTGGCCCGTTGGTGCGGACGAACGTACTCACGGGCCTTTTTTTTGTCTTGCCCTTCGTGCGCCACACCCTCGTGGACCTTCAATCTCGCAAGTGCCACGGGGCACAAAGGCAGGGCGCCGTGGAAGACCGAAATATCGACGCTATGTCGGGTACCGCACAGATCGATCAGGGGTTATGTAGTAACTTTGGTGGGGTCAGGAACAGATGACCGGCCAGCAACGAATGAAACTTTGCGTACGTTCAGCGATTGTATTGGAGTTCGAGGCACTGCTGTGATGCAGAAGGCCATAGCTTTCGTGTTGGCTTTGAGCCTTGGTTTCGCGGCGTTGACCGCTGCGGCTCAGGACCAATCGTCCTACCAGGCTTACGCTGACGATCAACTTGACAATCTGCTCGCCTCCATCGCTCTCTACCCCGATCCGCTGCTCGCCCAGGTGCTCCTCGCCGCCACTTTCCCAGATCAGATCGACGAAGCCGCCCGCTGGGTTCGAAGCTACGGACAGAACGGCGTCGATAACCAGCCTTGGGACGTCAGCGTCCGCGCCGTCGCTCACTATCCTACCGTCCTTGAGATGATGGACGATAATCTGGACTGGACTACCGCTGTCGGCGAGGCCTACGTCTATCAGTCGACCGACGTGATGGCCTCCATCCAACGCTTGCGGGCGATGGCCCAGCAGCAGGGCAATCTGGTCACCACGCCACAGCAGCAGGTGGTCTATGATAATGGCATCATCTCCATCTGGCCCGCCCGCCCGCAGTACATTTACGTCCCTGTCTACGATCCCTCGATCGTGTTCTTCCGCCGCGTCTATGCCGGCGGCTTCTTCGCCGGGTTTTCTTTTGGGCCTGCGTTCGCGATCGGCGTCTGGCTCAATCGAGATTTCGACTGGGGCCGCCACCGCGTCTACTACACCGGCTGGCAGGGGCGGGGCTGGATCGAGCGCTCCCGCCCACACATCCGCATCAATACGATCTATGTCAATCCCCGGCTCTCGAGCATCACCATCAACCGTGACGTCGTCCGGCGTCCCGTGAACTACGAGGGTCTCGCGCGCTATCAGAGTGTTCACCGCGGCGTCAATTTCCAGAACCGCGCCCCGCGCGCCCAAGTTACCGCTCCGCCGATGGCACGCCGCGTTCCCAACAAGATCATCGATCGCAATATTCCACCCAATCAACCGCTCGAGCAGTTCCGCGGCCGGCAGCGGCCCACCCTGGCACCGGCGACTCGCACAATGCCGCAACAGCCGGGGCGCACCGCCGTGCCCAAGCGCCAACCCCAACAGGCGCAACCGGCGCGCACTCTTCCGCAAGCGCAAGCCCGGCCGCCCGCGGCGCCCGTCCAGGGAAATGTGACCGCTCGGCCGCCCCCGGTTCCGGCCGCCCGAACTCCAAATGCCTTTGGAAGAGGCGACAGCACCTTCAATACACGCGCCGCCAGTCAGCGCGGGCAGCAGAGTCGCACGCAAATGAAACAGAAGCCCGCCCGGCAGTCGGCGCCAAAAGGCCAGTCGGCGCCAAAGGGCCAGTCAGCGCCAAAAGGCCAGTCGGCACCAAAAGGCCAGTCGGCACCAAAAGGCCAGTCAGCGCCAAAGGGTCAGTCGGTGCCAAAGGGCCAGTCAGTGCCAAAGGGCCAGTCAGTGCCAAAGGGCCAGTCAGCGCCAAAAAGCAAGCAACGCTCACAGCATCAGAGTGGGGAACAGCCATGACTCACGCGAACACGCGCAGTCAGGTATTCCGGGCTTTACTTTTCCTTTTCGCCTCGCTGCTGCTGGCCCCTGTCACCTCGGGACTCGCCGCTCCACTGGCTCAAACCGAGGCATCCGCCCAGCCCACTTTTTCCACGCCGGAAGATGCGGTGCAGGCGCTGATCAGCGCGGCGAAGACGGGACATCCGAAAGAAGTGTCGGAGCTATTCGGGCCGGATGGCAAACTGCTGCTCTCCGGCGACCGTGTCCAGGACACTGAACAACTGCAGCGTTTCGCCGTGAACATCGAAGCCGCGGCCCAGTTGCAGAAAGAGGGCGCGGGCTACACCATCCTCGTCGGTGAAGCCCACTGGCCATTCCCCATCCCGCTCGTCAGCCGCGACGGCCGCTGGCAGTTTGACACCAAGGCCGGTATCGAGGAAATCCTCAATCGACGGATCGGACAGGATGAGCTCTCCGCCATCGCCACCTGCCGCGCCTACGCCGTCGCGCAGTGGGAGTATTACACTGAGTCGGGCGGCGACACCCAGGGCTTGGCCGTCTACGCGCAAAAATTCATCAGCACGCCCGGCCGTCACGACGGCCTTTACTGGGAAACCGTGGAAGGAGAGAAGCCCAGTCCGCTCGGCGAACTGGTCGCCGACGCACGCGCGGAGGGCTACGGCTCGCACAACCGCGCCGCCCGGCCCAACGGCCAGCCGCACAAGCCTCGTCCTTTCCACGGCTACTATTTCAAGATCCTCACCGCTCAGGGTCCCAGCGCCCCCGGTGGAAAGTTCAGCTACATCATCAACGGCAACATGCTTGCTGGCTATGCGCTGGTCGCCTATCCGTCCAAGTGGGGCAATTCAGGCGTGATGACGTTCATCATCAATCAGCAGGGCCGCGTGTATCAGAAAAATCTCGGCTCCAACACTGACAAAATCGCTGGTGCAATGACCGAATACAATCCCGATCCGACCTGGCAATTGGTCCAGCCGTAGCGAAAACTCGGCGCAGACGATGCGGTCCGGTCCTCTGTTCTGCGCCGCAAAAAACATCTCACACGGTTCCGTCAGCACCTGATCCCCACTCACAAAATAGGCAGCCACGGCACGAATTTTGTGGCGTGGACGTTTTGTGATCGGATGGCCTACGAACTCACGAACGCGGGCCCAGTTGCTTGAACCGGTCCGATCTGGGTTCAGCTTGTTGTCAGTTACGCTGCCATTACGTTTACGCCAACTCTACGCCAAGCCTATGTAAGTAGTTGATGGAAAGCAGAGTTCGAGTCCCGCCCCGGGCACAACTGTGATCCTATCTGCACTCATTGGGCCCTTAACATTTTTTCGAATGAAAGGACTCACTTGGAATGTAGCCATCGTCACTCTATCCTTTCATCGGCTGGTCTGACGGACCTCATTCATGAGCCTGGCCGACAGTCGATATCTTTCCTGCGTCAGTTCGCGCATGCCTGGTAAAACGGCATCGATCAGCCCGTGATGCTTTGCGGCCAGCAAGATGCCCGCGACACCCGCGACCGGCACGCCACGGCGTTTCGCAATGCTTCTTCCTCGCCAGTCGTCGATCAACCGAAGCCGGCACGCAATGTGCGCTGCGAGCAGGGTTGCCTCGGCTTCTCCCCGGTCGACGATAGGTACGAGATGGGCCCAGGGATGTACCAGCGGATTCGGGAAGATCGTGGACCCAGTCAACCCGACGACACTAAAGCACTTTCGAGCCGCAAGGCACCCTGGCGTTTTGAACTGACTCTAGATATCCACACAGAGTCATAGAGCCTCTGAAGCAGTTCTAGACGGCGGGTCTTGGCCAGACCGATCAACGGGCCGGGATGAGCAAGCGTCTTTCATCCACAACGTCTATCGGTTATTCTTGCTATCCGTCGACACCTTCCTTCGATATCAAAGGTTGTGCTCATGTCAAACGATGAACATCGAAAAATACAAGACAATGCCGGATATGGCGGAAGAGATGTTGCCCGCCGCCGCTTGCTGAAGATATTCGCCGCCGCCGGCGTCATGCTGCCGCGCCGCTGGGCGACACCGGTGGTGAACGCCGTCGTGCTGCCCGCTCATGCTCAGACCAGCAACAGCCGGACCTTCAACTACACGGGTAGTGTCCAGGACTTTACGGTACCTCCCGGCGTCACCAGCCTGGGTATCACCGTCTACGGCGCCCAAGGTGGCAGGGGAGGCAACAACAGTGGCACTGGCGGGACAGGGGGACTCGGTGGAGAAGCGATACTCAACAACGTCAGTGTGTCCCCGGGCGAGACTCTGTACGTCGTTGTGGGTGCGGCGGGGCAGGACGCCTCCACCACCGGCGGCGCGGGTGGACCGAGTCCAGCCGGCGCAGCGGGCGGAGATGGGGCGGACGGGAACGCCCCTGGTGGCGGCGGTGGCGGGGCCTCGGGTGTGGTGAGACCACCGAGCACTATCCTCGTGGCAGCCGGCGGCGGTGGCGGGGGTGGAGGGAGTGACAATCAGGATATACAACCCGGCGGTGACGGCGGTGACGGCGGCGGCAGCGGTACGGACGGGAACAGCGGCAGCGGCGCGGCGGGTGGTGTGGCTGGTGGCGCCGGCACCTCGTCGGGACAATCAGCCACGCCCCCTGGCAGTGTTGACACCGAGGCGGGCGGAGGCGGTGGTGGCGGAGGATATACCAACATGGGTGGCGCAGCGGGAGGATCCGCCACCGTCAATACGGAAAACGCCGGCGGCGGCGGCGGCGGTCGAGGCTTCGCTCCCGGCGGCTCGCAGTCGAACGGCGTCAAGAGCGGAGATGGGCAGGTGATTATCAGCTGGTGATTGGGATCGGGCAATGAGTGCGCCAATCCCTTTGAGGGTATCACGGCCTCTGTATCGTCACGGATCGGAAAGCGGGAGCTGAGGTCCTCGTCCCTGGCTCGATATCCCCGCGCAACCGGAGAGCCGGCCTTCGTAAGGCCGAAGGAATCTCGCCGACAGGCGCCTCATGTGGAAGAGCCCCCGACCATCTCGCCTTGACCATGCGGTACCGTCAACCAGGCCTGCGTTCCCGACGGGACAGACGGGCAGGCGTCGCCGGAGCCCCCGGCTTTGCGCACTTGGCGAGCAACAATACCCTGTCTGTCGGAAACACCGGACTTTGGTGATTGTGACGCCAAAGTGCGGTTCAAGCGCCGCTTCATCGATCCGGGCCCCAGGGGCTTGCGGTTCGTGCGCTCTTCGCGATCGCTCCGACCCGTCATGGGGACTGAATGGCGCAAGTGTGGCGCTCCTGCGGATCGATGACGGCTATGGCTGATCCGACCGACGCTGGGTCTCCCGCTCCGCAGCAGGCTCATCGGCCAGGCTTTCGAAGATTTCCTCTTCCTGGGCGAAGTGCAAGCGCAGGATCG
>JBAUWJ010000063.1:0-28258 GCA_049583715.1 Arenicellales bacterium | reverse complement strand
GCCAACTCCCTCGCCCTCCGGGTTGGGGTGAGGGGCCGATGTTCCGGTCCACCCTCTCCCGCCAGCGGGAGAGGGAATTCTTTGCTTCATCGTCGCGCCGGCCCGGCTGCGCGACCAACTCCCTCTCCCTCCGGGAGAGGGCCGGGGTGAGGGGGCGATGATCGGGACCACCCTCACCCCGTCCTTCTCGGCTCCTGCTCCCGACAAGGAATCGTCCCGCCCGCGTTAGAGTGAACGCCGGGACGGGCAGAGAAATATGATGCATGGGCTCCGCCGATCACAGGCTCTCGTGGCCAGGCGCCCACGAGTCTGATCCCTGCTATGCTTGCGCCCCATGAAGGTCGAGCCCGTCACCACCCATTGCGGCGCCCGCATCGAGGGCGTTGACCTGTCCGGTCCGGTCGGCGAGGACCTCGCACAGATGCTGCGCCGGGCACTGTATCGTCACCAGGTGCTGTTTCTGCCCGGCCAAAGGCTGGACCGGGCGCAACAGAAAGCGGTGACCTCGTTGTTCGGCTCCCTCATGCGGCTGCCCTACGTGGTGCCGACCGACGAGGATCCGCAGGTGATCGCGGTCAGGAAGTCCGCCGACGAGGTCAAGGTGGGCGTTTTCGGCGGCGACTGGCACTCGGATTTCTCCTTTCTGGCCATCCCGCCCGCCGGTTCGGTGCTGAGTGCCGTGACCATCCCACCGGTCGGCGGAGATACCCTGTGGTCCAACCAGGTCGCCGCTTTCGATGCACTGGACGACGGGATGAAGACGCTGCTCGAGGACCGCGGCGTCATTCACGTCGGGGCCCCCTACGGTGTCAAGCACGCTCCCCCGGCCGCAACCCGCGCCGCGGTGTCGGTCAAAATGACCCGCGGCGATCCCGCGGCGGATGAGGAGCGCGTCCATCCGGCGGTACGCCGTCATCCGGTCTCCGGGGCGCAGGCCCTGTTCCTGAATCCGATTTACACGACGCGCCTCGAGGGCATGAGCGAGGAGGACAGTGCGCCGGTGCTCGCCGGGCTCTATCGCCATGCCACGCGACCGGAGTTCTGCTGCCGGCATCGCTGGCAGCCCGGCGATCTCGTGATCTGGGACAATCGCACGACGCTGCATTACGCCGTCAACGACTACGACGGCTACGACCGCCTTCTCTACCGCACCACCTTCACCGACGACCTGGCGCCGTCAGCCTGAGAATCGAGGGGATCCGGATATGGTCTCGCGCCACAGATCTTCGGCAACCGGTGCCTTGGGCGCCGTTCTCGTCCTGACCGTCCTGTTGAGCGCGTGCACCTGGGTCAAGCTGACGGAGCAAGGCAAATCGGTTCGTGTGGCGCAGTCCACGCAGGTCTCCGGCTGCGAGCAGCTCGGGGAGGTCAGCGCGCATGTTCTCGACAAGGTGGCGTTCGTCAAGCGCAGCCGCCACAAGCAGGCCGAAGAGCTCGCGACACTGGCGCGCAACGAGGCCGCCGGAATGGGGGGCAACACTATCGTGCCGCTGTCCGACATCGAGAACGGCAGCAGGAACTTCGAAGTGTATCGATGCCAGTAGCCGGGTGAGTCGAGCCGGGAAAGCTCAACGCGGCGAGCGCGGGGGACGTTCCCGGCCGCGAGGGCCGCTTTCCCGCCGGCGGTGCCCGGCGTTATGATGTATTGAAGTCAATTGACTCCAAACCGGTTATTGTCGCGGGACAACCGGCGAGAGGGCATGTAATGGCGAGAGAAATTCTGGACGTGCTCACCGAGCTGCGGGCACGGAAGAAACCCCACGCCGTAGCAACGGTGGTGGAGACGGTCGGCTCGGTTTCGGCCAAGACCGGCTCCAAGGCCGTCGTAGACGGCGAGGGCCGGATGGTCGCCGGCTGGGTCGGCGGCGGCTGCGCCGAATCGACGACCTGCCAGGCCGCCCTCGCCGCCATGGAATCCGGTGAGACCGCCGTCATCGATATCGACCTGGACGACGAGGTTCTCGGCGCCGGCATGCCCTGCGGCGGCAGCATGCGGGTCTACGTGGAGCCCGTGCTGCCCAAGCCGACTCTGTGGATCATGGGTCACGGCCGGGTCGGTGAATGCCTGTGCGAGCTCGGCGACCTGATGGGCTTGGAGGTGGTGGTGGATGATCCGGCGGTGACACGGGAGCGCTATCCCGCCGCCGCGAGACTGATCACCGACGACCTGGATTACGCGGAGCTGAAACCGCGTCCCGGAGACTACGTGGTCATCGCGACCCAGCACAAGGGCGACCATGAATCCACGCAGCGCGCCCTGGCGGCCAGGCCTGCGTATATTGCCCTGATCGCCAGCCGCAAGCGCTCCAACCTGGTGCTGGATTACCTGCGCCGGGCCGGCGTTTCCCGCGAGGACCTGGATAAAGTGGTGGCGCCCGCGGGTCTCGATCTCGGGGCGCGGACACCGGAGGAGATCGCCCTCGCCGTCATCAGCGAGATCGTGATGCTGCACCGCCACGGCAGCGGCGTGCGCCTGCGCGACAAGCTTCAGCCGCGGGAGGCGCGGGCACGGATCGCCGGCTGAGCCATGAGCCGACCCCTGCGGGAGAGCGAAGCCGGCACCGGCTTTGATCCCGGTCCCCTGCGATCCCTGTTTCCACTGCTCGACAAAGCGGGCCCTTCCCTGCATTACCTCGACAACGCCGCCACCACTCATAAGCCGGCGGCCGTCATCGACGCTGTCGCCGACTGCTACCGGCGGCAGTACGGTCCGGTGCATCGGGGCCTCTACGGCCTCGCGGAAGACGCTTCGGAGCTGTACGAATCCGCCCGGACGGCGGTGGGGAAGATGATCGGCGTGCCGGATTCCGGACAGCTCATCTTCACGCGCAGCGCGACGGAGTCCATCAACCTGGTGGCGCGCGGATGGGCGCGCGGCCGGCTTCGTGCCGGCAACGAGATCTGGGTAACGGCGCTCGAGCACCATTCCAACTACCTGCCCTGGCAGGCGATCTGTCGGGAAACCGGGGCCCGGCTGCGTGTGATCGAGTGCCGCACCACCGCGAGCCACGCCGCGGGGGGGCTCGACCTCGAGGCCGCCGACGGGCTGTTCGGCGAGCGCACGCGGCTGATCGCCATCGGCCACGTCTCCAACGTGCTCGGCGTGACCAATCCGGTTCGCACCATCGTCGAGGAGGCCCACGGCCGCGGCATCGCCGTGCTGGTGGACGGCGCCCAGGCCGTCGGCCATACGGCGGTGGACGTCGCCGCACTCGGCTGTGACTTCTATGCCTTCTCGGCGCACAAGATGTACGGCCCCACCGGCATCGGGGCGCTGTACGCAGCGCCCGGACGCGCCGAGGAAATGGAACCGCTGCTGCTCGGCGGCGGCATGGTGGACGAGGTCGGGGCGAGCTCGTCCGAGTGGCTGCCGGCGCCGGCGAAACACGAAGCGGGCTCGCCCAACCTCGCCGGAGCGGCCGGCTTCGCCGCCGCCGCAGAGTTCACCGGCGGGCACATGCTTGGACCGGCGGAGCGGCACGTCAACGAGCTGGCCGCCGCCGCAGAGGCGGCGCTGCGAACGATTGCCGGGATCACGTACTACGGTCCTCCGCCCGAGGCGCGCCGTTCGGGGATCGTTTCCTTCAACGTGGAGAACGTCCATCCACATGACGTGACACAGATCGCCGCCGCCCACGGCGTGGCTCTCAGAGCCGGGCACCACTGCTGCCAGCCGCTGATGCGGCGACTCGGCGTGCCGGGCACCGTGCGGGCCAGCTTCGCCCCTTATAATGTGCGGGCGGACGTCGACGCCCTGATCGAGTCGGTCCACGACGCGATCGACACTTTTGCCTGACCGCCGCCGCATCCGCGGGGCCGGCGACATTGTTGCTCATTGACGACCATGACCGGTGACACCCCGTACAACGACGCGCTCAAGGAGCACTACCACAATCCGCGCAACCGGGCCGACCCCAGTGACGCCCAGGTAGTGCGCCGAGGGCGCAATCCCCGCTGCGGTGACGATCTCGAGATCGGGGTGGATTTCGATGCGGACAGACTGCGACGGGTGCGCTTTCGGGGCCGCGGCTGCTCGATCTGTATCGTCTCGGCCTCGATGATGACAGAGGCGGTCACCGGGTGCAGCCGCGAGGAGGCGCACGGGATTTCGGATTTCATGCACCGCTGGTTCGACGGCGATGACGTGGCCGACGACGCGGCTCCGGAACTGCTGCGGCCCCTGTCGATGGTTCGCCGGTTCCCGGCGCGACAACGCTGTGTCCTGCTGGCCTGGGATGCTCTCGACGAAACCCTGTCGGCGGGCGCGGGAGGATAGACCGATGGCCCGTTCCACCGCCCCGCCCCCGCAAGCCGCCGCTCCCACGCCCCCTCTCGGCCTCTCGGAGGCAAGGGCCACCATACTGGCCGGCACGTTGCCACTGCCGGAAGCCGAAAGCGTGCAGCTCGGCGCGGCCTTGAATCGGGTGTTGGCCGAGAGCCTCGTTTCGCCCATCGACGTCCCCGGTTTCGCGAACAGTGCCATGGACGGCTATGCGGTGCGTACCGTCGATCTGACCGGGAGCTCGACCCTGGACCTCGAGATCACTCAACGTATCCGCGCGGGGGACCGCCCGCACGCCCTGCGGCCGGGCACCGCCGCACGCATCTTCACGGGAGCACCGCTTCCGGAGGGTGCCGACGCCGTGCTCATGCAGGAGGAATGCGAGGCAAGAGGGGATCGTGTGAGATTGGGGCGCGCGCCCGCGATCGGCGAGCATGTTCGGCCGCGGGGGCATGACTTCTCCCGGGGCACCACCGTGCTGGAGACGGGTCATCGCATGCGGCCGCAGGACATCGCGATCGCGGCCGCGGCCGGCGCGACGTGCCTGCGGGTGAGCCGCCGACCGCGCGTCGCTCTGTTCTCGACCGGGGACGAGCTGGTCCTGCCCGGACAGCCCCTGGGGCCGGGCAAACGGTATACGGCGAACAACCACCTGCTGGCTGCGCTGGCTGAGATCGTCGGATGCGAGGTCACCGACGAAGGCATCGTTCCCGACGACATGGACGTCACCTGCCGGACCATGGAGCAGCTCGCGGGGAGCCACGACCTGCTGCTGTCCAGCGGAGGCGCGTCGGTCGGCAACGAGGATCACATGCGACGGGCATTGGAGCGGGTCGGCGAGGTTTCGTTGTGGCGCATTGCCGTACGCCCCGGAAAGCCGCTGCTGTTCGGGCGTGTGGGAAACGTTCCCTACCTGGGATTGCCGGGCAATCCCGTGTCCAGCTTCGTGACCTTTGCGCTGCTGGTCCGTCCCTTGATCCTGACCCTGCAGGGTGCGAAGCGCTCGGAGCCCTCACCCGTGAGGGTCCGGGCGGGTTTCGAATGGCCGGAGGCCGGTACCCGACGCGAGTTCGTCCGCGCAAGGGTGCACACGGGCGGCGACGGCGTGACGGTCGCGCGCCTGTATCCGGACCAGAGCTCGGACGTACTGTCCTCGGCGGTCTGGGCCGACGGACTCGTGGAGATCCCACCCGGCACGACGCTGGCCGAGGGAGACTGGGTGAGTTATCTCAGCTTCTCAGGACTGCTCGATTGACCAATCCCTGTGGGATGTGTCGGCGATCGGCGGGAACGGGTTCCACGCCAGTACGGGGGGCGTGCACGGTTGTGTTCCCTTTGCCCGAGCCGGATCAGGGAGCGCCTCGCTCGCCTGTCTCCCTGAACGCCTTGATCCCACGCTTGCGCACCAGCCGGTAGCTCGCCTCGATCCCGAAAGCCAGGGCCAGCATGCCCCCGAGCACCCACAGCCGTGCGGGATCATCGGCGGCGGTCCGCCAGACCAGTGCGGCCAGTGCACCGAGGCAGCCCACGGCAGCCGGCGCCGATATCCACGCGGTGCCGCCGGTGCGGCTCTGAAGACGGACGTTGGCGAGGTTGACCGCCGCGAAGATGATCAGAAATCCAGCGCTGCCGATGGTGGAGATGCTCGACAGGTCCAGGCTGTTGGCGATCACCAGGGTCGCCAGCGTCGTGACCACCAGCCCTTCGATCGGCTCGTTCCAGATCTTCTTCTCCAATACCCTCGGCAACTCCCGGTCTCTGGCGATCACGTAGGAAAGCCGCGCCGCACCGTAGAGCGTGGCGTTGATGGCCGAGGCAGTGGACAGCAGCGCGGCCACCGCGATCAGGGTGAAACCAGCCTGGCCCAGGAAGGGCTTCGCCGCGGCGGCCAGTGCGTAGTCCTTGGCGGCGACGATGTCGGCCACCGGCAGGTTGCCCACCGTCACCGCCGCAATCAGGAGGTAGAGCACGATCACGCCGATCACCGAGGTGTAGAAGGCGCGCGGAAGAGTCCTCGCGGGGTCCCTCACATCTTCGGAGGTGTTGGCGATCAGCTCGAATCCCTCGTAGGCGAGAAAAATGATCATGCCGCCCGCCACCAGGTTCAACGGGGCGGTCCAGGTGCCGGGAGCCAGGCGTGCCGGCTCTATGTCGGCGAACCCGAGGACGACGAATACCACCAGGATCAAAAGCTTCAGGCCGACGATCCAGTCCTCCGCCTTGCCGATCACGTTTGCGCTGAACATGTTCAAAAGGCCGATGGAGAGAATGACTGCGCTGATCAGCCCGTGCCTGGCCGCGAAGGTCATGGAACCAGGGAAGAAGGTCGCCCCGTAGCTGCCGAAGGCGTACGCATACAGCGAGAGCATGATCACGTAGCTCAGCCACAGCAGTACGTTCAGAGCGCCGGTGACAAGACCGCTGCCGAAGGCCCTGTTCAGATACGATACCGTCCCGCCCTGCCCCGGAAACGCCACGGAGAGTTTCACGTAGGCGTAAGTCGTCAGCAGCGCGATCCCCCCGGCGATGGCAAAGGCCACCACGGTACCGCCGCGGGCCATGGACACGGCCAGCCCCAGGACCGCGAACACGCCGCCGCCGACCATGCCGCCGACGCCGATGGAGGTCGCCTCCCGAAAGCCAATGCCTCGTGAACGGGTCATGTTGTCTTTCCTATTGAAGCTCTGATTAATCGCTTACGCTGTCATTGCGAGCGCAGCGAAGCAATCCAGCATGCCTGCCATTGCACGCTTTCTGGATTGCTTCGTCGCCTCGCTCCTCGCAATGACAACATTAATCAGAGCTTCCCTATATCCGTGACAAGCGCAGGCGCAACGCGGCGATTCGTTCGATGCGCTGCACGCCCGGGGCTAAAGGCTGATGGATCGCCCTGCCTGGACCGGGCGCGGCAGCTCGGCATGCGCCGCGGCGATCTTGTCCAGACGCCCCTGCACCTCGGGCGCGAAGGGCACGGCGCGGGGACCCCTCATGTCGACGTGCAGCAGCATGAGCTCGCTGGTGGCGAGAAGCTCCCCCTGCTCACCGTGATGCATGGCATGAAACAGGCGCACGCGCTTGTGGTCGGCACCCAGCACCTGGCTGCGAACCACCAGCTCCTCACCCTCCCCGACCTCGTGCAGATAATTGATGTGCGACTCGAGCGTATACACGGAGCGCGACTCGCGCCGGCGATACCCATCATCCATGCCGATGAGGTCGTAGAAGGCGTCGGTGGCGAAGCCGAAGACCAGCACGTAATAGGCTTCGCTCATATGGCCGTTGTAGTCGACCCACTCTCCGCGCACACGGTCGCGGTAGGAGATCGGCGCCATGCTTTCCAACGAGTCGCGGCTCATCGCGGCCGGGCAAGCTCTTGAATGGGCGTAACCGGACCGGAGACCGCTCGGGCAGGCGCCTCGAGCGCCCCTCGATCCCGGCTGGGGCATACCTCGAAGCGGCCGCGGTAAGTGCGCGAGAAATGGGACGCCGACTCGAATCCGCAGGCGATGCTCACCTCCATGATGTTCATGTCCGTCTGCTTGAGGAGCTGGCGCGCGCGATCGAGACGCAGATTCAGGTAGAAGTTCGACGGCGAGTCATGAAGGTGCTCTCGAAACAGGCGCTCGAGCTGGCGTCGGGTGACGCCGACCCGCACGGCGAGGGCCTCCGTGGAGAGCAGGTCGGACAGATGGCTCTCCATGATCCCGAGCACCTGCACCAGCTTCTTGTTGTGCACACCGTAACGCGCGGCTATCTCCATGCGCTGGTGCTCGGAGCGGTCGCGGATGTGTCCCTGCACGAACTGCTCCGACACCTGCACGGCGAGCTCGCTGCCGTGCGTGCGGCCGATGAGGTGAAGCATCATGTCCAGGGCCGCCGTGCCGCCGGCGCAGGTAATACGGCGCTCGCCGATCTCGAACAGCTCCTGGGTCACCGTGAGGGTCGGGTAGGATTCCACGAAGGCGGGAATGGCCTCCCAGTGCAGCGTCACCGGCTCCCGCCCGAGCAGGCCGCTCTGCGCCAACACGAAGCAGCCTGTGTCGACGGCACCGAGCCTGGCACCGAACAGGTCCAGCCTGCGCAGCCAGGCGGCCAGGGCGGAATCGTGATGATCGAGGGGGTCGTAGCCGGCGACGACGAACACGGACGCCGCGCGAGACACGTCGCCGATGGCGCGGTCGGCCATAATCATGATGCCCCCGCTCGCCCGCACCGGCTCGCCGTCGCGGCTCACGATATGCCAGTCGTAGAGCGGGCCGCCGAAACGGTTGGCTGCTCTCAGCGGCTCGACGGCGCAGCTGAAGCCCAGCATGGAGAAGCCGGGCATCAGCAGGAAATGAATCTCCTCGGTGGTGTTGGCTCGGGGGTCGTTCATGGCGCGTACAATGATCAGTATAAGTCACAAAGCCCGGATTCCTGCAGGGACGGCCGATGTCGTGAGAAGTCAATTGTCCGTCGCTGTGGCGCGTTGACCGCTGAAGGGGCGCCTGTATTTTCCCAGGAATTGCGTTCGGAATCAGGGCTTTCGTGACGGCGTCGGAGTCGACCGGCCGGCTGTGCGCGAAACGAAGCGACGGAGTCCCGGAGCCGATGCGGAATCCACAAGAATTCTTCCCGAGGAGGTATCGACGTGAACTTCGATGTGATCGTGACCTGCGCCGTGACGGGGGCCGGTGATACGGTCGGCAAGCATCCCGCCATTCCCGTGACACCCAAGCAGATCGCGGCGGCGGCGGTCGAGGCCGCCCAGGCCGGCGCCACCGTCGTGCACTGCCACGTGAGGGACCCGGAAACCGGCAAGGGCAGCCGCGATGTCAACCTCTACCGCGAGGTGGTCGATCGCATCCGCTCCTCGGGCGTGGACGTGATCGTCAATCTCACCGCTGGAATGGGTGGTGACCTGGAGATCGGACCGGGTGAGACTCCCATGGAGTTCGGGTCGAGCACCGACCTCGTCGGTGGTCTCACCCGTCTCGCCCACGTGGAGGAGCTGCTGCCCGACATCTGCACCCTCGACTGCGGGACGCTCAACTTCGGCGACGGAGACTACATTTACGTCGCCACGCCCAACCAGCTTCGCGCCGGTGCCAGGCGCATACAGGAGCTCGGCGTGAAGCCCGAGCTGGAGATATTCGATACCGGCCATCTGTGGTTCGCCAAGCGCCTGAAGAGCGAGGGGCTGCTGGACGACCACCCTCTGTTCCAGATCTGCCTGGGCATCCCCTGGGGTGCGCCGGCGGACACCACCACCATGAAGGCGATGGCGGACAACATGCCCGAGGGTGCCATCTGGGCGGGCTTCGGCATCGGCCGCATGCAAATGCCCATGGTCGCCCAGGCCATACTGCTGGGCGGCAACGTACGTGTCGGTCTCGAGGACAACCTCTATCTGGAAAAAGGCGTGCATGCCAGCAACGGCTCCCTGACGGAGCGAGCCTTGGAGATCATCACGCGCCTCGGCGCGAAACCGCTGACGCCGGAGGAAGGACGCGAGAAGCTCGGCCTGAAAAAGCGTGACAGATAACGCGGTCCCGCAGGTGCCCGTGATCACGGACATCAGGACCTTCGCGGCGATCGGCGCCGGGGTCATCGGCAGCGGCTGGGTCTCGCGTGCGCTGGCCAGGGGCCTCGACGTCGTCGCCTGGGATCCCGCGCCGGGGGCCGAAGCTCAGCTTCGAGCCAACGTCGCCAACGCCTGGCCGGCCCTGGAGCGCGTCGGCCTCCATCCCGGTGCCTCGATCTCACGCCTGCGTTTCGCCGCCACGGTCGAGGATTGCGTGGAGGACGCCGACTTCATTCAGGAGAGTGCGCCGGAGCGCGAGGACCTGAAGCTCAAGCTGCACGCGCGGGTCTCGGCCGCGGCGAAACCCGATGCGATCATCGGCTCGTCGACCTCGGGCCTGCTGCCTTCGGAGTTCTACGCCGAGGCCAGCCGGCCGGAGCGCTGTCTCGTCGGACATCCGTTCAATCCGGTCTACCTGCTGCCGCTGGTGGAAGTCGTCGGCGGCGCCAGAACTTCTGCCGTGGCCATCGATGCGGCGGTGCAGGTCTACGCGTCTCTCGGCATGCGCCCGCTCAGGCTGCGCAGCGAAGTGCCGGGTTTCATCGCCGACCGCCTGATGGAGGCGCTGTGGCGCGAGGCGCTGCATCTCGTCAACGACGGTGTGGCCAGCACCGGCGAGATCGACGACGCCCTACGCTTCGGCGCCGGTATCCGCTGGTCGTTCATGGGCACATTCATGACCTACACGCTGGCTGGAGGAGAAGCCGGGATGCGTCATTTCATGGAGCAGTTCGGCCCCGCGCTGGAGCTGCCGTGGACGAAGCTGGCGGCGCCGCCTTTGACCGACAAGCTGATCGAGGAAGTGGTTCAAGGCACCGCCGCGCAACAGGGCGGGCGGTCCATCAAGGCACTGGAAGCGTACCGCGACGACGCTATCATCAGCGTCATGGAAGCGGTGAGGGGTGCCAAGGCACGGCATGGCCTGGACCCGGCAGAATGAAGGAGTCGGCATTTGATGCCGAGATGAGAGAAAGCCTCCCACTCCCGCCAGCGGGAGTGGAGACCAGTAGCCATGCCGGCTGGAAGCCCGACCCACATTCCGGCGCTCGGGCGGCCTTCTGTGGGTCGGATTTCAATCCGACATGAGACGGATATTGCACACCCGGAGAGCAGGCAGATGAACTTCGAACTGACCACCGAGCAGCAGATGATCGTCGACGCCGTGCGTCACTTCGTGGAGAGCGAGCTCTACCCCCACGAGGACGAGGTCGAGCGGCTCGACGAGGTCCCGCGCGAGCTGGCCCGGTCGATCCAGGCCAAGGCCATCGAGGTGGGCCTGTACGCAGCGAACATGCCCGAGGAGCTCGGCGGAGGCGGCCTCGACAACGTCTCCAGCACGCTGCTGGAGCGCGAGCTCGGGCGTGCCTCCTACGGGCTGCAAATGCTGGTGGCGAGGCCGAGCAACATCCTGAGGGCCTGCCAGGGCGACCAGATCGAGCGCTATCTGCTGCCGGCCATCCGGGGCGAGCGCCATGACTGCCTCGCCATGACCGAGCCCAACGCGGGATCGGACGTGCGCTCCATGCGCACCCGGGCGGAGCGCCAGGGGGACGACTACGTCATCAACGGCAGCAAGCATTTCATCAGCCATGCGGACATGGCGGATTTCATCATCCTGTTCGCGGCCACCGGGGCGGAGCAAACCAAGCACGGAGAGAAGAAGTTGATCACGGCCCTGCTGGTCGACAAGGACACGCCCGGGCTGGAAGCGCGGCGGGGCCCGGCCTGCGTGTCGCACCGCGGCTACCACCAGTGCGAGTTGTTCTTCAAGGACTGCCGCGTGCCCGCGCGCAACCGCCTGGGCGAGGAAGGCAAGGGTTTCGAGCTCATGAACGAGTGGCTCGGGGCGTCGCGGCTGACGGTCGCCGCGACCAGCGTGGGCCGCGCGCACCGCGTGTTCGACATGGCGGTGGAGTGGGCGGCGACCCGCGAGCAGTTCGGGCGGCCCATCGGCCGCTTCCAGGGCACGGGCTTCAAGCTCGCCGACATGGCCATGGACATCGAGGCCGCGGAGCTGCTGACCCTGCGGGCCGCATGGAAGCTCGACGAGAACCGCATGACCGACATCGACGCCGCCATGGCAAAGCTCGCCGCCTCGGAGATGCTGGCCCGGGTGACCGACCAGACACTGCAGATCTTCGGCGGCATGGGGTTGATGTCACAGCTTCCGATCGAGCGCTTCTGGCGTGACGCGCGCGTGGAGCGCATCTGGGACGGGACCAGCGAGATCCAGCGCCATATCATTTCCCGGGGGCTGCTGCGGCCCTTTGGCGCCTGAGAGCCCTGGACACTGCATGGGCGACCCCGCACAGGTCGGCGAGACCCGCATACTGAACCTGCGGCGTCTGCTCTCCCCCCGCCACATCGCCGTGTTCGGCGGGAAGTGGGCGGCGGAGGTCGTGCGCCAGTCTCAACGCATCGGCTTTCGAGGCGAGATCTGGCCGGTCCACCCGCGCCATGAGACGGTCGAAGGCCTGCGCTGCTACCGGGACGTGGCCGGTCTGCCCGCCGCCCCCGATGCGTGCTTTATCGCGATCCCGCGGGAGGCGGTGCCCGGGACCGTCGGGGAGCTCGCCAGGCGCGGCGCCGGCGGCGCGGTATGTTTCACGTCGGGCTTTGCGGAGGTCGGCGGCGAGGGCGCGGCGCTGCAGAGCAAGCTGATGGAGTCGGCGGGCGACATGGCGATACTCGGGCCGAACTGTTACGGCATGCTGAACTACCTCGAGGGTGCGGCCTTGTGGCCGGACCAGCACGGGGGCCGGCGCGTCGATCGCGGTGTCGCCCTTATCACGCAGAGCGGCAACATGGGGCTGAACCTGACCATGCAGCGCCGCTCGCTGTCCATCGCCTACCTGATGACGGTGGGTAACAAGGCCGGGGTCAATATCCACGATCTGGTGGAGGCGCTGCTCGACGATCCCCGCGTGAGCTGCATCGGCCTGCACCTCGAAGGCCTGGACGACGTCCCGGCGTTCTCGCGGGCCGCGATCAAGGCGCTCCGGAGGCGGATTCCGCTGGTCGTGCTGAAGGCCGGCAGCTCGGAACTGGGCGCCGATACCACGGTCAGCCACACCAGCTCCCTGGCCGGGTCGGACGTTCTTTACGACGCCTTGTTCGATCGCCTCGGCATCGCCCGCGTCCGCGACCCCGCGGGCCTGGTCGAGACCCTCAAGTTCGTCAGCGTTCATGGCGGTCTGCCGGGCAGACGGCTGATCTCTGCGAGCTGTTCCGGCGGCGAGGCGGCACTGGTGGCCGACCTCGCCGAGCCGCGCGGCCTGGAACTGCCGCGGATCCCGGAGCGAGCACACCGCCGGCTTCGCCAGGCGCTGGGCGACCGGGTCAGCATCGCCAACCCACTCGACTACCACACTTACATCTGGGGCGACCTCGCGGCGCAGACCGAGTGTTTCGCCGGCATGATGGACTGTCGCTTCGACACTCACCTGCTGCTGCTGGACTTTCCGCGGGAGGATCGATGCGCGTCGGTGGATTGGAAGATCACGCTGCAGGCGTTCATCACCGCGCGGGGTGCCGCCGGCGAGCACGCCCGGGCCTGCGTGGTGGCGTCGATAGCCGAGGGCCTGCCCGAGGCCGTCGGGAAGCGTTTGCTGGCGGCAGGGATTGCGCCCATGCAGGGGATCGTCGAGTGCCTGGATGCCGTCGCGGCGGCGGCGCACATCGGTGCCGCCCAGGCCCGGGTGGACGACATCGTGCCCATCGGCCCGTTGCCGGCTGGGGCGAAGGGCCGGGTGAGTATGCTCGATGAGTTGGAAAGCAAACGAGCCCTGGCGGCATTCGGTCTCCCGGTCCCCAAGGGCGAGGTCACGAGCGCCGGCGAGGCGCCGGCAGCGGGAGCCCGGCTCGGGTGGCCGGTGGTGGTCAAGGCGCTCGGCGGCGCCTTGGCACACAAGTCGGAAAGCGGCGGGGTCAGGTTGAACCTCGGCAGCACCGACGAGGTATGGAGGGCGGTCCAGAGCATGCGTGCACTGTCCGACCATTTTCTGGTGGAGCGCATGGCCCGCGAGGCGGTGGCGGAGCTCATCGTCGGTGTGCGGCACGACCCGCAGTTCGGATTGGCCTTGACGCTGGGCGCGGGCGGCACGCTGGTGGAGCTGTTGCGGGACACGGCCACCGTCATCCTGCCGGCGTCGCCCACCGACATCCGCGGTGCGCTGGAGTCACTCAGGATCTATCCGTTGCTGGCGGGCTACCGGGAGCGGCCGGCCGGCGACATCGGGGCGACGCTGGACGCCATAGGCGCGGTGCTGCGCTACGCCGAGGCCAACTGCGACCGTCTTCAGGAGTTGGACGTCAATCCGTTGCTGATCCTGCCCGAAGGACATGGTGTGGTGGCGGTGGATGCGTTGATCCGGGTGTACGGCGGTTGATCCCGGGACAGGTGACACGGGGCGGCGTTCGCGAAGGCATGGAACGGTGTACCGCCACGATCGCGTCGTTTCCCTCGGTCGCATCTGTGGGTCGGCCGGATCTCGCTCCCGGCGATCTCCGGCACTTCCCACTTCCTTGTGGGTCGGATTTCAATCCGACGTGAAACAAGCGCCGGGATAAAATCCCGGTTCCGAGGACTCGCCGAATCGAGACCTCATCCAAGTAAAACCACATCCGAATAGAAGCCCATGACCGAATCACCGCTACGCCTCACCCGCCACGACGCCGTGCTGGAGGTCGTACTCGACCGCCCCAAGGCCAACGCCATCAGCGGCGAAACCAGCCGCATCATGGGAGATACCTTCGCGGCCTTCCGCGACGATCCGGCGCTGCGCGTCGCCATCGTCACCGGCGGCGGGGACAAGTTCTTCAGCGCGGGGTGGGACCTGAAAGGAGCCGCCGCCGGCGAGCCGCCGGACGCGGACTACGGCGTCGGCGGCTTCGGCGGCCTGCAACAGCTCCCTGCCCTGAACAAACCCGTCATCGCGGCGGTCAACGGGCTGGCGGTGGGCGGCGGCTTCGAGCTGGCGCTGTCCTGCGACCTCATCATCGCCTCTGAGAACGCGCGATTTTCCCTGCCCGAGATCAGGGCCGGCACGCTGGCCGATGCGGCGACCATAAAGCTGCCGCGCCGCATTCCGTATCACGTCGCCATGGACATGTTGTTCACTGGCCGATGGATGGAGGTCGAGGAGGCGCACCGGTGGGGCCTGGTCAACGAAGTAGTTGCGCACGGCGCCTTGATGAATCGGGCACGGGAGCTGGCCGAGCTGCTGGCCGCGGGTCCTCCGCTGGTGTTCGCGGCCATCAAGGAGGTCGCGAGGGAGAGCGAGACCTTATCGTTTCCCGAGGCCATCGCCAGAATCATGCGGCGCGGCTTCCCCACCGTGGAGCGGCTGTATTCCAGCGAGGACCAGCTCGAGGGCGCGCGCGCCTTCGCCGAGAAGCGAGACCCCGTCTGGAAAGGTCGCTAGCCCGCTGGTGGCTTCGCCGGTGAGCCCGGCGGCCCCGGCCTCCGGTTTCAGAATACCGACGTGCCTGCGGCGAAATCGAAGTACAACTCGCGGGCGCGGCGATAGACGGGTCCCGCTTCGAGCTCACGGCCCTCGAAACGGGTCACCGGCACTACCTTGCCGTAGTTGCCGGTCGAGAATATCTCGTCCGCCTCCTCGAGATCCTTCACGGTGAGCGCCGTTTCCACGACCTCGACGCCGGTATCCGTCAGAAGCTGGATGACCCGGTCGCGGGTAATGCCTTTGAGGAAGGTGCCGTTCCAGGCCGGGGTCAGGGCCACGCCGTCCCTGGCAATCCACAGGTTCGCGGTGGCGAACTCCGCGACGTTGCCGTTGGCGTCGAGGATCACGGCATTGTCGAAGCCGCGGTGCTCCGCCTCGGCCAGCGCGCGCTGGGTGTTGGGGTACAGGCAGGAAGCCTTGGAGTCGGTCGGTGCCATGTCCCTGGCCGGCCGGCGGCAGGAGGACACGTGAACCGAGAAGCCGTGCCCGGACGGCAGGGGGCTTTCGTAGACGGCCAGGACGAACTCGGTGGAATCCGGGTCGGGCGTGACGAAGCCCGCGCGCGCAAAGTACATCGGCCGGATGTAGTAGTCGGTATCCCTGGGCAGGCGGCGCACGGCCTCGCGGCAGAGCTCGCTCAGCTCGCCGGCGTCCATGGTGGGCTTCAGCATCATGGAGCGGGCGGACTCGCCCAGCCGCCGGCAGTGGCGATCCAGGTCCGGAACGAGTCCCTTGATCGCCCGCGCTCCGTCGAATACGACGCTGGACATCCAGAAGGCATGGTCCATGGGCCCGGTCAATCGGGGGTTTTCGTTCAGCCATTGGCCGTCGTAGTAGAAGATCGCGTTCATGGAACCGCCTTTGAATTCGGATGCGTCGGGGACTTTTTCGAAGCCCGGAGCATAACAGCGAGCCACCGCGGCGCCAATGGACTCACGGGCCGTCGCCTTCGCGGTCCCCCGAGTGGACCGCGCTCCGGCCGGCCACATCGGAGGAATGGACGGGTTTGGGTCCCACGTCGCGCGTCGTGACCACCGGGGGGGCAGGAGAAGTCCTGTGGGTCCGTCGGATCTCGTTCCCGACAATCTCCGACACTCCCCACTTCCCTGTGGGTCGGAATTTATTCCGACTGAAAGAAGTCGTCGGAATAAATTCCAACCCACAGGGGGGCAGCCTTCGAGGCCTTTTGTGTTGCGTCAGGTCCCGCAGAAGGTCCGTGTGATCTCCTCCCCGGGCTTCGGCGGGCGGCGGTATCCGGCCAGCTCCGGGTGCTCGTCGAAAGGGCGGCTGACCACGGTGAGCAGGTCCTCGAGCGGGTTCGTGTCGTTGTCGAGGACGACGGCGTCGATCGTCGCCTGCACCCGGTGGTTGCGCGGGATATAGGCTGGATTGACCGCACGCATCGCCTCCCGGCGCTCCGCATCCGGACGCCCTTCCTCGGCGAGACGCCGGCGCCACTTCGCGGCCCACTCGTCGAAGACCGCCGGCTCCTCGAACTGCTCGCGAACATCCTGATCGGAACCGGGACCGCCGCCGGACGCATCGGCGAGAGCGCGGAAAGTATTGATGTAGTCGGCCTTCTCGCGGCTCATCCGGTCGAGCAGGTCGAAGGCGAGATCCGTATCGCGCTCGCGGTTCCCGGACAGGCCGATCTTGGCGCGGACGCCGGCATGGTAGGCGGCCTCGAAGCGGGTCGCGAAGCCCTCCAGCGCGTCGCGCGCGGCATCCATGGCCTTGTCGCGGTCTTCGTCGAGCAGCGCCAGCAGGCATTCCGCGAAGCGGGTCAGGTTCCAGAAGGCGATGCGCGGCTGGCGGTTGTAAGCATAGCGCCCGCCGTGGTCTATGGAGCTGTAGACCGTGTCCGGATGGTAGGTATCCATAAAGGCGCAGGGGCCGTAGTCAATGGTCTCGCCGGCGACGGACATGTTGTCGGTGTTCATCACGCCGTGGATAAAACCCACCAGCATCCACTTCGAAACCAGCTCCGCCTGGCGCGCGATCACCTCGTCGAGCAGGGTCCGGTAGGGATTGTCCGCCTCCCGGCAGTGCGGGTAGTGGCGATCGATGACATAGTCGGCGAGGACGCGAACCGAGTCGCCGTCGCCCCGGCGGTAGAAGTATTCGAACGTGCCGACCCGCACGTGGCTCGCGGCAACGCGCACCAGGATCGCCCCGGGCTCGATCCGCTCGCGGAAGACCCGTTCGCCCGTCGCCACCGCCGCCAGAGCCCGCGTGGTGGGGATGCCGAGTCCCGCCATCGCCTCGCTGACGATGTACTCCCGCAGCACCGGGCCGAGCGGCGCCCGACCGTCGCCCACGCGCGAGAACGGCGTGCGTCCGGTGCCCTTGAGATGGATATCGCGGCGCACGCCGTCGCGGCCGATGATCTCACCGAGAAGCAGCGCCCGACCGTCGCCGAGGCTGGGCACGAACCCTCCGAACTGGTGACCGGCGTAGGCCATGGCCAGCGGCTGGGCACCCGCGGCTTGCCGCTTGCCGACCAAGTGCTCGACGCCGTCCGGCTGCGCCAGGGCATCCGCATCGAGTCCGAGCTGCGCCGCGAGCGGCCGGTTGAGACGTACCAGCCGCGGCTCGGGCATGCAAACCGGTTCCACCCGGGCGTAGAACACCTCGGGGAGGCGGGCATAGGTGTTGTCGAACTTGATCAGCGGCTCGGCGATGTCGGTATGGGCTGTGGTCATTCGGCTGCGCGGCGGCCGGCTCAGGTGGGCTCTTTGGTTGCCGGAAACCTTATTGTGCGGGCGCTTGCATGCGGCTTCAATACGAGCCGGGGCCGAAGATACGTATGAAGAGCGAGGGCCGCCCGAGCCCACGATCGGGCTGCCGTAGTGGCACCTTTGCGGTATCCTTGTTCCAGGAGAGCCTTGCGATGGGTCAGGCGCGGGTTTGCTCGCGCCTTGAAGAAGATCTCCCTCTCCCTTCGGGAGGAGGGCTGGGTGAGGCGAAACCCCTGGAACCACCCTCACCCTCTCCCGCCAGCAGGAGAGGGAATCCTTCGTTCAGGCTCGCAGACGGCACCATTGCTCGCAGGCTCTTCCGGAGACTGCCACGGGGAACCGCCAACGACAACCGTCGGAACTCTACCCCCGGACGTGCCTGTCTACCATGAATGAAAACCTGAAAACTGCTTTGAGAAACCCATGCCGAAATACCGACTGATGAGTTATGAAACATGCCCGTTTGCCCAGCGCAGCCGGGTCATGCTCCTCGAGACCGGAGTTCCCTTCGAGCTCCAGGAGATCGACCTCAAGGGCAAGCCCGACTGGTTCCTCGAGATGTCCCCGACCGGGAAGGTTCCCACCCTGGAAGTGACCACCGACGACGGCAGGCAAGTGATCCTGTTCGAATCACTGGTCATCAACGAGTACCTGGACGAGGTCACCGGCGCGCCGCCCAGGCTCCCCCGCGAGCCGCTGGAGAAGGCCCATCTCCGCGCCTGGATCGACTTCGGGACCTTGCTGCTGCAGGACTGCTTCGCGCTGACGGCGGCCCGGGACGAGAAGGAGCTCACGCCGATCATCGAGCGCACCCGCACCAAGCTCGACCGGCTGGAGCGCGAGCTCGGCGACGGGCCCTTCTTCCTGGGAGAGACGATGTCGCTGGTCGACGCCTCGTACGTACCGGCCCTGCAGCGCCTTCACTTCTCGAACGAGCTGTACCCCTCGATGGAGCTGTTCGGCGACGCCCACCCGCGCGTCACGCGCTGGTGGAAAGCGATCGAGGCCCGTCCGTCCGTACGCGGCTCGGCGCCCGAGGACGTGCGCGACCGCTTCCATGCCATGATCGGACGCGACCGGGGGGGCTACCGCAGCCTCATCGGCGCCCTGGTGCCGGCCGCCGCCTGAGCGCCGAACCCGGCGACGCGAAACGGGGCCAATATCCCGGGGGTCTTCTCTTGCCCCATTCGGTCTGGACACGAATCCGTGAGCCGGTTCTCCCCGCGAGGGACAAAGACAGGATCAGGCCTGGGCGGGCTGCCGCCTATTCCGCCAGGGTGACGGCCTTCACCTGAGCATAGACCGGCTTGCCGGGCGCGAGGTCCAGGGCGGTCGCGGACTTGCGGGTGATCCGGGCCAGGAGCGGCGTGCCGCCGACATCGAGCCGCGCCAGCACCTGGGCGGGGCCGTCCTCCGCCAGCTCTTTCACCACGGCCGGAAAGATGTTGAGGATGCTCGTGCCGGTCTGCGCCGTCAGGGTGATGCTGACGTCCCTCGCCAGTGCTCGCAGCCGTACCTTGCGTCCGATGGGCAGATCGTTGCCGGTGACGCTGATGCGACCACCTGGAAATTCGAGGTAGCTCAGGTGAAAAGTCTCGTCGTGGGCCGCGACGCGCGCTTCAACAACGCTGTCCGCCTCGCCTCCGAGATCGCGGGCCAGATCCAGCCGGGCCCGCAACACGTGAAGTGGACCGGCGGCGTGTACCCGACCCGCGTCGAGCAGCACCAGGTGGTCGGCGAGCCGCGCCACCTCGTCCGGGGCGTGGCTGACGTAGAGCACCGGCATGGCGAGCTCGTCGTGCAGCCGTTCCAGGAAAGGCAGGATCTCGCGCTTGCTGCGGTGGTCCAGCGAAGCCAGCGGCTCGTCCATCAGCAGCAGGCGCGGACTCGTCAGCAGGGCCCGGGCAATGGCCACGCGTTGGCGCTGCCCCCCCGAAAGCCGGGCCGGCCGCCGGGACATGAGCTCGCCGATGCCGAGCAGATCGGAGGCTTCGTCGAGACTCACCCGGCGCGCGCCGGCGGGAATGCGGGACAGCCCGTACCCGAGGTTGCCCCGCACCGACAGGTGAGGGAACAGGCTGGCCTCCTGGAAGACGTAGCCGATGGGACGCTCGTGCGGCTTGAGGAAGATTCCTTGCGCGTCGTTCTGCCAGACCTCTTCCCCCACGTGGAGCCGGCCCGGCAGGCGGTTCAGGCCCGCGATGCAGCGCAAGGTCGTGGTCTTGCCGCAGCCCGAGGGCCCGAACAAGGCCGTGATGCCCCGCATGGGCCAGGTGAACTCGATGTCGAGCGAGAACTCACCGACGTCCCCGGCGAAGCGCACGTCGATGTCCCGGTGCGGCATGCTCAAGACCCGGTCCTTCCAAACCGCCTCTCGAGCAGGAACACCGTCAGAATGACACAGAACGAGAACAGCAGCATGCCTGCGGCCAGGAGGTTGGCTTCTCCCCACCTGAGGCTTTCGACGTAGTCGTAGATCGCCACGGACAGGACCTTCGTGCGGCCGGGGATGTTGCCGCCGATCATCAGCACCACGCCGAACTCCCCCACCGTGTGCGCAAAACCCAGGACCGCGCCGGTGAGAAGACCGGGCCGCGCCAACGGCACGGCCACCGACCAGAAGGCGTCCCAGGGCGAGGCCCTCAGGGTGGCGGCGGCCTCGAGCGGGCGGTCGCCGACGGCCTCGAAAGCGTTGCGAACAGGCTGAACCACGAACGGCATCGAATAGATCACCGAGCCGATCACCAGTCCCTCGAACGTGAAAGCCAGCGAGCGCCCACCGGCGAGACCGGCGAGCCAGCCTCCCGGTCCGTTGGGCCCGAGCGCTATCAGGAGATAAAAGCCCAGCACGGTGGGCGGCAGCACCAGGGGAAGCGATACGACAGTCGCCACCACCTCCCCCCACATCGACCTCGTGCGTGCCAGCCACCAGGCCACCGGCGTGCCGATGATGAGCAGCAGCACCGTGGTGACGGACGCCAGCTCGAGAGTCAGGCGGATCGGAGACCAGATGTCGGCGGGCTGGGTCATGGCTTGGTGTGCTCGCCTGTCACCCAGGGAGCCGAGCGGCGCCGGTGGCGGCCTTTCATGCCCGCCATATACCACGAAACATATCGGACCGCATGGCCGGCCCGGCAACGGGGAAGATGGCCGGCATCGTCGTCGGTGTGGGCTGCCGACCGGCCGGAGGTGCTTCCTGGTCCGCGGACTGGTCTTCGACGGCTCGACCCGGGCGGTACGGTTTCAGTGGGCTGCCCGCAGCACGGCAATGCAGAACAGAACCCACGCCGCGATGAAGGCGACGCCGCCGAACGGGGTCACGGCCCCCAGCCAGCGCTGGCCGGTCAGGCTCAACAGATACAGACTGCCGGAGAACAGCACGATGCCGGCGAGCATCAGCCAGCCGGACCACTTCAACAAGGCCGACGCCGGAATCCAGGCGGCCGCGAAACCCACCGCGAGCAGGCCGAGGGCGTGGAAGACATGGTACTGGACGGCGGTATGGTAGATCTCGAGCATGCCGGGTGACAGGCGAGCCTTCAATACGTGCGCGCCGAACGCGCCCAGGATGACGGCGAGCGCCGCGTTGGCGCCGCCGAGAAACAGCAACAGTCGTGCAGTGGAATTCATTTCTTGTCGGCCCTTTTCACCACGGGCAACCTCGATGGAAGTGAGCACAAGGTGTCGATACGTGCAGCCGGCTCGCCGGTCGACTGCGAGTCTATCCAAGCGGCGGCGTGAGCGGCAATTGTCATTGCTCCGCCGCGATCAGCGCAGCGGCCTCGATCCGCCCTCAGCACTGCCGGTGCGCGACCCGCTCCCGCAACCAGTGCTTGCCGACGGGACAACCCTCCAGCACCAACCAGGCGCCAAGAGCAGGCCGATCGTTCGCCGGAGCGACTCGGGTCTTCTGTCCACGGAAGATTCGCCGGAGTAGCATACCCGCCCCGTAAGCTGCCCGTACAACCCGGCGCCTCCGGGAACAACCATGGATTCAACCAACTCCAGCGGACACCCATGAGCACGACACGACGCCCGAACATTCTCGTCCTGATGGCGGATCAGCTCACCGGAACCTTGTTTCCGGACGGCCCCGCCGAGTTCCTTCATACGCCCAACCTTCGGCGGCTGGCCGAGCGCTCGGCGTGCTTCGCGAACTGTTACACGGCGAGCCCGCTGTGCGTACCGGGCCGGGGCGCATTCATGACCGGGCAGCTCCCGTCGCGCAACCGCATCTATGACAATGCCGCCGAGTTTGCCGCGTCGCTGCCCACCTACGCGCACTACCTGCGCCGTGCCGGCTACTTCACGGCCTTGTCGGGGAAGATGCATTTCGTGGGGCCGGACCAGCTTCACGGCTTCGAGAAGCGGCTGACCACGGATGTCTACCCGGCGGACTTCGGCTGGACGCCCGACTACCGAAAGCCGGGCGAGCGCATCGACTGGTGGTATCACAACCTCGGTTCGGTGACCGGCGCCGGGGTGGCGGAGATCACGAACCAGCTCGAATTCGACGACGAAGTCGCGTTCCACGGCCAGGCGGAGCTGCTGCGCCTGGCCCGCGGCAACGATGCGCGGCCGTGGTGCCTGACGGTGAGCTTCACGCATCCCCACGATCCCTATGTGGCGCGCCGCAGATTCTGGGACCTCTATGCCGACTGCATCGCGATCGAGCCCCAGGTGCCGGCGATGGCGTTCGAGGACCAGGACCCGCACAGCAGGCGCCTGTATCTCGCCAACGACTACCGGAACTTCGAGATCACGGGCGAGCACATCCGCAGCGCCCGGCGCGGCTACTTTGCCAATGTCTCCTATGTCGACGAGAACATCGGATGCATCCTCGACACCCTGGAGCGAACGGGCATGGCGCGGAACACCCTGATCCTCTTCGTGGCGGACCACGGCGACATGCTGGGCGAGCGAGGCCTGTGGTTCAAGATGAGCTTCTTCGAAGGCTCGGCGCGCGTACCGATGATGATCGCGGGGCCCGGCATCGCGCCGGCGCGCCTCACCGATCCCGTCTCGAGCCTGGACGTGCCGTACACGCTGGCCGAGCTCGCCGGTGTCGAGACCTCGGAATTCGATTCATGGACGGACGGCCGCTCCCTCGTCCCATTGCTCGGCGGTGACCGGCGGGAGGCGCCGGTGTTGATGGAGTACGCCGCCGAAGGATCCTGCGCACCGCTGGTCTCCATCCGGGAAGGCCGCTACAAGTTCAACCACTGCGAGCTCGATCCGCCCCAGCTCTTCGACCTCGAGGAAGATCCGCACGAGCTCATCAACCTGGCGGCAGATCCCGCGCATGCCGGAACCGTGGCGGGATTCATGGAGAAGGTCTGCACCACCTGGGACATGAAGCGGTTCGACGCCGAGGTGCGTGACAGCCAGGCGCGCAGATGGGTGGTCTACGACGCGCTCCGCCAGGGCCGCTACCAGCCCTGGGACTTCGAGCCGGGCCAGCACAGCGACGACCGCTACATGCGCAATCACATGGACCTCAACGCCGTGGAGGACCGGGCGCGCTTCCCGAAGAGATGAGGGGCACGGGACAGGCGCAACCGCAGCCAGGTCCCGCGCTGACCGCCGTCAGGCGGTCCGACGCGCATGCCGGGGTTGAACCATCGAATTGAATTATTCGTGATGCTTCCTGTCGAATTGAAGCACTAGCAGTAAGTGTCATGGGAGCAAGACGAAATGGCCTCACTCCATTCGATACGCGCCGTAATCGGAGCTCTTCCTGTCCTGATGGCCGGCGCGATACTGGCGGGATGCGCCGCGATGCAACCGCCCCCACCGATGCCGCAGGTTTCGAAGGCACCGCACGTTCTCACCGACCGGTCCGGCATGACCATGTACAGGTTCGACAAGGACCAGCGCTGGTCCGCCAAGAGCGCGTGCCGGGACGGTTGTGCCGCCAAGTGGCCGCCCGTTCCTGCCGCGAACGACAGCGGCAAGCTGTTCAGCTCGTTCGAGCGTGCCGACGGCCGGCGCCAGCTCACCTACGACGGCTGGCCCCTGTACTACTACTCGGGAGACAACGCGCCCGGCGATGAGAATGGCAAGGACTTCGCCAGCGTGTGGCATGTGCTCCACCCGCGCGGCGGTAAGACCGGCGCCACCGGCTGATTGGCAAATCTCGAGGGCGTCGGGCACCCGGCGCCGCCCATGTGGGGCTTCGCTGTCATGGCGGCCAGCGCCTTTGTTCGCGGTTCGATAACAGGGTGGAGCAGGACGCGGAAATCCGCGATCCGCAGCGGCATTCGCAAACGAGTTGAACGGTCCGACCGAGGGCCCTAGACTTAGCCGACCAGCGCGTCATATCAGCAAGGGGATGCAGACGTATGATGAACGCACCGTTTGGTTTTCTCGGCACGACCATCCAATGGACCCTCTTTGCCTGCTTCCTTGCCGCAAGCGTTGCCATCTTCCAGGCTCTCAAGAATCAAGGGGCACAACTGGAGGGTTCCGTGCCATGTGGGATTCTGGCCATCGAGATGCCGTGGGACAGCGACCGCGCTCAACATATCGTCGCGCAATGGAACAAGGATAATCTGCTGGGTGTTGCCAGGACGCAGATCAAGTACGACTTTCTGTTCCTTCTTCTCTATCCCGTTGCGTTTTCTCTGATCTGTGGGCTGCTGGGCTCGTATTCCCGGTCCTATGGTTGGGGAGGCCTCGCCTCTTTCGGCGCTGCGATCGCCTGGATCGTGTTGCTGGCGGGATTGTTCGATGCCCTGGAGAACACCGCCATTTCAAAAATGCTCTCGGGCTCGACTGGGTTCCCCATTCCACAGATCGCGACGATCGCGGCCGGGACCAAGTTCACCCTGCTCATCGTTGCCATCGGATACGTGGTGATGGATCTGCTGTTCCTCGTTCGTGACCACGTGAAGCTGTAGCAAGCACGACAAAGGGTAGGAAAATGGCCAGGACCACTCGCAAAAAGACCTCTCCAAACCGCACTTCGTCGAAATCCGCATCCTCCGGGCAAGCAGACAACGGCGAAGAAATACCACCCCTCTGGCCGCCGGAGCCGCCGCTCCCTCGCTCCGAAGCCGCCCGCCTGGCCTACCCGGAGGTCCTCAAGGACAAGGAGGATCAGCTACTCCGTCAACGCCCGGCCGGGGATACCGACAGGGCGCATCTCGTGGGCTTCGCCCTGTCGGGCGGGGGCATCCGCAGCGCCACCTTCTGCCTGGGGGTCTTTCAGGGTCTGGCGAAGCTTCGACTGTTGAAAAGCATCGACTATTTGTCGACGGTGTCGGGAGGCGGTTACTTCGGCAGCTTCTACGGCCGCCTGTTCTCCCGCGACGAGGTCAAGGGCGTCGAGTACGTGGAAGCGATCCTGGACCCGGAGCACGAAGACCATCGGAAGACACCGATGAAGAATCTCGGCGGCGGAAAGGTCATGCAGTGGCTGAGAGACAACGGCCGGCATCTGTCGCCCAACGGCGCCGGAGATCTGCTGCTGGGTCTCGCCATCATGCTCAGGAACTGGGTCGCCATACAGGTCGTCATGATGACGGCCTTGTTGACGCTGTGCCTGGCACTCCAGTCGGTGCGTTCCGTCATCGAGTGGGGACTGTTGAAAGCCGGTATGTCGGGTCGCGTCCTGGGTTGGCTGGGGCACCTTTCCAGCGCTATCTGGTGGAGCCCCTACGTCTACCTCGCCATCGTGCTCTTCGTCCTGACCCTGATACCGATGTGGGCGTACTGGATGGTGAGGAGCGTCCCCCAGCAGAATGAAGGCAAGGGTCCGCGTTCCTGGCTCCACTGCATGTTGACGGATCCCAGGACCGGCCTCTGGTTCACGGTAGGGATTGCCGCCGCCGTGTTCCTCTGGTACGGCCGCTATCCCCTGCCGTTCACCGAGTGTTCTCAACAAGTATGCCCGAGTGGGCCGGGGCTCCTGACCGTTGGCAGCGCGAGCCTGCTGGTGATGGCGCTGGCGCTGCTGACTCTGGGACTGACCAAGCTGACGGCCTGCTTCGCGGGGCGCGGCGATCGGCCTACTCGCGCCTGTGTAAGGGAACAAAGGCACGAGTTATCCGTGCTCCTCAAAGGCTGTCTCGTCGTCACGGCCGCGGTCATCGTCTTTTGCCTGATCGACTCCTTCGGGCAGACGGCCTATCTGCTGATGACCGGTCCCGACGTGTACGTCCGCACGTGGCTGGCGGGAGCTGCGGGAACGGCGGGCTCACTCTTCGCGTTCGCCGCCGGCGCACGCAAATTCGCCGTGTCGTTCGGAGGCAGTCCCGGGGGGCAGCGGCTTCACCTGTCGCTCAGCCTGGTGAGCACCATTGCGGCACTGGTCCTGCTTCTGGTCATTCTTCTCAGTGTCGATACCGTCTCCCACGCGATCGCCTGGGAGTTCAAGACTCCTGCGCCTGATACGCCGGGATTGCCCACAAAGGTGCTGCAACCCGCCGCGCGGTCCCTGACGAAATCGGATGTTCACTATCAGGAAGCCGGCAGCACCGCGGAGCTCCGGATCGAGGCGACGATATCGACATCGCCCGACCAAAAAGGCATGCCGACTTATGCCCGGCAGCTCAATACCTTCCTCCTGTTTGCGACGATTGTCACCCTCCTGCTGACATTCCTGTTCGGCAGGACCTGGCAGTTCCTGAACAACTCCTCCCTTTACTCGCTGTACACCGCCCGATTGATCCGGGCTTATCTCGGCGCTTCGAATCCGAGGCGCATCGAAAAATGGGTAACCGTCACCGAGACGCTGCCCGAAGATGACGCGTCCATGGCTGACTACTGGCGATCGGGGCACGGCATGCGAGAGGACAAGGAGGGCACGACGTCGTCCCCCGTCGTTCCGGCGATCGCGAAAGGCGCGCCCCTGCATATCGTCAACACGACCTTGAACGAAACCCTGTCCGGCCGATCGCAGATCGAGCAGAGGGACCGGAAAGGCATGGGCTTCGCGTTTGGCCCGGCGGGTGTCAGCGCGGGTGTGACACACCACGCGGTGGTGGATTGGGACAAAAAGCAACGGACGGCGGAGCTGCTCCCCGGCGGGGAAAAGCGATTCCGGGTATTCGACTACGGGTCCAATGGCGACGCGCCCGTTGCCCGTGAAACCGGAGACAAACCCGACCAGCCCGAGGTACCGGTGGAAGGCGCCTACAAGGGTGAAGATCTCACATTGGGCGACATCACCGGAATTTCCGGCGCCGCCTTCTCCACCGGCCTCGGTGCGCGCACGCATATGGGCTTGAGCTTTCTGGCCGCGTTCTTCAACGTCCGGATCGGCTATTGGTGGGATTCGGGAATCGAGCCCAAACAGCGCTTTCGAAACCCGAGCACGAAGAAGGGCTCGTCTTCGGGGGATATGTTCACACGCTGCTTTCCCGTCGTGAGCTACCTGATCGACGAAGCACTCGCCCGTTTCCACGGTCCCTTACGGCAGCGCTGGTACCTGTCCGACGGCGGGCATTTCGAGAACATGGGAGGCTACGAGCTGATTCGACGGAGGCTGCCGCTCATGGTGGTGGTGGACGCGGAGTGCGACACGGATTACCGCTACGAGGGCCTGTCCAACCTCGTGCGCCATGCCAGGCTGGACTTCGGCGCCGAGATCAGGTTTCTCACCCGGAAAGAGCTCGTGAACACGCTCGACGAAGAGGTGCACCCCTACTTCGGGACGCTGCAGATGGTGCGCCGGGGCTCCTGGGAGAACGAGCAGGTGCCTTCCGAGAAACCCCAAAGCAGTCACAGGTTCAAGCTCAAGGAGCCCGTTCGCGCGCAGTATTCCCTCGCCTACGCCGCACTCGCGCACGTCGAGTACGCCGACGAAGCGCCGGAACAACACCGCTGGCTGCTGTACCTGAAACCGGCGCTGATCAACAAAGAGCCTCAGGATGTCCTGCAATATCACACCGAGAACCCGGACTTCCCGCAGCAGACGACTGCGGACCAGTTCTTCGACGAGGCCCAGTGGGAAAGCTATCGGAAGCTGGGGGAGCACATCGCGAGTCGCGTGTTCGGAGACTGGAAGAAGAAAGAGGACAAGAAGATCCTGCCTCGAGACTGGCTCCTCTAGCAGGCTGTTGGAAAACAGCCTGCTAGTGCGGGACAGGGATGTCTCGCCGCGAATCAAGCACTGTAAGTGCTTGATTCGGCGTAGCCGAGTAGCGGACATGCGCCGTGCTCGGCGCGTTGAAAAAGGCCAGGATGGCGTTTTTCAACATCCTGCTAG
>JBAUWJ010000062.1:0-5195 GCA_049583715.1 Arenicellales bacterium | reverse complement strand
ACTGTAAGCATTTGTACGAAAAGGACTTTTTGGTCGATCAGCGGACCAAAATTACTTGACTTGGCGACTGCCGTCTCTCTATAGTGTCGCGAAGTGGGAAAAAGTGGGTAATTGTGGGTTGACGCAGCGGAGACCAGGCTTTGTTTAGGGGAATCACGTCTTTGAATCTGGACGCCAAGGGACGCTTGGCGGTCCCCGCTCGCTACCGCGACACCCTGCTGCAGCAGTGCGACGGACAGCTCGTCATCACCATCAATCACGAAGTCCGGTGCCTGTGGATGTATCCCCTGGACGTGTGGGAGGACGTGGAGCGCAAGCTGGTCAAGCTGCCGACGCTCTCTCCGGTGACCCAGCGACTCAAGCGCCTGCTGATCGGTCATGCCACGGACTGCGAGGTGGACGGGAACGGGCGGGTCCTGGTTCCCCCGCCGTTGCGGGAGTACGGGGAGCTGACCAAGCGGGTGATGCTGGTCGGGCAGGGCAACAAGTTCGAGATATGGGACGAGGACCTGTGGCATGCGCAGACCGAGGCCGCCCTGTCGCAGAAGCCCGATGAGTCGCGCCTGCCCGCCGAGCTGGAATCCCTCGCCCTTTGAGTGGGCCCTTTGAATGAGCCTTCACGAGAAGCGCGCACAACGGTGACCGGTCACGCGCCGGTGCTGGTAGAAGAGGCCGTCATGGCGTTGAACATCAAGCCGGGTGGCACCTATGTGGACGTGACGTATGGTCGCGGCGGCCATAGTCGCGCCATCGCAGCACGGCTTTCGACGGGGGGCAGACTGATCGCCATGGACCGCGACCCCGCGGCTGTTGACCACGGCCGGCGCACGCCTCCGGCCGGTGTGAGATTCGATATCGTTCAGGCGGCATTCTCCGATCTTTCCCGGGTGTGCCAGGGCTTGATCCCAGATCAGCTCGTGGATGGTGTGCTCGCGGACCTCGGCGTGTCGTCGCCCCAGCTCGAGGATGGCGCACGGGGCTTCGCCTTCAATCGCGAAGGACCGCTCGACATGCGGATGGACCCCGATACCGGGACAAGCGCCGGGGAGTGGATCGCCGGCGCCGACCAGGCGGAGCTCAGGTGGGTGATCAGGCACTACGGCGAGGAGAAGCACGCTGCGCGCATCGCCCGGGCGATCATCGAGCGGCGCGAGGTCTCCTCCATCACGAGCACCCGGGAGCTGGCCGAGATCATCGCCCGTGCCGTGCCGGAGCGCGAGCCCGGCAGGCATCCGGCGACGCGCACGTTTCAGGCCATCCGCATGCACGTCAACGACGAGCTCGAGCAGCTCCGCGCCCTGCTGCCGCAGGCGGTGGAGGCCCTGCGGGCGGCGGGGAGGCTGGTGATCATCAGCTTTCATTCGCTGGAGGACCGGATCGTCAAGCGTTTCATGCGTGACGAGTCGCGCGGTGATCCGTTCCCTGCCGATCTGCCGGTGACCGTCGGGGAGCTGCACCCGAGGCTCAGGATCGTCAGCAGGCCGGTCAGACCCTCGGCAGCGGAGCTGACAGCGAACCGGCGAGGCCGCAGCGCCGTCATGCGGGTGGCGGAGCGAACGGAGGCGGCCCGTGCGTAGCCTCATCCTGGGGCTGGGCACCGCCGTCGTCCTCAGCAGCTTCGCCACCATTGCCGTTCGCCACGAGCACCGATTGATGTTCAACGCCCTGCAGACCGAACAGCGCCAGCGCGATCACCTCAACAGCGACTGGCACCAGCTCCTTCTCGAGCAGAGCACCTGGGCCTTTCAGCAGTTCGTGGAGCAGAAGGCGCGCGATCGCCTCGATATGGTGTTTCCGAAGTCCATCGACCGACTGGTGGTGAAGGGTCGATGAACGGCAAGCCCGCGGCGCTCACTTACCGCTTCCGTCACTGCCTCGTTCTCGGCACGCTGATCGCGGGCCTGGGACTGCTCGTCGCTCGTGCCGCGCAGGTCCAGCTCCTCGAGTCGCAATTCCTCCAGTCCAAGGGGGACGTCAACTACCTGACCGTGCAGGTGTCGCACGCCAATCGCGGCATGATCCTGGATCGCCACGGCGAGCCCCTGGCGGTCAGCAGCCCGGTAGATTCGGTGGTGGCCGACCCGAAATCCATCCTCGAGGGCGGCGGCCTCGATGCCAGGCAGGATTGGAGCGCCCTGGCGAAGCTGATCGATGAGCCCGTGGCTTCCATCAAGGACAAGATCTCGAAGAACCCGGACTCCGAGTTCGCCTACCTCAAGCGGCAGCTCGACCCGGAGGTCGCGCACAAGATCAAGGCCCTGGACATTCCGGGCATCACGCTGCGGCGTGAATACAAGCGCTACTACCCCGGCGGCCCCGTTTTCGGCCAGATCGTCGGCTACACGGACACCGATCAGAACGGCCTCACCGGCGTCGAGAAGACGTTCAACGAGGTTCTCGCGGGAACCGACGGCCGGACGCGGGTCCTGCGCGACGGCCAGGGACATCTGATCGAGCACGTCGAGCAGCTCTCTCCCACGGTCGACGGGCAGGACGTCCGCCTGAGCATCGACGCACGCATACAGTATCTCGCCTATCGCTATCTGAAGGCGGCGGTCCTCAAGCATCACGCCGACTCGGGAAGCACGGTGGTGCTGGATGCGCGAACCGGCGAGATACTGGCGATGGTCAGCGAGCCGACGGTCAATCCGAATACACTCAACCGCGCGGAGCTGACCTCGGCGAGGGCCCGCGACCGGGCTATTCAGTCCGTCTTCGAGCCGGGGTCCAGTATCAAGCCCTTCACCATCGCCGCCGCGCTGGCGAGCGGTCGATTCGTCCCCGACACGCGGGTCGACACCAGGCCGGGCGTATACACGGTGGGCGGGTACCCGATCCGCGACGTCGAGAACAATGGTCTTTTGACGGTCTCGCGGGTCCTGATCAAGTCCAGCAACATCGGCGCCGCCAAGGTCGCTCTGCAGCTCGACCCCCGGACGTTCCAGGCCCAGTACCACGAGCTCGGCTTCGGCAAGCCGACCGGCATTCCCCTGCCGGGCGAGGAGGCGGGCCACGCGCCGCCGAAGGCCCCCTTGAGCCGCCGCGAGCTGGCATCTCTTGCTTACGGCTATGGCATTTCGGTGAACATCCTTCAGCTCGCGCGCGCCTACACGGTGCTGGCCGGCGACGGCAGGCTGCTGGACGTGCGTCTCACGCCCGGTCCCGCGCACTACAGCGGCCGGGTATACGCGCCGGCGGTCGTGCACCAGGTCCAGCTCATGCTCGAGAAGGCCACCCTGGAGGGCGGCACGGGCACCGAGGCGCAGGTGCCGGACTACGCCGTGGCCGGCAAGACCGGCACGGTGGTCAAGTGGCTGGAGTCCAAGGGCCGCTACGCGGAGGACCAGTATCTGTCGGTGTTCGCGGGCTACGCCCCGGCGCGCGATCCGCGCCTGATCATGGTCGTGATGATCAACAACCCCAAGGGAGAGGAATACTACGGCGGCCTGGTGTCGGCGCCGGTGTTCTCCCACGTCATGAACGGGGCGCTGCATCTTCTGAACGTCCCGTCGTATCCGGACACGCCCGACATGCGCCAGGCGATGTTCGGCAAGGGCTCCGATACGTGACCGTCGCCGTCCCACTCCGGGACCTGCTCGCGGGTATGACCGATCCGTCCGCCGCGGGGAGCACCGCGGTCGCAGGAGTGGCCCTGGACAGCCGCCGGGTCGTCGAGGGCGACTTGTTCCTGGCCTGTCCCGGCACGGTTCTCGACGGGCGCTCGTTCATCAATCAGGCTCTGGCCCGCGGGGCCGCGGCGATCGCCTACGAAGCGCAGGGGTTCGAGGGCGTCGCGCCGGGCGTGCCCGCCGTTCCCGTGGCGGGGCTCGCCGCGCGCGTCAGTGAGATCGGAGCGCGCTTCTACGGCCGTCCGAGCGCCGCCCTTCACGTGATCGGAGTGACCGGCACGAACGGCAAGACGAGCTGCGTGCACTTTCTCGCCCAGTGCCTCGAGCATCTCGGGGCGCGGGTACGCATGATCGGGACCCTGGGCAGCGGCGAAGTCGGCCATCCCGACGCCGGTGGCGGTTTGACCACTCCCGGCCCACTGGATTTGCAGAGGCTGCTGCGAGAATACGCGGACCAGGGGGTGACCCACGTGGTGATGGAGGTATCCTCGCACGCCCTCAGGCAGGGACGCGTGTCGGCGGTCCAGTTCGGTGCCGCCGTGTTCACCAACCTGACCCGGGATCACCTGGACTACCACGGCGACATTGACGATTACGCCCAGGCCAAGAAGTCCCTGTTTCGATACGACTCGCTGCGTTTTATCGCGGCCAACGCCGACGACTCCGTCGGCAGACAGATCCTGGCGGACGCCGCGGTGCCCGCGGTGAGCTTCGGTGACCAAGGCGACGTCAGCGCTTCGGAGCTGCAAGTGGGAGAGACGGGCCTGTCGATGCGGATCGCGGGCCTCGGCCGTCCTCTTCAGATATCCGTGGACCTGGTCGGCCGGGTGAACGCGTCGAACGTTCTGGCCGTGGCCGCCGTCCTGGGGCGGATGGATTACGAGCCGGCCGCAGTTGAAGCGGCGCTCAATCGTTTATCCCCCGTCCCCGGCCGCATGGAGTTGTTCCGTTCCCGCGGCGCCGGGCCGACGGCCGTCGTGGACTATGCCCACACGCCGGACGCGCTGGCGCGCGCTCTGCAGTCGGTGCGGGAGCATTGCCGGGGAGAGCTGTGGTGCGTGTTCGGCTGCGGTGGGGACCGTGACCGCGGAAAGCGTCCGGAAATGGGACGAATCGCCGAGAAATGGGCGGACCGGGTCGTGCTCTCCAACGACAATCCCCGCAGCGAGCAGCCGGCCCGGATCGTTGCGGATATTCTCGGCGGGATGAGCGGTGAGCCGCAGATCATCCTGGACCGCAGGCGCGCCATCGCCGAGGTGCTCGTGGCCGCGCGGCGCGACGATTGGGTGTTGATCGCCGGTAAAGGTCACGAGACGACACAGACCATCGGCGAGCGTGTGATCCCCTTCGACGACCGGGAGGTCGTGTCGACCTGTCTCGGGAAGGCGGCATGATGAGCCTGGTGGAGCTGGCGCAGGCCGCGGGCGGAGAGTTGACCGGAAACGATGCCGGCACGCGGGGCGTGTCCACGGACACGCGCAGTCTCGAGCCCGGCGAGCTGTTCGCCGCGCTCGAGGGGCCGACCTACGACGGCCATGCTTTCCTGGCGGCCGCGCGGGACGCCGG
>JBAUWJ010000061.1:0-22285 GCA_049583715.1 Arenicellales bacterium | reverse complement strand
GAGCCGCGGCCGCCGGCGCTTCGGCCGCCTTGGTGGCCTCTTCGTCCGCCTTGTCCACGGTTTTCGTCGAGCCGGAAGGCTTGGAGCCTTCGACCCCGATGCCGGTGATATGGAGCTCGGTGTAATTCTGCCGATGACCGGCATGGCTGCGCGAGTTCTGCCGGCGGCGGAACTTCAGGATCCGCACCTTGGGGCCGCGCCCGTGCTCCACGACCGTCGCCGCCACCACGGCGCCGGTGTAGGGATTCCCGACCTCGGTCCTTTCCCCGTCGCTGACGAGCAGCACCTTATCGAGCCGCAGCTCGGTCCCGGGCTCGGCCTTGAGGCTCTCGACCCTGACACGATCGCCGACGGCCACGCGATATTGCTTGCCGCCGCTTTCGATCACCGCATACATGATTGATTCTCCAGGGAAATTTGGGCGCGAGACCGTATTCTGTCTCAAAGGGAGCGCGCGATTTTATCCACCCCGCCGAGCCAGGTCAATTCGATCCGCCGGCAGGCCTTTTTTCGGTTGCAGTTTGGAATCAACCCCGGCATTCTCTAGTCCAAATCGCAATCCCAGAACAAGCACTATAGCCCTTGAACATCCGATCCGCCCCCATCAAGACCGCCGCCAAAGGCGGCCGGGCCGATCTCACCGGCATCGTCCAGCTCGTTGACGAGGACCTCAAGGCCGTCAACCGCATGATCGCCGAGCGGCTGCGCTCGGACATCGCCCTGATCAATCAGCTCGCCTCCTACATCATCAACAGCGGCGGGAAGCGGCTGCGGCCGGTCACCCTGCTCTTGTCGGCCGGGGCCTGCCAGCAGATGAGCGAAGTTCATATCAGCCTGGCGGCAATCGTGGAGTTCATCCACACGGCCACTCTCCTGCATGACGACGTCGTGGACGATTCCGACCTGCGCAGGGGTAAAGCCACCGCCAACGAGCTGTGGGGCAATTCCGCCAGCGTCCTGGTGGGCGACTTCCTGTATTCGCGCTCTTTCGAGATGATGGTGGAGATCGGCAGCATGCGGGTCATGGAGCTCATGGCCAAGACCACTAACCAGATCGCCGAGGGGGAGGTGCTGCAGCTCATCAACTGCGGCTCGCCGGATACCACCGAGGAGCGCTACCTCGAGACCATCCGCCGCAAGACCGCCAAGCTGTTCGAATCGGCCGCCCAGCTCGGCGCCGTCGCCAGCAACCAGTCATCCGCCGTGGAGCATGCCATGGCCCAGTACGGTCTGTACCTGGGCACCGCTTTCCAGCTCATCGACGATGTCCTGGACTACGGTACGGAATCCGACGAGCTCGGCAAGAACATCGGCGACGACCTCGCCGAGGGCAAGCCCACCCTGCCCCTGATCAACGCCATGGTCCGCGGCACCCCGGCCGAGAAGAAGCTCCTGCGCGAGGCCATTACCAACGGCGGCCTGGAGTACATCGAAAAGGTCCAGGAAGCAATTGAATCCACCGGCTCCCTTGCGTACACTGCCCGCCGCGCCCGCGACGAGGCCGAAAAAGCCCAGCGCGCCTTGTCCATCGTTCCCGAATCGCCTTATAAACAGGCCCTGATGGACTTGGCCGTCTTCGCCGTGGAGCGCAATTACTGATCGGAGCGAGCGCCTGACGAGCCCACGTCATTGCGAGGAGCGAAGCGACGAAGCAATCCAGAAAGATCTGGAACCGAAACCTTTCTGGATTGCTTCGCTGCGCTCGCAATGACGCGATACCGGTTGGTCGGGATTCGCTGGCAAAGACTGCCTGATATCGGGGTGTAGCTCAGCCTGGTAGAGCACTGTCTTCGGGAGGCAGGGGCCGCGTGTTCGAATCACGCCACCCCGACCAGTCAAATCAAGCACTTAGCATCCTTTCCTTCCTGTCCAATTCGGTCACCGTGACCAAAACGTGACCACTCCAAGGCCGAAACCGCCTCCCTGACGTGTTCCGGAGCCAGATGCGCGTAACGCATCGTGGTCGTGATGTCCTTGTGCCGCAACAGCTCGCGGACGGTGCGGATCGGTACGTCGCTCTGGACCGGCCAGGCGGCCGCCGTAGGGCGCAGGTCGTGGATCCTGAAGTCCTCGATCCCGGCCTTGCGGCAGCCGTTCGCGAACGAGCGCTTCACCGACTGCACGCGGTTCGAGGATGATATGGGTGGTGCCGTCGCGATACGGGATTTTCAGCGTGTATCGCACATTGCCTTGCCGTGTCAGGGCCAGTCGTTCGGTGGCTACGACCGCGCGGGCAGTGTAGCGGCACAGGCGCTCGAGCTTGCGCCGCTGGTGGGCCTTGGCGGCGACGCCGGCGTGCAGAGAGAAGCCGGCGGTCCAGGCTAGTTGGCTGTTTTCGCTGTCTTGTTCCCGGGCGGGAACGGATTGCCGTGAATGCCTTGCCCCCGGCTTGGGGCCGACGGCGACGCGGTAGGTGACCGAATGGCCGAGCAGATCGTCGATGGCGGATTCCTCGTGCGCCTCGAGCCGCAGGTAGCTGTTGTCGATATCGCGCACAGCAGGCCATTCCGTTCCAGGTAAGCGCCCACGCGCTGGCTGATCGTGTGGATCAACTGTTCCAATTCCTGGGGACGCGGAGCTGAGAGCCGGCGAAACACGGGCGGCTCACGGTCGACGAGATACACCCTGTCCAGAAACAGCATGTGAAAGTGGACGTTGAGATTCAGCGCCCGCCAAAGCGCTGAATCAGCGTGAAGGCGCCGCTTTTCAGTCGTCCGGCCGACCGGAGAAGGCAGCCCCCGGACTCTGCCGGGGGATATGCATTTTCGCAACTAGAGCTTGTTGAGCTCTTCGGCACAGGCCCCGGCGAGGTCGCGGTTCTGCTCGGCGGCACTACCGGGCATCGTTGCCCAACCGCCTTTCGCAACATAGTCACGCCGTTCCCAGGTGTTGCTGATCTCTTTCAGCGCAGCGAGGTTTGTCGATGCGTCGGCGCTCTTCTGGAACTGGTGCACGCATATTGGCGTAAGCGCCGAGATGACCGCAGCCTCGGCTTGTCTTGCGGAGAGTTTCTCCGCCGTGCTGGTGGTTACCCAGCCGCCCCAGTTGAATCCGACGATTGCGAGCGCGATAGCACCCACTACTGCGCCCCAGAGAACGGGCTTTGTTTGGGCAGGCAATCTTGGAATGTTCATAACATCTCCTTGATTCGTTGATAGGCGGATACGGGAAGGACTCTCCCGTTTCCCATGCCCCTAGTATCCCCTGTTCCGCGAGATGTTCTGTACGCCATCGCACACAGGATGCAGGTTTCGAAGATCGCCGCGCGGGGAGCAGCTTAAATTGCCTCCTCGGGCGATTGTCAGCTGCCAGGGATCTTCAGGCGAGCTGGCGGAGTAGTCGTGAACCGCCGCCTCCGTAGCACTCGCAGGATGCAGCCTCGAGCCCCGTGCGGGTAAGGACAGTAATCTCGCCGCGGCGATAATGAATGAGGCCTCTTTTCTGAAGGGCGCCCGCGGCAATGGTAACCGCAAGCATCCATTATTGAACCAGATGACCCTTTAGCGTGTTCCTGTCGACAAAAGTTGATTCATCCGCGAGTGACGGGCACTGGCGGCCGCGTAATGATCGACAGCGAATGCGAGCACGAGCTTGAACACGAACAGGAGACTGACGGTCATCAGGACCGGTTGAAGCCACCGGTGGGTCGATTCATTGCGACTGGGACAATATGCCGAAGGTCCGATAGAAGGGCGGGCTTTCAGCGCGGGTGTTCTCAGTCGGAATGAATTCCGACCCACAGGGGGCACGGTTTTCAATCTAAAATGTGATGCGCTTAACGATGAATCCTTGTCACACTCTTGTCACAGTGGCAGCGGAATTCGACGTGTTCGAACGTGACCGAGCGACACTCTATATTGCGTGACAAGCCCGGATGCCGTGAAAAATCCTTCATGCGGCTGTTGCCCTTACCCAGCTCCACCATGGCCTGAAATGCCGCTGGCAACAGCGGACAGCCGTACCAGGTTTTCGATGAGCCGGAGGTTTCTCCTCGACAACTCGCCTGCAGACGCGGTCTTTCACCGGCGAATCGGCGAGGCTGCAGCGCCGCGTGCGCCTGGGTGAGCTTACACACGCGGCCCACCACAGACCTGGCCGAGGCGGATCGCAGGGAACCCCGCGAAGGCGATCCGGCAGGAAGCTCGATCAGGCCTGGAACGGCCGCGAGAGCGGCGAGATATTCGTGAGCGGAACGTTCAAGGCCGAAATGCTTGATGGTGAATTCGGCGGCACTTTCGAAGCACGGGTATCGGCGAGCCACCGACAGGCGTATTGACGAGCGGGTTTTGATCTTCATCAAGTCGCCCGTCCGCCCGCACCCGTCGTACGTGAAATCCTGCCGCCCGTCGCATGGCCGTGAACCCGCTGAATCGCCGGGGTACAGAATACCAGGCATGGAGCTCTGCGACGAACATATCTCACTGCAACGCGGCCGCTTACGGCGCGGCGCCTCTATACCCATATCAAGAGTTCAAGGATCAGCCTGCCGTTTCCTTTTTACATGCGGTACCCAATGATGAGGTAGTCGTGTACGCGTTCGCCGGAAGGTTGCTTCGATACTCATGGACCACGCCTGCGAAGGCAGCGGTACGAATCCTCATTGGCGCCCTGGCGCTGTTCCTGGCGCGAACAACGGTGGCGCACGCCGCGCCACTCACCATCGTCAACGTGAGCGCGCCCGCCGTCAATTGCAAGTTCGACGCGAGCTGCAAGATCGTGGTCACAGACACGGTGGCGCATTTCACTCTGCCGGCAACTACCGGCGACGCTTTTCTGCAATCGCGCACCTGGCCGGCCGGCAAACCGGGCACGCCCGGTGCGGGCCTCGTCGCCTACCTCTACCGCATCGATATGACCCGGCTCGCGGGCCTCACCGCCCTGCCTTGCGTCAACCGGCTGACCCTGGACTTCGGTCCGGTATCGGCGCTGGATTACAACGGCGACGGGGGGGCGGACCGGGTCTTCGTGATCACGAAAGGCGGCATCGGCACCGTCAAACCCAGCAGCGCGAGCGAGAGCGGCTCGATCATCACTTTCAACTTCGTTTCCCCGGTCTGTGCCGGGGCGAGCGTGGGTGGCGGACACTCATCCTATTTCTTCGGCCTCGCGTCGAGCCATCCACCGCATGCCGTTACCGCACAGATACGCGACACCTTGGGCGGCACGCATTCTCTGGCGGCGCGCGCGCCGGCGAACGCGGGCACCCGAGCGATCATCGACCTGTCGAAGCCGCATGTCGTGATTCCTCACGACTGACGAGGTTCAGCATTCCGCGTCAAAGTCTTACCACTGAACGCCCGGCAGCCCTATTGAAGACTAAGGAGATAACACGATGAGCACAATGCTTAGATTTCGGTTCTGGCTGGAAGCAGCCATGTTTTTAGTGACAGGGAGTCTCTTGACGGCCGCAGTCGTCTGGCCACACTGGATCGAGGGAGCATTCGGCCTCAGTCCGGATAGTGGAGATGGTTCGTTCGAGTGGGTCATGGTTTCGGTTCTTTTGGTTGTGACCGTTATGTCTTTCTTGATGGCACGGTATGAGTGGCGAGCAGGAAATAGTGCCCTCCAGTCGGAGTCCTGACTGCAAGGCAAACCGATCCGCTAAAGGGACCGTAGAAGCGGGATCGGGTAGAAAAGCAGCCCCGAATCAGTAACCCCTGTTGGACGATGGAGAAACAGCGGCTTTCCCCGGTATGACGGGATTTCCACCTACAACCAGAAGGAGGAGATATGAAACGCCGACACTCGAAAGAAGACGATACCGAAGCAAAGACTCCGAGAGCGCATTCTCCATCATTGGGTCTCAGGGTGAAAACGCTGCAGCGGGGCGACCTGCTGCTCGCCCACGGCCGCCACTGGCCTATCGACGCGGTCGCCTTTCGAATCGGCAAAAAGCGTCTGCACCCTAAACGCATCCTCCGCGGAAACAACTGGAACGGTTTGGTCGTTCCGGACGGCAACGGTGATTTCCTGGCCGAATTCGTAACCGGTGGACTGGAGCCCGGCAAATACAGGCTCGAGGCGATGACCAGAGACGAAAGGATTCTGCTGAAGCGCAAGCTCGTCGTCGAAAAGCGTGTGTGGCCGGGAAACGACGTCCCCCGGGAGAAGATCAACAAGAACCTGCTGCGCATCGATGCCTTCAACGAGCGCCGCTTTGATCCAGCACAAGGCCTGCCTGCCGGGGCGGTGGATCTCGGGAGAATTGACTGGGAACGGATCCACGGGAAATCGCCGCAGGCCCATGGCGGGTCCATTTTCTTTACCGCGCCCGTCATGGGCGGATGCAACTGGACGCCCATGGGACCTGCGCCGTTCAGCGAAGGAAAAGGCAGCTCATTCACCGACTGCTCCGGCCGTCTGTGCTCGATCGCCGTTCATCCCACCGCGCCTTCCACGATTTATGTGGGAACGGCCAACGGCGGCGTCTGGAAAACGATCGACAACGGGCTTAGCTGGGTTCCGAAAACGGGTGACCAGTTCAGCCTGGCGATCGGTGCCATCGCCATCGACCCGGTGACGCCGGATACCGTCTATGCCGGGACGGGGGAATACGTGCCCGATTCCGACTGTTACTACTACGGAAACGGCCTCTTGAAGACCATCAACGGGGGAATCAGTTGGACAGAGATCGGAACCTCCTACTTCAGCATGGCGGATATCGCCCGCATCGCCATCGATCCCATGGATACGAATCATCTTTATGTGGCCGCCAGCAACGGCATCTGGGAGAGCACCAACGGAGGGACTGGCTGGAACCAGCTTTCCGTCAACCCGGCGGCCGGTGTCGTGCTGGCCCGGAATCCGGCAGAACCGGGAACCATCCGCCTTATTGCCGGACTTTCCTCGCTGGGCATCTATTCTGCATCGAATTCGGGAACCGGCTGGTCCGGGTTTTCGCCGGTCACTGTTCCCGGTGCACCGACAGGCGCCAAACGGATCGCTCTCGGTGCCTGCCGCAGTCACCCGCAGCATATCTACGCCGCTTTTTCTGAACCCGGCAGCGGAAACATGCTGGCGCATGTGGCTCGTTCCACCAATTACGGCGCCGACTGGACTGCCTGCACGATCCCCGACTCGACCCTCGGCCGCATTTACCAGGCATCGTACAACCTAGCGATCCTTCCCCATCCCGACGACCCGGAGACGGTACTGCTCGCAGTTGTCGATATTTTCAAATCGATCAACGGCGGCGGCTCCTGGGCCAACGTGGCATCAACCATCGGGACGCGTGTTCATGCCGACTCCCATGCAATCGCCTTCGGGTCCTCTGATCCAGACAAGGTGTATATAGGCTGCGACGGCGGATTTTTCTATTCGCCCGATCTCACTGCAAGTTGGGAGGCGCGCAACCAGGATATTGCCAGCATCCAGGTGTACGATATCGGACAGCACCCGCAATACGACGCGATCATGATCGCGGGTTCGCAGGATAACGGCGGATTTCATTACAGCGGCGCGCCGATCTGGTTCCGGACCTGGGCAACGTATGTCACGCATAACGCAATGGACGGCGATGCAGTGGTGGCGACAATCGATCCGTTCAACGGGATGTACCACTACTACGGAACGGGGCCGGAGTCTTCGCTGGCACGTTCGGACGATGCCGGAAGACTATTCACCACCCCCTTTTCTATTCCGACGGGGTCGCCTTGGTGGACACCTTTCTTTCCAGATCCGCGGACGGAAGGCGTGCTCTTCATCGGCGGAACGACCGTGGTGCGAAGCGACGACCGCGGGGATACCTGGTCGGATGTCCTCACCGGTCTCCCGGCAACCGTTCGAGCGATGGGCTTCCATCCAACCGATCCGCTCGTCGTGTTTATGGGGACAACCGGCGGCCAGGTGTATCGGCTGCAGGGACCGCCAATCGGCGTGTGGAATACGACGACCGTTACCTCAACGGAAGTGACCTATACGGGTCTGCCGGCAAACAAGCAGATCTCCGGAGTTGCGGTGGATCCTTCCGAAAATGTCTGGGTAAGCTTTTCCAGCCTGCTGGAAGGCGAAGACCCGGGTGAGTTTTCCAACCAGCATGTGTTCCGTCTCGAAGCAGGCGCCACGGCCTGGGTGCAGAAATCGGACGGGCTGGCGATTGCCAATCCCGTCAATGCGATCATCATCGACCCGCTGGATCCTTCCAAAGTTTATTGCGGCGCCGACCGCGGGGTGTATGCGTGGAATGCAGCGGGCGACGACTGGGCGCCGTTCGACCAGGGACTGCCAAACGCCGCGGTCATGCTGCTGAGGATCCACGGACCATCACGCATGCTCCGGGCGGGAACCTTCGGCCGTGGCGTGTGGGAACGCCATCTCGATCCGGCTGCCTGTACCGATCATTTCCTCTACATGCGGAGCCACCTTGCAGATGCCGGTGCCGAGCCGGCTCCAGACGGCGTTACCCATCCCTATCTGCCCGGCTATCGTTGCTGGCACTGGCAGAGCCCCGACATCATCGTCGATCCTGCAATGCAGACACCTTCGGCCGTGACGAATGCGATGGAACTCTACAACAGAGTACAGCATTATGGCGGCAGACGCGGCAGCAACCGGGTGTATGTGACGGTGCACAACAAAGGTCCTTTCACGGTGACGAATGTGAAGGTGCGCGTCTTCTTTGCCATGCTTTCCGGCGGACTGCCCGCCTTCCCAGCCGGTCTGCTGGCGAACCCGTTCAACTGGGTACCGTCGGGCGTATCGGACTGGAACCCGGTCGGTGCCGCATTCTCAATCGGTACGATCGGGCCGGGAACGACGCGGCTGGCGGTATGGCCTTCCTTTACGATCCCGATGAGTGCACCCAGCCATTCGTGCATGATGGCATTCATCACGAGCGACGAAGATCCGTTCTCAGCCGACGGTGTCACCAACCCGGACGCACTCGCAATCCAGAACCGCAAGGCAGCACTGAAGAACCTCGATCTCGACGGACCCGCCTACCCCGATAGCGCATCGACACTTCTGGCAGAGTCAGGAGACGGAAGCGGGGGCGGCATGCCGGCGCCTCCAGGACTGACGGCCATGCGGAAGATCATGCTCAACAGCACGGAGCGCGACGGCGCTTTCTACCAGCCCACGATCTACGCTGCCCACCTGCCGGAAGATGCCGTCTGCATTTTTGCCATCGATTCCGAAAGTCGCAAGAACATCCTGTTACCTGGGCACAGAGACACCCGCGCCGAAAAGAAAGCAGCCCGGCACTTCGAGCGTATCAGAGGCGAATTCTGCGACGTCGAGGGTCTCGATCCTTCCAATGTCATTGTCCGACAAGCAGAGCTGCACGGTTTTGTTTCATTCGGCAAAATACACGTGAGCAAAGAACGGCCCGTCGAAGCCGCACTCTGGATCTGGTCTGAAAAATGGGATCCCGAAGTGGATTACGAGTATGACTTCATTCAGCGCCGGGGCAAATCTTCAGGCGGCGGCGCCACCGTCCGTTTCAAGGGGTACCGTTGATAAGGTAATTGTAGCGGCTTGGAAACGAGTCGGTCCGAGGGAGCGTGGAGGGGACCTTGAACGAGCTGCTGTCCCGCAGAGTCGAAGTCGCCCGGAACGGAAGTGCGTAAGTTATTGAAATTACAGCGCTAATGTAACGTTGTGCCGGATCGGGAGGCGGAGATTTAGGACTTTCATATTTCTGCAACAGCGTATAAATTACGTCCGCTTTGCTGTTGGTCTTGCTGGAATGCAGCCGAAGTGTGTTGTGTTTCGTAGTTCTTGCCGACAAGCCCCAGCCCGACCCCTCCAAGGCATTCCTTAATCTTTGTTATGTCTTTTTGACTTTTGGAGTGAATCTCATGAACGCACGTACCAACAAACTTGTTGCAGTGAGCGCCGCGATGGTGCTCGGACTCGCCGCCACCGCTGGGGCCATGGGGGACACCAAGACACCAGCCGCGCCTGCGAAAACCGCGACCGTAAAGACCGCACACAAGGTAGCCAGACACGCGCCATCGGCGCTGGTGAAGTCCATCCAGGAAGCACTGAACAAGGACGGCGCCAAGCTCAAGACCGACGGTTACCTGGGTAAGAAGACCCGCTCCGCGATCAAGGCGTTCCAGACCGCGCACAAGCTGAAGGCCACCGGTCATGCCGATAAGAAGACCCGCGAGGCGCTTGGCCTGAAGGCCTAAGCCAGCGCCTTTACCGCGTGGCTCTCAAAATCCCCGTGCCCGGCAACGCGTAGGGCACGGGGATCTCTTTCCCCCCCATTCCCGCTGCGTCCGCATGCGGGGACGTGGTGGTTTTGTACTTTCCGGAAGGTTGTGAATGACCTTGATGACGCCTGCCCGTACGGCGACCGGGCAATAACGCGGTGGTTCGCGAGCCCTTTCAGGCCATCGCGCAGGCGCATTCGGCCTGAGTCATTGCAACATTGGGGCTAACCGGCGTTTCCCTACAAGAGTCCGCGCCGTAGAAATTTCGCGAGCGAGGCAATCTCTTTGAGGTGATTTGGACGGTCGTTTGACGCGCATAGGACGATCTCTTCGTGACAGTTTCAGTCCTTCCCTTCAAAACGGAATCGGATGGGGAAAGATGGACTCCAGAAGATCCCGCCGATCGGTGAGGTAATGTCGACCGGGATTTCGATGCGGAGACTTCGTACCGAAGTCGTAGCGGTGAAAAGCGTAAAAATACCGGTCACGACAGCGCAGATCCCGATCGTCCATGTATTTCTCGCACGTTGGAAGGTCCATGCTGTGGTACCTGATCAGCCACGCGATCTCGTCGGACACGTAATCTTTCAACCTCGAATAGGCGAACTCGTCGTGGTTCCATTGAGTGACGATGTTGTCCAGACCAATGCCGGGTTCGTAGTCGCCGATCGGAGAATTGGTGCATACGATGTTCTCGGGCGCCTCAGAGGTCAGAAGGAGCAGCTTGCCGAGATCGTGCACCATTGCCGCCACGTACATTTCGGTTGACTGGACACCATCCCGGTCCATGGCCTCCAGTATCTGCAGGACGTGGATGTATTGACTGGTGTTCAGCAACCTGCCGTCCGTTGGGTCCACGCACAGAGACAAACGCTCCACAAGATCCCAGATTCGCATTTCCCCGAATACCGGCTCCCGGTACTTGCGGTTCAAAGCCTCCACGTCGTCCAGCGATTGCTGCCTGTGCCTGCCCGTTACCGCCTTCGCACAAGCTTTGAACTGCTGCTTGTCCGGGCCGTCCAGGTCCGGCCGCGGTTTCCCCGAAGCCGGTACTATCGTGTACCCCATGGACAAGATCGCCCGCTTGACGGCGAACTTCATGAAGGGAGGGATATACATAGGCGTTCGGCTCACACCCGGAGACTATTTCATGTGTCCGTACACTATTCTCCTGGCACGCGTCAATTCGGGGTGTCGATCGAAGTATGATTGCTGCTCCTCACGCGCGGTTGTCCGTTTGCTTCGAACCGGTCTCGTATGCCTGACGCATTCCCGGTCTATGATCCCCATTCGGCGGTAGCCGCAGGCCGACCGGGCAGTGTCTACGTGCTGCCAGCCCCAGAACGACCCGTGCTCCTCGAGTGATACCCAGTATTTCTCCCAGGCCGGCCTCGTGAAGACCGGTACCATGTTCTCGATGGCGTCGGTGAAGCGCCCGGCGACACCCGCGTGCCGGCGGGTCAGACCGATGCTGACGTATGAATCGGGCGTCAATGCAGGTTGCGCCGCTTCCAGGCGGTTTCGCCGCATTATTTCCATGAAGCGCCGGAACGAGAAGCCGTCGACGGCGATATCGTCGTCCCAGGCGAATATGTAATCGTAGTTCCGGCAGAGGTCGGGAGTGAGATACTTTTTCATCAGCTGCCACTTCAATCCCTTGGTACGGATGAGCCGGATGTCCCGGAATACGTCTTCGTCGAATGACGTGTCATCGTAACAGAACACGAGAAAGTCCATATCCGGGACATCGACACTCTCGATGATGGATTCGAGAAGAGGCTTCCCTTCGCGACCAACCGCCGATGCATACAGGCAGCGTGGGTTCCTGGCGTACGAAGCCGCCAGGTGACCGCCGGCCGGATCGGGCCGCCAGTGCTCCCACAGGCATTTCAGGCGGTAGAGCTCGACATCGAGTTTGCGACCCAGCCTGACGCAGATCCACGGCACGCGCCTTTCAACGACACACGACGCGAGCCTCGCATGGAGTGGTTTCTTGAGGGGCGAGGCGCCCCGTGGGTTCAATCCGGACTCATCGAACGCTTCACGCGTGTCACTCGATATTGCCACTTGCGGCCACCCTCGTTCCCAAACGAAACATTGCGGGCGCGTATCATATCAGCCCGGGCTCCCTGTGCGCGGTTCGGCGCCACCTTCCGGTAGTGGCTCCCCGGCGCTGTTGCCGGAGTCGGATTCCTCTGGTTTCGATACATAGGTCGGTGCAGGCCCCTGGCCACCGAGAAACGGCCTCCAATAATCATCGAACTCGGCGAAGTTCGTTGCTATTCCAATTGGACTGGCTTCGACATTTACGAAGCCTGACCGAATAAATACTGAGCCGCGCTTGACGGCGATCGACCGGAATGGCAGCGAAGAGAGTTCGGCTCAATCATTCGGGTGAATCCACCGTACGAAGTCCCATCGACTCCCTTCGTTTCCCGGTTGCATTCCTCGAGCTGGAGAGTCTCCTCCTCATCAATCCACGGGAACGCGATCTACTGCAGCAGAAGTCGCCCGAACCCCGGGATGGGCGAGGCGTAGCCTGCGAAACGCACCGCCTCCCAGAACAGCGCCTGAATGCTGGTGAGGACCGGCTTGGAGAGCGCCTTTTCAAGGGTCTCGATGACTTCGACTGCACGGATTGCGGTGCACGGAATGAAGATCGCCTCGGCGTCCGGCCGATCCAGGCGCACCGCCGCCTCGTAGATTGCGTGCGGCGTAAGCCGCGCCAGGTCGATTTCCCGCTCGAGGTTGAAAGAGCGCAGCGCCACCACCTCGACGCCGCGGGCCTCCACGAACCGGTGCATCGCAGCGGTAACTTCTTCGATGTAGGGGCTCAGCATGGCCACGCGACGCACGCCGAGCCGCGCCATGCCGGCCAGCGCCCCGGTGATGGGGGTGGCACAGGGCACACCGGGCCGGTGCGCACACAGACTTGCGCGCACGGCGTCCACGCCGATGACGATGCTCGCCGAGGTACAGCTATAGGCGAGCGCGTCGAGGCGCCCGTCGGGGATCAGAAGGGAGGCGGCTTCCTCGAGCCGGGGCGCCATGCCGATGAGCTCTTCCACGTTGCAGGAGCCCTCGTTCCGGACCCGGCTCACGTAGAAGAGCATCTCATCCGTGGGCGTCATCATGCGAAAATCACGCTCGGTGGCATGGTCCGAGGCCAGCACGACGAGACCGATGCGATATCGACCGGGGCCTTCGTCGAACTCGCAAACGGGCGCATCCCCGTCCGCGGTAACAGTGGATTTCGCCTTCATTGCGTCTTCTGCCAACAACGACCAGGCACTTTCGCGGCGCCGACCGTCATGGAAATCGAATTCATCGGCCGGCCTCGCGCGGCAGCACGATGCAGTCCTCGCCGCGGATGCCCACCGCAACGGTGGAACCGCTGCTCAAGCTCAGTTCTCCCTTGTACTGCTCCACCACCGTCAGCATCTCTCCGGTCGACAGCTCCACGGTAACATAGACATCGGCCCCCATCGGCGCCACGTCCGTCACCGTTCCCTGCAGATGATTCATGAACGCTGCCGGCGCAGCCGTGTCCCCCTCATCCGGCCGTCCGACCGTGATGCGCTCCGGCCGTACGCACACATCGCACGCCTGCTGTCCGCCCCGCCAGGGGATGCGCAGCTCCAGGCCCTCGTTCGTGCGCAATTGGCCGGTTCCTTCCGGGTTGCCCGGCACCGCCGTTCCCGAGAACCAGTTCGAGCGGCCGATGAACTCGGCGACGAAGCGGTTGGCCGGAGTGTCATAGAGCTCGGTGGGCGAGCCTCGCTGCATGATGTGCCCGGCATGCATCACCACTATATTATCCGACAGGCTCATCGCCTCCTCCTGGTCGTGGGTGACCACGATGGTGGTGCAGCGCGCCGCACTCAGGATCGCCTTCAGCTCGAGGCGCAGCTCCTGGCGGAGTTTCGCGTCCAGCGCCGAGAGGGGCTCGTCGAGCAGCAGCACGGAAGGTGAGGTGGCGAGTGCACGCGCGAGCGCCACGCGCTGCTGCTGGCCGCCGCTGAGCTTGCCCGGCCGCTGCCCCGCGAAGCGGGCAAGACTGACCAGCTCGAGCATCTGCTTCACCCGATCCGGGATTTCGTCCCTCGGGTAGCCTCGATTGCGCAGTCCGTAGGCGACATTCTGTTCCACATTCATATGCGGGAAGAGTGCGTAGTCCTGGAACACCAGCCCCACGTTCCTCTCGTAGGGCCGCTTGCCGCTCACATCGACGCCATCGATGAGCACGCGTCCGCCGTCGGGCCGCTCGAAGCCTGCAATCAGCCGGAGCGTTGTGGTCTTGCCGCATCCGCTGGGCCCCAGCAGGGCAATGCTCTCGCCCTTTTTGACGTTCAGGGACAAGTCCTCGACCGCTTTGACCCCGCCGAAGCGTTTATCGATGTGCTCGAGAGTGACCGCAGCTTCGTCGTTCATTTCGTGTCAGCCTCCGTAGGTGCCCTGCCCGACCACCCGGTCCATCCCCACCAGGCGGTCCAGAATCGTGATCAGCACCACCGTCAACCCGAGCAGCAGAACCGCCGCGGCCGCAATGGTCAGATTGAAGTTCGAACGCATCATGCTGATCAGCGCGATCGGCAGCGAATAGACCTTGGTCGTGGTGAGAAACATGCTTGCCGCGACCTCATCCATGGAGAAGGCGAACGCGAAGACGCCACCGGCGATGATTCCGGTCTTGGCAAGGGGCAAAGTGATATCGAAGAACGCCTTGCGCTCGTTGGCGCCCAGGCTCAATGCCGCCTCCTCGAGCGTTGGATTGATGCCGGCAAGCCCGGCCAGCGAGGAGCGAACGGTGAAGGGGAGCGTGATGATGACGTGCCCGGCGAGCAGCCGCAGCACGCCATTGTCGATGCCGAGCCTGGACAGGAACATGAGCAGCGAGAACCCGACCACCACGCCGCCCACCACCATGGGGGACATGAAGGCCGAAGAGAGCATCGCCTTGCCGGGGAAGTCGTAACGGTCGAGGACCACGGCGACAGCCGTTCCGGCCGTGGTCGAAATGAGGGTTGCCAGGACGGCGAGCAGTACGCTCACCTTCAGGCCGTCGATATAGTAGCTGTCTCCGAAGAAGCTTCCATACCACTGGGTGGAGAAGCTGTGGGGCGGGAAGGGCGCCATGTAGCTCGCGCCGTCGAAGGACATGGCCACAGCTACGATGATCGGCAGTATCAGCAATACCGCAGTCGCGACCAGGACGCCCGTCAGGAAGACCCCGGCAATACCGTCGGAGAAGCGTTTCATCGCGCGTCTCCCTGCGGCTCGCGGTACGCAAAGCGTGTCACCGCGTAAACCAGGACGAGCGAGACGACCACCATGACCACCGCCATTGCCGCGCCGCTCGGATAGTCGGCAACCAGGCTGAAGCGGTTGAAGATGAGATTGGTGACGAACAGCAGGCGCCCCCGGCCGAGGATCATCGGGATCACGAACGCGCTGATGCACAGCGTGTAGCTGATCAGGAAGGCTTCCACCAGTCCCTTCTTGGCCATCGGCACGGTGACCGTCAGGTGGGCCTTCCAGCGCGGCGCCCCGAGCGCCTCGGCGGCGTCGGTCAGCCGTGGATTGATGTTCTGGATGGTGCCGATGAGCACCAGTGCGGACATCGGGATGACGTAGTGCAGCAGTCCCGCTATGGTGATCAACTCGATCATCAGTCCCCCATTGGGGTTGATGCCGAGAGACCGGGCAACCGGCATGAGAAATCCGACGGGGCCGAAGGTCAGCGCGAGGGAATAGACGCGCACGAGCGCGCTCAGAAACATCACCATCACCAGGAAGCTCACCAGCAGCTTTCGCTTCCACCCCGTCGGGAGACGGGCGACGATGTACGCGATCGGGAATCCGACGATCAGGGCGATGGCCGTGGCGATGAAGCTGATCCAGAAGGTCTGAAAGAAGTAATACAGATAGGCATGGTTGAAGAGCTGCAGATAGTTCTGCCAGGTGAAAGGCGCGTTCGCCGCGGCCCCGATCTGGCCGGGCGTGAACAGCTTGAAGCTGACCAGGAGCGTGTTGACAAGCGGCAGCACCAGGAGAAAGAGAAGAAGCGCCAGTCCCGGCAGCAGCAGCAGGACGCCCATTCGGTCCAGTTTCATCGCGGCCTCCCCTCCGGGCGCGCGCACCGCGCCGGTGGTGCGCTCCGGGCACCACCGGCACGCTGCAGGATGCGGATCATGCGCCGAGCAGCGGCACGATCTCGGTCTCGAAGCGTTTCTGCCAGCCGTCCACCTGTTTGGAGATGTGGTTGTAGTCCGGCCGGTACGTGTACTTCTTCAATCCGCTTTCGCTGAACACCATGTATTCCATCCCCTTGAGGGGCGTCGCATTCGAGTTGGTCGGGGCCTCGACGATGGTGTCGTTCAGCATCTGGTTCATGGGGGCGGACATGCCGAAGTTGATGTACTCCAGCGCCGCCTTCCTGTTCTTCGTGCCTTTCATGACGCACCAGCCCTCCGTGAAGAGATAGAACTTCATTCCCGGCTGGTCGGGAACCTTGGTCAGGAACTCGCAGGGGAAGTGCTTTGCGACGTTGCCCCATGGTCCGGCGTTCCAGAACCCGCACGAGACCTGCCCCGTGGTCATGGCGTTGATGAAGTCCTGCTCGGCGTGAGCGACCAGGCCGATGTTGCCGCTCTTGGCGAGCTTTTTCATGAAGTCCCAGGCCGGCTCCATATTGTGCTCGCTGCCGCCGCCGTGCAGGGCGAGGGCGATCATCTGCAGGTTCTCATTCTCGAGCGGGGCGGGCCAGCAGATCTGCCCCTGCAGCTTGGGGTCGAGCAGGTCGTCGATGGTCTTGATCTCGACCGGGCAGGTGTCCTTGCGGTAGCCGAAAAAGGCGCCGGAAATGCTGCGAGGCACCGACTTCCAATTCCCCGAATCGTCCTTGATGATGAGGTCCTCCGGAACGTGTTGGAGGTTGGGTACGTCGGCCGTGGTGATCGTCTCGAGCCAGTCCTCGCGAATCATGGTGTCGAAGACCGGGTCCCAGCTCGCCAGCATGTCATATTGCGGGTGCGGCCACTGGGCTTTGATCTTGGGTAGAATCGAAGCGGCGCCGCCCGTATAGAGTACCCAGTCGATATCGGCTTTGCCCCACTTGGCCGAAATCTTCTTCGCCGCCTTGATGTAGGGTCCGCCCCACTCCACCGCCGTGAAGCCGGCTTCGCCGGCTCGTACGTTTCGGATACCGGGCAGCGTTCCGGCGAAACCGGCAGCGGCCAGACCGGCAGTGCCCAGGAGAAAGCGTCTTCTTGTATTGTCTGTGCTCATGTTTTTTGTCCTCCGATGCGATAGGTATATGAAGTTCCTCCGGGTGGCGCACGGGGCCGGACCCGCAGGGCAGCAAAAGAGCGGCCGACACGCCGGGGGGCGCAGGGCCTGCATTGCGCATTCGTAAGTTATTCGGCGGGCATGCAGGAATCCGCCGCTGTTGTCAGGGGGCACGACGTCGCCATCCGGATCCTGTGTACGTGCTGTACACAGCTCGTCCACTGCTGTATAACATCCGTCGGCCCCGGGCGTCAAGGCGCATGTTTCGCCCCCCGCCCCCGGCCTCCGACAGACGCATCAGTGATGACGACGGCACGCTTTGATTACGGCAGATCAACCATGGACCAAACACGCAAGAAGCGGTCGCCGGCAACGCGCCGGCACCCGTTGAACCGGGCTTCGGGCGGGGCGCGACGCACAGCGGCCCCCCGTGAATCCTCGACGGCCCGCTACCAGCGCATCTACAAGACGGTGCGCGAGCGCATCTCACTCCTGGAGCATCCCCCGGGCACCGCGCTGAGCGAAACAAAGATTGCCGCGGAGTTCGGCGTCAGCCGCACGCCCGTGAGGCGGGTATTACAGCGGCTCGACTTCGAGGGCCTTGTCTCGATCAAGAACGGGGTCGGGACCATCGTAACCGACATCGATCTCAGGACTTTCAGGGAGATCTACAACCTGCGCATGCGGCTCGCGGAGTTGATGGGCGACCTCTCGCCCCGCCCTGCCAGCCGCGAGAACATCCGCCGGGTCGAGCTCCTGCTCAAGCGAGCGCGTAAGCTCAAGGCCGGACGCGACGTCAAAGAATACGCACGCATTTGCAACGAGTTCGGTGACTGCCTACTGGAGCTCATCGGCAGCTCGCCACTGCGCGAGATCACCGAGGTGCTCTACTACCGGGTGGCGCGGATCTGGCTCACGTTTCTGCCCGATATGGACTGGGCCGCCGTCTGCGGCGCGCTGGAGGTCGAAATCCGCGACATCCTGGAAGCCATGCGGCGCGGCGATATCGGCGCTGTCGGCCGGATCCGGCGCGAGCACTTCTACGGGCTGCTGCTCCGCCTCGGCGAGTTCATCAGCCGCTGAGGGCCCCGGGATGTGCCGGGGCAAACAATAGAAACAAACCGGTGCAGAGACTGAAACCGGGCGGATACGAGGCGCCGCTATAGTCCCCGTGACATGACGGCCGGGACCGTTCCGCGGACCCGGCTCCTCTTACACGGGAGACGACGATGAAGCAGCTCAACCTGGTGGCCCTCGGCGCGCTCGTGGCGGCCTACGCGCTGGGCCCCATGGCGACCCAGATCCTCACGCCCGCGGTGCCCTTCGTGCACCGGGACTTCGCGATTTCCATGGCCGCCGCGCAAACGCTGATCAGCCTGGCGTTCGCCACGATCGCCGTCATGACGCTGATCTATGGCCCCCTTTCCGACCGCTACGGCCGGCGTCCGGTGATCCTCGCCGGCACGGCGCTCTTCTGCGTGGGCAGCGCAATTGCAGACTTCGCGCCCACGCCGGGCGTCCTCATCGCGGGCCGCATGCTGCAGGCGGCGGGCAGCTCCGCCGGCCTGGTGCTCACGCGGACGGTTATCCACGATGTCTATGGCCGCGAGCGCAGCGCCAAGGTACTCGCTTACGTCACCGTGGTCATGATCTTCGTGCCGACGCTTTCCCCTCTCGCAGGCGGAGTCCTGCTCGATCATGCCAGCTGGCGTGCGATCTTCGCGCTCTGCGGCTCCCTCGGCGCGGTGGCGCTCGCGTTGCTCGCAGCGCGCCTGCCGGAAACGCATCCCGTGCAAACCTCCGGGCCCGGCCTGCGCGAAGTGTTCGGCAGCTACGGCGCGTTGCTGGCCGATCGTCGCTACCTCGGCCCCGCGCTCTTCTTCAGCTTCGTGATGGCCACCTTCTTCGTCACCCAGGCTGCGATCCCCTACCTGATCGTGGAAGTGCGCGGCGGAACCGCGACCGAGTACGGCGCCTGGTTCGTGGTGCTCGGTGCCTTCTACATCGCCGGCAACTACGCGGCCGGCCGCTGGGGCCACCTCGTGCCTCGCGGCAAGCTGATCTCGTTCTCGGGAGCAGGCTGCCTGGCGACCGCAATAGGAGGACTGGTGGTCGTCTACAAGCTCGACTGGGACACGGCGACGCTCTTTGTGCCGGCCACCGTGCTTTCTTTCATCGCGGCGATCGCCATCGCACCGGTACAGGCGGAGGCCGTCTCCGCGCAGCCCGAGCGCTCCGGGGCGGCGTCCGGTCTGATGAGCGGGATGCAGATGGCGATCGGTGCGGCGGCCGTCCAATTCATCGGCTTCACCCACGACGGCACGCCCTACCCGATGTTCATTGCCCTCGTCGCATGCGCGGCCGCGGCGTTGTTCGCCTACGCCGGCACGACCTTCGCACAGCGCCGCGTCCATCCCCATCGCGGCTTCACCTTGGATCGCGCAGGATGACAACCGCTGCCTTTGACCGAGATCAGCGTCTTCCCGCTGCCGCGCTGCCCTGGGCACTGCCGGCTGTCTCTGTTACCCTGCCCGATCGCCATGGGCGCCGAGACTCCCGCATCCCTGGCGAAGCGCCGGTGACGACCTGGAGCGAGTAGAAGGCGCAGGCGATACCGGTATGGCAAGCGAATCGATAATCCTGTACGACCTGGGCAACCCCGCCGGGCGACCGGTAAGTCCGTATGGATGGAGGGTCCGCGAATCCCTTCACCTGCTCGGCATTCCATTCGAGGTACGTCTGCTGGGATTCGGCGAGATACGCCGTCACCTTCCGGGGCAGCATACCACCGTCCCGGTTATCATCGACGGCGGCGAAACCGTGGGGGACAGCTGGGAAATTGCACGATTTCTTTCGGCGCGGCGCGATCCCGGCGGCCTGCTGTTCGGCGGAGCCAATGGCTTTCCACTCGCGGAGTTCGTCACCTGCTGGGTCGACGCTACCTTGATGGCCCGGGTCAATCGCATGATCATCAAGGACGTGCACGACGACATGGCGAAAGATGATCGCCTCGAGTTTCGCACCGGCAGGGAAAAGCGGTTCGGCACGACCCTGGAACAGATGCAGTCCTCACGCGAGTCGGAACGTCCGGCATTCCAGACCCTGCTGCATCCCTCCCGCCGGTTGATCAAGCGAAGTCCGTTTCTCGGCGGTGAACGTCCTACGTACGCCGACTTTGCCCTTCACAGCATGTTCGTGTGGGCGCGCGCCGTTTCACGGTTCGAACTGTTGCGCGCGGACGATGGTCTGCACGGGTGGATCGAGCGAATGGACGAATGGCTCGGTCCCGCCCTCAATCCCGGTCTTGAAGAGGTCCGGCGGCGTTGCTCCGCCTGACGGTCGCGCAGCCGGGTTCGAAGCGTCCAGTGCCGCTTGTGCCCTCCGGGGACACGCTAGCGGGCGAACCCTCCGAACGATGCAAGGTAAGCCGCTCCCAGACCGTCCAGACCCGCGCGCGCCTGGGCGCTGGGACTGCCATAGACCGAAAAGGAAGTCGGCTCGAAGCACGCGAGAAAGCGATCGGCGAACTTGGCCCCGAAATTGCCGAGATGAACCATCACGGCCTCGGAGTCGGCATAGCGCTCGTTGATGTGACAGGCCTTGCCATCTTCGCTCAGGAACCATTCATAGGTTTGTGTGCCGGACTCCCGCTCCGTGGACGCGACCATTTCGCTCATCAGTTTGCGGGCGTCGTCCAATCTGCCGTCGCGGACGGCCATCTGCAGATTCCAGGAAATCGTGCTCGACATGACAAAGCCCTCGTAACGAATCGTTGTGGAAGGGATGTGTTCTTATATCATCAGTGTAGCAACTGCGAAGAAGAGCTCGAGCTGCTATCTCGATCAATCGTTCAAGTCGCTGAAACGGCGGGCGACGTCTCTCAGGATCTGCTTCGTGAGGGTGGGGGCGGAATCCAGAAGAGCATTGAAGGGCCGGCGTTCCAGCACGAGAAGCGCGCAATCTTCGAGGGCCGTGACGGTGGCGTTGCAGGGGTCACCCAGCAGCAGAGACAGTTCTCCCGCGAACCCACCCGGACCGCAGGTGGCTATTTGCTCACCATCCCGTGACACGCCTGCTTTGCCGCTGAGCAGCATGAACAGGGAGCTCCCCGCCTGGCCCTGTTCGATCAGGACATCGCCGGACTTGACGTCTCTTTCCGCCACGTTCAGTGCCAGACGGTTGAGATCCTCGTCATTCACGGAAGACAGGAACGGTATCTTCTTGAGTGCGGCCACCTTCTCGGCATGGTGCTGAAACAGGGACATGTCTTTTCCTCAAATGACCTGCGTTCTTCCGGCAACCGGAGGCGCCTCGTCGACGTGTATGCGCCCCGGTTCGAGCCGTTGGGTACAGATAAGGATAAACCCGATATCCACAGGGTGGAAGCGCCGGCACACTGGAAAGGTCCCTGCAGGAAGCGGGCGGGACGGCGCTTGCCGCCCCGCCCGGAGCGCGGGCCGAGCTACGAAGCCATGTTGACGTTGACGTAACCGACCTTCGGTACCAGTACGAGATCCCTGCCATGGCCGTTGCTCGCGGTCTCAAGGCGGGCTTTGCCGCCGTTGTTGACGTGAATGTAGCCAACCCGCCCCGCGAGCGTCTCCGCGTTGAAGGACGATTGGCCCTGGGACGTGAGTTGCGTTCCGGCGGTGGGTTTGAGCGGATTCTGCTTCACCACCGTAGCACCCGCTGCGAGCGGCGTCAGTGCCAGGCCTCCGAAGAGAATGGCGGCTCCACCGATTTGCCAGAGTGCGTTACGCGTATTCATCTGTTCATCTCCAGATAGTTGCTGTGTATGGATAACTTGTCTGCAGCCTTTCTTGCTGTTACACACTTAGACG
>JBAUWJ010000060.1:0-2708 GCA_049583715.1 Arenicellales bacterium | reverse complement strand
ATGGCAATAGACCCTATAGAATATTATGGCACTACTTTTCGGAAATCCGATTGCCCCTATAGCCAAATCAGCGGCTTACCCGCCACAGCGCGTGAAATATCAATGGGGGCTGTTAAAGATGGGTTAGCAATCAGGATCGAGTCGCCAAACACTTGACCGACCTCGCTGCACGGTCTCCCGCGCAGCATCTTTCATTTTCCGGGGTGCCTCAACGCCTGCATGCTCGTTAGCCGGCCCTCCCACGCCTCTTCGGACAACACCTGTTGCAGCATCAAGGTGTTGATGTAGACCAATGAGTTCTGCAACAGGTGCAACGTCAGCATCGTCAACTCTTGGTCGTCCCGGCGATTGCTGGCGATCTCGCTGCTCTTGCCGAACAGAATGAAGTCGTTGGCACTGTTCCAGTTCTCGACGACGTTCAGCCCCTCGTTGATCTCGCGCCTGAGCGCCTCAGAGCGCAGGTAACGGCAGAGAAAGATCGTCCGGCACGCTTTACCGAGCTCGGACAGTGCTTGGTAGGTGGGATGCTGCAGGTTGTTGCGGGTAAAGCGCCGCAGGATCGACTCGGCCTCGGCTGTGCCTTCGCGCAAGGCCGTGGCCAGCTTGACCATCTCGTCGTACTGCTGGCGGATCAGATCCCATCGGATCGGCTTCGACAGGATCGGCTGCAGATGCGGATAGTCATCGGGTCGACCGACTTCCGGACGGTACAGTCGCTGGCTGTGAATCCCCTTCAATCGCGGCAGCAGCTCGAAGTCGAGCAGTCGACAGAAGGCAAACCCGACGGCGCTCTGGCCATGGCTGTCGACATAGTGGCGGTCGACCTCCATCTCGGTACAGTGGCGCAGCACGCCCTGGATCATGGCCGCCACCTCCGAGGAGGAGCAGGTCTTGAGCTGCGAGTAGATGCAGGTGGCATGGCGCTCGACATGCCAGTAAATGCCGACCACGGGTCCACCATAACGCGCCCGCCATTCGGTCATCAGGTTCCGATCCCAGGCCCCGAAGTAGCGCGCATCCGAGGCACAGGCGGTGGTGCCTTCCCCCCAGATGTGAGGCAGACGCGCCTGCAGGGTTTTGTTGACGACCTCACCGATGGCGTAACGCAGGTAGTCCTTGGTGATGAAGCGCCGCCGGGTATAGAGCAGATCGCGGTAGGACACCCGGTCTTGGCCGGCGACGACACGCTTCAAGCCGGCGTTGGTGCCCATGCCATAGAGGCAGAGCAAGAGACGATACTGCAGTTCGTCCCGATCCAGGTGCTCACGAGGCGTCGGGCTGTGAAAGGCCTCGGTGAAGCCGACCCGCAGATCGGTCTCTTTGAGCACGTCCAGTAGATTCGTCATCGGCCAACGGCGGGCCACATCGGCTTTCAAGGCGAGCAGATTCGGCGGCGCCGGCTGCGGGGTCAGCGGCGAAACTTTGATCCAACCGCCACCTTTGTCGAGGATCTTGACGCTGGGATTACGCGGCATCGCATGATCCAACTCCGCCAGCTCGTCGCCGAGCTCGCCTCTGAGCCGGTCGATGAAGGACTCGGCATCCAGGGGCAGACCAAGGGTGTCGTAGTAGTCGGCACGGCGTTGCTCGAAATCCCGCGGCAGGTCCTCGTCCGGATTGCGGTACCGATCGGCCTCTTCGACCCAGATCTCCTTGCAGCGCAGTCTCCTTTGTAGGAGTTGCAGCACGCAGATTTCATAGGTCAGTCGGTTGATGCGCGCCTCGTCTGAGGGATCGGGCTCGACAATCGCCTCACGCCAGGCGTCCGGCACCACCCCGTCGATCGGGACGACCTCCTCTGGCGGGTAATACTGAACCCTGCAATCCAGATAGCGTTTGAGCAGGGCCAGCGCCTCGATCACCGGGCGATGCCGTTCGTTGTTGGAGCGGAAGACCAATGTGTTCAGCAGCGGTGCCAACAGGCGCCGGTAATGGGAGCGATACGAGCCGCGGATGCGCGTCTGCACCCGGCTGCGGTAGAGCGGACCGGTGGAGCTCCACTCCTTGACGATGGCCGCGAGCCGCTCTACGCCCACCACCGGGAAAATGACCTCCCTCACCACGCCCTCGGGTTTTTCCAGTGAGGCTTCAGCCAGCCGAAACAACATCCCGGTCTTGCCGCTGACGCGCTTGAAATCCTCCAACAGCTCTTTCTCGACCTTCCGCTCGGCTCTGGCACCGATGCGTTGGATCAGGGTGATCAACAGCTCCACCAGGGTGTCGGTGAGCGTTTCCAGGCGCCGGCGGCAGAACACGGCCAGCAGGGTGATGCGCAAGGCCGGGGGATGGCGGCGCAGCTCGTAGGGCTCCTCCACCGCTGCACGCTGCTGGTACGCCTGAAGCACTTTGGCCGAGATGCCGGCGAACAGCCCCGGCGGCACATGCAACGCGCGCAATCGGTTGAGCTTCTCGATCTCCTGAAGCAACGTCTCGAGGGTGACCGGTCCCGGATCGGCACGCAGGGCCTGCAAGGGTGTCCGTCCGGCGATGGCGGCGGCTTCCCCCGCGGGGTCACTGTCCTCGTCCGTCCTCAGCAAGGCTTCGAGCTGCTCGCAGGTCGCCGGCGATAAGCGCCCCTGGATGTTAGCTCTCACTTTCTTTCACCGCCACGTTCTCGAATTGTTTCGTGCCGAATGCGCGCGTCATTCCCGGTCTGCGCACTCCGGTGAAGCAGCGCTGGCAGATGGAAGAGCGTGAGGCGGTGGGCA
>JBAUWJ010000059.1:0-32853 GCA_049583715.1 Arenicellales bacterium | reverse complement strand
GCAAGTCCGCTGCCCTCCGCCGCGGAGTTCAATACCAGCGGGTAGTTGTTGTAGTGGAAGCGGGACGAGCGCGGCGGCGCCTCGAGACCGGCGAGCGCGCACCAGCGTCCCCAGTCCAGCCATCGGGCGTTGCGCTCGTCCATGTGCAGCAGCGGCACCCGGCCCAACGCGTCGTCGTCGATGCGCCCCCCGAGGCCAAAGCGGGCGGCGCAGTGCGGGCTGCACACCGGGAACACCGTCTCGTGCAGCAGCGGCCATTCGTTGTCGACGCACTGGTCGAAGCGGTCGAAGCGTATGGTGAGATCCGCGCTGGCCATCTCGGGCGAGTCGTCCCGGTCCACGGGGAATACTTCGAACTGGGTGCCCGGAAACGCGGATTCGAGCCGTCCCATGCGCGGCAGCAGCCAGCGATGGGCGAAGCCGAAATGCACCGCCAGCATCAGGTCACGATGGCGGGCGTTGGCGCGCGCCTGCAGCCGGCGCGTGGCACCGATGATCCGCCGCAAGGCACTGGTGATGTCGTCGTAGTACTCCTGTCCACTGCGGGTCGGGCGCAGGCGCCGGAGCGTGCGGTCAAACAGGGGAACACCAAGCGCGTCCTCGAGCGCGCGGATGCGCTGGGAAACCGCCGGCTGGGTACTGTCCAGCTCGCGGGCGGCCGCCGTCACCGAGCCCAGGCGGACCGCGGCCTCGAAGGCCGCGACGGACTTCAGCGAAGGCAACGACCGATCGTTCTCATTCATAAACTTTCTGCATATGACGTATCAGCAAATGCCGAATTTACAACACTTGCCACTGTCTATCATAATGCGCGCGCAAAATCTCACGAGCCCCGTCCGATGACTGACGTCCGCTTTCAAATCGACCCCTCCGGGCCGCGCATCACCGTGTGCTCGGAACGAGGCGAGACCGACTTGCCCGCCCTCTGGCTGCGCGAGCGTTCCCGGGATGCGGAGCAGGTCGATCCGCAGACCCACCAGCGCCTGTTCGATCCCCACCACCTGCCCGACGACCTTTGTCTGACAGCCGTGGAACGGGGCGAGTCCGGGCAGCTCTGGTTGAGCTTCAGTGACGGGTATCGCGGCTGCTACGACCTGGCGGCGCTGGCCGACGACCTGGACCCGACGGATCGTTCGCCTGCGCCCCGGCCATGGGACGCCACGCTCGATAGAAGCGAGGTAATCTTCGACTGGAGGGTGATGTCCGAAGACGCCTCCATGCACGCCGCCCTTGGCGCCTTCCTCGCCCGGGGCTTCTTGATCCTGAGCCACGTGCCGACGGACGCCGAGCGCATCCTCGAGGTCGCGCGACATTTCGGCTATCTTCGTGACACCAACTTCGGGGTCTATTTCGAGGTGTACTCGCGGCCCGTGTTGAACGACCTGGCCTACAGCAGCCGTGCCCTCGGGCCGCACACCGACAACCCCTATCGCGAGCCCGTGCCCGGCATCCAGCTCCTGCACTGCCTCGTCAACGAGACCAGCGGCGGCCTGTCCACCCTGGTGGACAGCCTGGCGGTCGGCCGGGCGCTGGCGGAAGAGGACCCGGAAGGTTACGAGCGGCTCGCCACTGTCCCGGTACGCTTCCACTTCCTGGACCCGGAGGAAGAGTTCATCGAGCGGCGCTTCATCATCCGGCGCAATGCGCTCGGCGAGATGACCGGCCTGCACTACAGCCCGCGCATGGACTACATGCCGCTTCTCGGCGACGCCGAGCTGCGCGCCTTCCACCGGGCCCGGCGGCGGCTCAGCGAGCTGCTGGTGGATCCGCGCTTCGAGATCCGCTTCCCGCTGCGAGCCGGGGAATTGATGATGTTCGACAACAGCCGCATCCTGCACGGCCGGACGGCTTTCGACGTCAACGAGGGCCGGCGCCACCTCCAGGGCTGCTATATCGACATCGACGAGCCCCGCAGCCGCTACCGCACCCTGTCGCGGCGGCTGAAATCCCCTACCCGCCTGGAGGCATGATGCAAATCGTCCAATTCCGGCAGATGAAAGACGGCACCCGGGCCGAGTACGAGCTGCTCGACCGTTACGAGAGGCACTATATCGATGCCCTGCCGGACCGTATCCTCACGGCGCTGCGCGGCCTCGACGACAGCCTCGGCGGCTACCGGATCAGCCGCCTCGGGCATTCGCTGCAGACCGCGACCCGCGCCGAGAATGACGGCGCCGACGAGGAGATGGTCTTCGCCGCCCTGATGCACGACATCGGCGACGTGCTCGCCCCCGAGAATCACTCCCAGCTCGCGGCGAGCATCATCCGCCCCTACGTGCGCGAGGAAGTCACCTGGATCGTGGAGCACCACGGCCTGTTCCAGATGTACTACTACGCCCACCACCTCGGCGGTGACCGCAACGCGCGCGAGGCCTGCCGCGGCCACCGCTGGTTCGACGCCTGTGCCCGTTTCTGCGAGGACTGGGACCAGGCCTCCTTCGATCCCGACTATCGCACCCGGCCACTGGAGCATTTCGAGCCGCTCGTACGGCGCATTTTCTCGCGCGAGCCGTTTCACCCCGAACGTCTCGATCCGCCTGCTTGAACCGACCGCAGCCAGTGTCTTCCGAGCCGCAGGTCCCGCCGGTGACAGCGCGGCCGGTGTATCGCTTTCCCGCGCTCGGGGCCACTGCCTCGACCGCCTGGAGCGTGTGGGCACTGCTGCTCGGCATGGGCATGCTCATGCTCGGCAACGGCATGCAGGTGACGCTGCTCGGGCTGCGCGCCTCCGTGGAAGGCTTCTCGGCCACGGTGACGGGCTTCGTGATGTCCGGCTACTTCGTCGGCTTCCTCGGCGGCGCGTTCTTGACACCGATCATCATCCAGCGGGCGGGACACGTGCGCGTGTTCGCGGCCATGGCTTCAATAGCTTCCGTCGCCATACTCGTGCACGCCATGTTCGTGATACCCGTGGTGTGGGGGCTGATGCGGCTCGTCACCGGCTTCTCGTACTCCGGTCTCTACATCGTCACCGAGAGCTGGCTCAACGACCGCGCCACCAACGAGGTGCGCGGCCGGTTGCTGTCGGTGTACCTCATCATCGTCTTCGTCGGCATGGCGGGCGGCCAGCTCACCATGAACCTGGCCTCGCCCAAGTCCTACGACCTGTTCCTGCTCAACGCGATCATCGTGTCACTGGCCCTGGTGCCGATCCTGCTGACCGAGGCCAGCGAGCCGGACAGATCGTCGCCCGATCCCATGAGCCTCAAGAGGCTCTACAAGCTCTGCCCGCTCGGCACGCTCGGCATCCTGGCCACGGGCGCGTCCCACGGCGCCCTGTTCAGCATGGCCGCCGTGTACGCCCATGATTCCGGCATGTCGGTGGCCCAGGTCTCGATGTTCATGACGGCCCTGATCGCCGGCGGCGCGGCGCTGCAATGGCCCATCGGCCGCCTGTCCGACCGCATAGACCGGCGCAAGGTGATCGCCGGCACGGGCCTGATGGTGGCCGTCATCGCCGCGGCAACGGGATTGTTCGCCGGACATTCCAATACCGCACTCATCACCATCGCCCTGCTCTTCGGCGGCGGCGTGCTGCCCATGTACTCCCTGTACCTCGCCTACGTGAACGACCATCTCGCTCCCCGCCAGATGGTCGCCGCCAGCAGTAAGCTCTACATCGTCGCCGCGGTGGGCTCCGTCGTCGGCCCGCCGGTGACCGGCTGGCTGATGGACCTGCGCGGACCGGGCGGCTTCCTGTGGTACTTCGTGGTCGTGCACCTCGTCATGGTGGTCTACGCCCTGTACCTGATCGCCTCCAGCGAATCCGTCGTCGCCGAAGAGCAGTCGCCCTACGCGCCCATGCCCGGGCGCACCGGCGAGCTGATGGAGACCTGGGTCGAGGAAGTGGCCGAGGTGGCGGAGACCCGGCAGGAAGAAGCGCAGTCCTGAGCCCGGACCAGTCCGGCAAGAATCGGATTGTGTCCCCCGCCGGCTCCGAATATCTTGTGCGCCTCGCAGCGCGACCGGAGATTTCATGAAGGCCGTCAGCAAGACAATGGGACCGGTCGAATGGTCCCTCCTTATCATCCTGTCGGTGCTCTGGGGCGGCTCCTTCTTCTTCGTCGCCGTCGCCGTCCACGGTCTCCCGCCGTTCACCATCGTTGGGCTTCGGGTCGCCCTGGCGGCCGTCGCCCTCAATGCCTTCATCCTGGCGAGCGGGCGCCGCATGCCGGCCGACCCGCGCATCTGGCTGGCCTTTCTCGGCATGGGTGTCCTCAACAATACCATTCCCTTCAGCCTGATCGTCTGGGGCCAGACCCACATCGCTAGCGGCCTCGCGTCCATACTCAACGCCGCTACGCCGTTGTTCTCGGTGGTTGTCGCGCACTGGCTGACGCGTGACGAGAGACTCACACCGCTGCGGCTCACCGGCGTAGTCATCGGCTTCACGGGCGTCGTCGTCATCATCGGCCCCGGTGCCCTGCGCGGGCTCGGAACGCACTCCCTCGCCCAGCTCGCCATCCTCGGCGCCGCCCTCTCCTACGCCTTCGCCGCGGTCTTCGGCCGCCGATTCCGGGCCCTCGGCCTCGCACCCCAGGTGACGGCCACCGGCCAGGTCACCGCGTCCACCCTCATTCTCGCCCCTGCGGCGCTGCTGATCGACCATCCCTGGAACCTCGCCGTGCCCGGCATCGGCATCTGGGCCGCCATCCTCGGCCTGGCCCTGCTGTCCACCACCGTGGCCTACATCATCTACTTCCGTATCCTTGCCACATCGGGTGCCACCAATATCCTGCTCGTCACCTTCCTCATCCCGGTCAGCGCCATCCTTCTCGGCGCAACGTTTCTCGGCGAGGAGCTCCTGTCCCGCCACTTTGCCGGTATGAGCCTCATCAGCCTCGGGCTTGCAGCGATCGATGGCAGACTGCCTGGAGTACTGCGCGCAGCCTGGGCGAGAACGCCGCGCTCTGACTATTGATCAATACTGGTTGGAGCGAATCATTCGGCGCGATCATCACCGGACAACAGCGCTATGAAGTCGTCCAGATCCGGCATTGTGTCAAATCGCTTTCCCGTCGGCGCGACCACGCCCCAGGACGCTTTCGATCCGGTACATACGCTGGCAACTATATCGAAGGGGCCGTCCTCCAGGGTTCCTACGGGTATCCAATAGTAGTCAAGTCCCCTCAAGGGATTAGGGACAGGGGAACCGCAGTCGGAGCAAAAATCCGATCGAAAGCCAGAGTCCTTGACCCACGACTTGACATGCTCTTTCCCGCTTATCCACTCCAACCGGCTCAAAGGGATAACCGTTCCGCTGTTTGAAGCGGAGCCACCTTGCTTTCGACACAGTGAGCAATGACATTGATAGATGTTCGGGCTCATGTCCGTGATACCGAACTGTACAGCGCCGCACAGGCAACTACCTTTGATCTTCATTCTCTTCGCTCCGCCTTCGGTTGCTTGAAGGCAGTCGCCTCTATCTCGATTCGCATTCGCGGATCCAATAGAGCTGCCGAAATCATCATTGCCGCAGGCCGGACTTCACCGAAATACCTGCGCAGCACCGGCCAGCACTCAGGGAACTCCTTTCCGTCCGGAAGTACATACGTCACGCGGACGACGTCTTCGAGGCTGGAGCCTGCCTGGATAAGCGCTGACTCGATGTTCTTGAGGCACTGCTCCGTCTGGGCTCGAATTCCGTCTGCGATGGTCATCGTCGTGTAGTCGAAACCCGTCGTTCCCGAAACGAAAATCCAGTCGCCTTGAACCACGGCCCGGGAGTAGCCGATCTCTTGCTCGAAGGACGAGCCTGAACTAATGAGCGTACGTTTCATATGCGCGAGGAAAAATGATCGGTGCCTGACGAGGCTGTAAACAAGCTCGACAGATCCAAGAGTGGGTCGTTCTCAAGGGTCTTTTGCGCTCCTCAACCAGAGGTCGTTTTGCCCCAAGTTCCGCTGTGGGGTTCCTGAACAGTGTACTGAACGGAAACTTGCCAGTACATGCGCGTGGGGTGGCTCCAGTACTCTCGCGATAGCCACGGCTCTTCTCATCCTGCCAGGGCGAGTCAATCCCCGCCGCCCGGCGGCGGACCCACTGCGGCTCGCAGCGTCTCCAAGGGAACGCCGAGCTTGCGGGCTGCACCCCGCAGGTCGGGGGGCGGGGGGCCGAGGGCCTCGCGGAGCTTCTCCGGGGATATGCCGAGGATGCGTGCCGCGCGCCGGAGGCGCTCGCGGGGGTCTTCGCCCTGGTCGATGCCGGCCCGGCCCGGCGGGCGCGTCCGCATGCCGCGGCTGCGCTGCCGGCCGTTTCGCGTACCCCCCATGCCACCCATCGGCGGAGGCATGAGACCGGACGTCACCGGGGTCCCGCGGAAGCAGCCTATCGTGTACGGGTATTCCTCGGTCAGGACGTAGTGGTACATGTCGACCCGCCTGCCGTTCCACATCACGGGACTGGTGGTGCCGTGGCAGGCGTCGAGGTCATCGTCGTGCAGGATACGGCCGGTTCCGGGGTCCTTCATGCCGTAGATGCCGTAGCCGTCGAGGGCGTAGCCGACGAGGCCTGACGTCTTTTCGTTGGGCATGCAGGGTGAGGGACTGTGATAGTGGTACTGGCCGGCCTCCTGGGGATGACCGTTGCAGCGGTCCTGGACTTCGTGCGCGGCCGCGTCCCTGCCGCCGGCGTCGACGGCGTTGTAGACGGCTACCCCGTCAGTGGTGAACCCGATCATGCCCATGGGCACGCAGGTCGGCTCGGCGGCGGGTCTCGGATTCAGCGGCAGCCGGAGAAGGATGTGCTGGGGACGGATGGCGCTCGGGTTGTGGCCGTAACGGTAGGCGGGATCATCGTGCGATATCGGAAAGACCCCCGTGGGATGATCGGGGAGATTGTTGGCGCTGATGATTCGTTCATCGCCCTGGACCGTGATGGAGATACGATGCGTGGGCCAACGCACGCTTCCTTCGACGTGGGGCTTTTCCTGCGGATCCCAGGACTCGCCCTGGATCCAAGGGCCGCCGTGGACCGGACCCGGCCGCCAGGACTGCTCGCAGGACATAAGGTAGCCGCTGCGCGGGGACGTGGAGATCTTGCCGTCACCGAGAGGCAGCTCGTGGGCCCACGCGGGAAGCACCAGGAGCAAGACGACGACCGCTGCGATCAATACCTGGGAATTGCGCTCAGACATGGTCTGGGTGTTTCTTTCTTTTGTCACCGGTGTCTCGACAGCCCCGGCTCGCCGGCAAGATTGCGATTCCGCGCCAAGGGGTGGTCGCGGCTGAGAAGAAGTATAGAGCAAAAGACGCTCGAGTCGTTCGACGCCGATGCCCTGATCAACTGCGAGAGGCGTTCCTTGCGGGAGGAGCAAGGCTGTCCCGGCCCTTATGCCACGGCGCGGATGGGATTTCTTTCCGGATTGCCGCGCCAGGCTCGCCGCTATGCGGGAATGACTGTTGAGGGACGAGCGCCCGGACGGCGTTACTAGACCCCCAGATAGCGTTGCAGCACGTCCGGGTCGGCCTTGATCTCCGCGGCCGGTCCTTCGTGCACGATGTGGCCGTTGTTGATGATGTAGGCGCGGTTGGCGAGTGCCAGGGTGGCGGCGAGGTTCTGCTCCACCAGGACGATGGTCTGGCCCTCCTTCACCAGGGAACGGCAGGCCTCCATCAGGTCACGTACGATCACCGGCGCGAGGCCCTCGAAGGGCTCGTCGAGCAGGATGATTTTCGGGTCGCGCACCAGGGCGCGCGCGATCGCCAGCATCTGCTGCTCGCCGCCGGAGAGGTCGGTGCCGCGGCTGCCGCGCCGTTCGGCCAAGCGCGGGAAGATCTCGTAGATGCGCTCGAGCGGCCAGGGGCTCGACGCGGTCAGACTCGCCAGCACGATGTTCTCCTCGACATCGAGACTGCCGAAGATGCGCCGCTCCTCCGGGACGAGCTGCATGCCGGCCCGCGCGATGGTGTGCGCCGCCTTGCCGGCGACGTCCTGGCCGTCGAAAGTGACCGTCCCCGAGCGCGGCCGCACGATGCCCATCAGGCTCTTCAGGGTCGTGCTCTTACCCGCTCCGTTGCGTCCCAGCAGCGCCACGACCTCATGCGCGTCGACGCGCAGCGCGACATCGAACAGGATATGCGAGTCGCCGTAGTAGCTGTTCAGCCCCTGGACGTCGAGCAGGCTCATTCTTCGTGCACCCCGCCGAGATAGGCTTCCTGCACCTCCGCGTTGGCCTTGATCTCATCCGGCGTTCCTTCCACCAGCACGGACCCTTCGCGCAGCACCGTGATGTTCTCCGCCATTTCGAAGATCGCGCCCATGTCGTGATCGATGACGATCATGGTGCGGCCGCGACCGATCGCCTTGAGCAGCTTCACGGTCTCGACCCGCTCCTGGGGGCTCATGCCGGCCAGCGGCTCATCGAGGAGCAGCAACGACGGCGAGGTGGCGAGAGCCAGCCCGATCTCGAGCCGCCGCTTCTCGCCATACGCGAGCTCCGAGACCGGCCGTTCGGCGCGTTTGGTGAGGTGCACCAGCGCGAGCGTCTCCTCCACCCGCTGCTCGAGCCCCTCGACCTTGGAGATGCCGCGCAGCAGGTCGAGCCTGAACGGGCCGCGCTTCTGGGCCAGCGCGGCAATGGTGATGTTCTCGCGCACCGTCAGCCGCGTGAAGAGCTGATTGACCTGGTAGCTCTTGGTCAGGCCGAGCTGACACACCTGGGTCACGTTGAAGCCGGTGATGTCATCACCTTCGAAGACGATCTGACCCGCCGTGGGATGGACTTCGCAGGTCAGCATCTTGAAGAAGGTGGTCTTGCCCGCCCCGTTCGGCCCGATAATCCCGCGCAATTCGCCGCGTTGGACCGTGAAGTCGATATTGTCGTTGGCGACCACGCCACCGTAACGTTTGCTCAGGCCGGTGGCCCGCAGGATGATGTCGGACGCCGCCGCTCCGACCGATCCTGGTCCCGGCGGGGCGGAAGGCGCCTCGATTTGCTCGTCGCCATTGTCGACACCGTCCGGATCGAGCTCGACGAGGTCTTCCTCGTGGCCATCGCGGCGCATCCATCTCGCCAGGTCGGCCAGCCCGCCGACGATGCCGAGGCGCAGGAAGACCACCAGCAGAACGAAGACGAGACCCAGCACCAGCTTCCAGGTGGCACCGAGGTGCAGGGTGGTCTGAAAGAAGTCGCTCAGGTAAAGCCACACGGTGGCGCCCACCAGCGGCCCGATCAACGTGCCGGTGCCGCCGATGGCGGTCTGCATGACAAGCTGACCGGAGGTCTCGAAGGTGAACGCGTCCGGCGGCATGAAGCCCTGCATCACGCCGAGCAGGCCGCCGGCAAATCCTGCGTAGGACGCGGCGAGTATGAAGGCGGTGAGCTTGTAGCTGTGGATGTTGTGGCCGACCGCGGCGGCGCGCAGCGGATTGTCGCGGATCGCGCTCAGGATAGCGCCGACCGGCGAGCGCACGATGCGAAGGGCGAGCACCAGGCCGACAAAGTACCAGAACGCCAGGAACGTATAAAGCGACCAATCGGTGTTGAAGTTGATGGTAGTAAAACCGAGATACAAGACCGGTGTCGGCACGCCGGGCAACCCGTTCTCCCCGCCGGTGAAGTGCGACAGCGGGTTGAACTCGACGAAGTGGAACACCTCCGCGATGGCCACGGTGATCATGGCGAAGTAAATGCCCGTGCGCCGGAGCGCGACCAACCCGACCAGGTAGCCGATGATCGCCACCACGATCGTGCCGATGAAAATCGAAGTCACGACGTGCGGAAAATTCAAGGTGGTCAGCAAGTAAGCAGCGATCATGCCGCCGGTGCCGAAGAAGGCCGACTGGCCGAAGGACAGTAAACCGGTAAAGCCGAACAGGATGTCGAATCCGATGCCGAACAGGCCCCAGACCAGGATGCGGTTGACCGTGGAGGGCGAGAATCCGAGATGGGGCAGCACGAACGGCGCGGCCACCAGCCCCACCGCCGTCAGCACCTCCACGGTATGCGGACGCCGCCTGACCATTAGACGACTGCGCTCATTCGCGGCCGGCTGTGCCGAGGAGGCCGTAGGGGCGCAGCACCAGCACCAGGGTCATCGCGACGAAAAGCATGACGTAGGAGTATCCGGGGTTGAACATGGAGGTGACGCTGATGATCTCGCCGGCGATCAGCCCCCCCAGCACTGCCCCGGGAAATGAGCCGACGCCGCCGATGACGACGACGACAAAGGTCTGCACCAGGATCGCCTCGCCGACGTCGGGCGCAATCGACACCACCGGCGCGTTGATGATGCCGGCGAAGCCAGCGGCCATGGCACCGATACCGAACACCAGCATGAACACCTTGTAGACGTCGATGCCGAGCGCATCGACCATCACCGAGTCCTCGATGCCGGCCCGCACGATCATGCCGATGCGCGTGCGATACAGCACGAAGTAGAGCGCAATCAGCGCAACCGCGACGATCCCCAGCAGCGCCAGCCGATAGGTCGGGTAGAACATGAACCCGAGATTGACGATGCCGACGAACGGCGACGGAGGCGGCACCACCTTGGACATGCTGCCGAAGAAGAAACGGACGGTCTCGACGAACACGATGCTGAGACCGAACGTCACCAGGAGCTGGTCCTCGTGCGGCCGGCTGTAGAAAGAGCGGATGATCACCCGCTCGACCACCACCCCCACCACCATCACGGCCAGCGAGCCGGCGATGACGGCGACGACGAAGGAATGCGTATAGGAATAGGCCATCCAGCCGGCGTACCCGCCGAGCATGAACATGGCGCCATGCGCGAGGTTGAGGACGCCAAGCGTCCCGTAGATGATCGTCAAACCGGAGCTGATGAGCGCGAGAAGCGCCCCGAGCACCAGCCCGTTGAAAAGCTGCGATATGAAGTTGGCCCAGTTGATCACGGTGTCGTCCGCATCTTGTCAGCGAAGAACGTTGCCCCCGACGCCCTCCCACCCGGCTTTATGCCAGCCATCCAGGCCTGTTGCAACAGCAGGTCGGCCGGGCAGGGTACGAAGAACCGGCTTCGCGCCCTGTTTGCCCGGTCATGACACATTAGGAAACCTTCTCCGCACCGTGCGGTGCGGAGAAGGCAATGCACTATCAATGGTCGTCAGGTGTAATCGCCGAGCTGGCAACCGAACGCATCGGGTGCCTGCATCAGGGGGGCGCCCGGCACGACCTCGAGAACCTCCCAGTAGTCCTCCTTGTTCTTCATGTCGGCCGGCTTCTTGCCGCGGACGACGATGACCGGACGGACGAGCTGGTGGTCCTCGGGGCGGAAATGCACCTCGCCCACCATGGTTTCGAAGGTCTCGCCCTTCTCGTATTGCTTAATGACGTCCGGCGGGTAGAAGGTGCCGGCTTCCGAAACCATGCGCGCCCACATGGCGAACTGGGTATAGGCGTTCTCGGCACCCCATTCGGGCCGATAGCCGTACTTCTTGTTAAAGGCCTCGACGAACATCTTGGCCAGCGGGAACTTGTCTTCCAGCGTCCACCAGAAGTCGGTCGCCGCGAAGACGCCCTCCGTCAGCTCCGCACCCACCTCCTTGGCAAGGAACGGAATCTGGTACGGCACGACCATCGTCATCTTCGGAGTGAGACCGAACTGCTTCGCCTGCTGGATGGACAGCACCGCGTCGCGGCCCCAGTTCACGTTGACGATGAACTCGGCGCCGGAGTTGGCGATGTTGGTGAGGTACTGGCTGAAGTCCTGCGTGCCGAGCGGCGACACCTGGTTGGTCACCATCGTCCAGCCGGCGTTCTTGCTCAGGTAGTCGTTCACCGACTTGGTTACGGTGTGACCGTAGGTGTAGTCCGGGGTCATGAACGCGGCCTTGCGGTTCTTGCCGAAGTTCTTGATGAGGACCGGACCGATCGCCGCCGCCGCCGTCTGACCGTAGAAGCACTGGCGGAAGCTGTAACGGGAGCAGTCCTTGCCGGTGGTGTCGTTGGAGCCGGAGATCGCCACCAGGTAGAGCACTTTCTCGCGCTCGGCGAACTTGTTGAGGGCGACCGCGACTGCCGACGAGGTCGAGCCGGTCATCGCGATAACCTTGTTCTCGTTGATGAAGCGCTGCTGCTCCTGCACCGCATTGTTCGGCTTGGCGCCCGAGTCGGCGACCACCAGCTTCACCTGCTTGCCGAGCACGCCCTTGGTAACCTTGGGCGCGATCTTCTTGATCAGGTCATTGCCTTCGTTGATGTGCTCGACGGCGAGCATCATGCCTTTGAGCTCGTCCTCGCCCTGCACCGCGTAGGCGCCGGTGCGCGGCACGGTGGCGCCTATGGTGACCGTGTCGCCTTCCGTGCCGGCCGGCCAGGTGCCGAGCGGTTGATGCTCGGCCGCGAAGGCGGGCAGCACGAAGCGCGGCAACATCGCGCCGCCGGCGAGGCCGGCGCCGACCTGCAGCACCGTGCGGCGGGATACGCCGTTTGTATCTTTGGGAGATGCCATATCTAATGCCCCTTTGTGGTTTAGTCGTTGAACAATTTAAGGGATCGCAGACTGTAGATCGTACGTTTTACCTGAATCGTCACAGTCGGACTCACATTGTGTGAACCAACCGCATCGCGCACCCGCGCCAGAGTCCGGCACACGGCACCGGGCGGCCTCGGGTGGGCAAAATCGCGATGCCCCAATGTAAACATCACTGTCAATTAGAGCAATAACTGATTGTATCTAAATGAATTGTTTTGTAAATTTATGATTTGTCAGATGTAGAATTCTGTAAATAATTCACAAATAAGGGCAAATACCGCCGTGGCAAATGCCGCCATCGGATACAAGATCCGCGAGCAGCGCAAACGGCTGGGACTGACCCAGACCGGCCTGGCGCACCGGCTCGGCATCTCGGCTTCGTATCTGAACCTGATCGAAGCCAACAAGCGCTCCGCCGGGGGCAAGCTCCTCAACCGGCTTGCCGGTGCCCTGGGGCTGGACGTCGACGTACTGAGCGGCGCCGCCGAGCAGCGGCTGCGCGACGACCTGCGTGAGCTGCCCACGGATCCGGTCTTTCAAAACATCGAGCTGGAGCAGAACTTCGCCGACGAGGTGGTGGCCCGCAATCCGGACTGGGCGCGGCTGATACTCACGTTGTACCGCGCCTATCTCGACGGGCACCAGGCGTTGAGCGCGCTCAGCGACCGGCTCAATCGCGACCCCTGGCTGCAGGCGTCCGTGCACCGCATGCTGACCCACATCACCACCATACGCTCGGCAGCGGAGATACTGGACGACACCGCCGACCTCGACCCCGCGAGACAGGCGCGCTTTCACAGCATGCTGCACTCGGAAAGCGCCAGACTGACCGAGGCGGCTCAGCAGATGGTTTCCTTGTTCGAGCTTCAGAACACCACCAACCCGTCCGCCGCCGCCGCCGAGCAGGTGGACGAGTTCATCATCGGCCAGCGCAACTACTTCCCCGAGCTCGAAGAGGCGGGAAGCCGGCTGCGCGAGACGCTGGACAGGCTCCATGAGGGCAGTATGGAGGGCGCGCTGGCGGGATTTCTCAAGGCAGAGTTCGGGATCGAGATCAGGACCGCCGAATCGGGGGCCGGCACGGCACACTTCAAGAACCAGGCCTGCTTCGATCCCGACGAGCACGTGCTGACGTTCATCGCCAGCGCCCCTCCCGGCACCCGCCGCTTCCAGATGGCGCGGGTCGCGGCGGAGCTGGTATTCGGGGACACGCTGGAGCAATCCGTCAACGATCCGCGTCTCGGCACCGAGGCCGCACGTCTTCAGGCCGCCCGCGCCCTCTCCAGCTACGTCGCGGGGGCCGTGCTGCTGCCTTACGAGCCCTTTCTGGAAGACGCCGAAAACTGTCGCTATGACATAGAGATCCTGCGCCAGAAGTACGATGCCGGCTACGAGCAGGTCTGCCACCGGCTCGTGACCCTCAGGAACCCGCGCTCGGAGGGCGTGCCGTTTGCCTTCCTGCGGGTCGACCCGTCGGGGCATGTCTCCAAGCGGTTCCCGCTTTTCGGCTTTCCGCTGCCCCGCTTCGGCCACACCTGTCCGCTGTGGACGGTATTCACCGCTTTCCAGACCCCGGCCCGTGTGGTCCGTGAGCTGGTCGAGTTTCCGGACGGGCACCGCTTCCTGATGATCGCCCGCACTGTTACCAAACGCGCCGCCACCTTCCGGGCGCGGCCGGTCCTGTTCGCCGTGATGCTCGCCTGCGACGCCATCCACGCGGACCGCACGGTGTACTGTGAGGGCATCGAGCTGCACGGGGACAACAGCGCCCTGCCGGTGGGGCCGACCTGCCGGCAGTGCGAGCGCGGGGAATGCCAGCACCGCCAGGAGCCGCCCATCACTTCCAGGGGTTGAGCTTCATTCGAAGGGCGGTTACTGATAGATTTACCGGCGGTAGCGGACGTCGGTCCTGCGGGCAAAGCCTGCCCGCCGCGCCTTGAGTCCGGCCGCACCGGGGCCGGGCGAAGAACCGAGGGTTGCCGTGAGCGAACATATATTCATTGCCGAGGACGAGCCGTACATCGTCGAATCTCTGGGCTTCGTGCTGAGCAATGCCGGCTATTCGATCACTCCCGAGAGCAATGGCGCCGCGGTGGTGCCGAAGGTTCGGGCGATGCGACCGGATGTCGTGATCCTGGATCTCATGCTGCCCGACCGCAACGGTTTCGAGGTGCTCAAGGAGCTGAAGAATGACCCGGACCTCAAGAGCATCCCGGTGTTGATCCTGACCGCCAAGGGGCAGGCCCAGGACCGCTCCACCGCCGAGCTGCTCGGGGCGGATGCCTTCATCACCAAGCCGTTCTCCAACCGCCAGGTGCTGGAATGCGTCGACAGGCTCGCCCATTCCGGAGCGGAGGCGGGCCCGTGATCACCAAGCCCCGCGAGTCTGCCGCCCTGCTGGTGTGCCTGGGGACCGTGTTCCTGCTCCCCCCCATCGGCCTGATCTTCGTCCGCGCGTACCGGATAGTCGATATCCCTGCGCCGGTGCTGTACGTGTTCGGCGCGTGGATCGTTCTCGTGGCGGGGGCGTTCGTCATCTCCAGGGTGCTGCCGGACGGACCCGGCTAACGGCCATGCTCACCATCGATTTCGCCCTGTTGACGGCGCTGGCTTACGTGGCGCTGCTGTTCCTGCTGGCGTATCTCAGCGACCGGCAGGCCCGGCGCGGGCATGACAGCTTCCTGCGCACACCGCTGGTCTACACGCTGTCCATCTCGGTGTATTGCACCTCGTGGACCTTCTACGGCGCAGTCGGCTCGGCGGCGCGCCATGGGCTCGAGTTCGTGACCATCTATCTCGGCCCGACGCTGGTATTCGTCGGCTGGTGGTTCCTGCTGCGCAAGCTGGTGCGCATCGGCCACGTACACCGCATCACTTCCGTCGCGGACCTGATCTCGTCTCGCTTCGGCAAGAGCACCGTGCTCGGCGTGCTGGTCACCTGCATCGCACTCATAGCGACCATGCCCTACATCGCGCTCCAGCTCAAGGCGGTGACCTCGAGCTTCGAGATCGTCAGCAGCACGGCGCACACTGTGGTCTCCAACAGCGCTATCGGGGACAACTCCGACGTCGGCTTCTGGGTGGCGGTGGCGATGACGATCTTCACGATCCTGTTCGGCACCCGCAATCTCGATGCCAACGAGCACCATCCGGGCGTGGTGGCGGCCATCGCCTTCGAAGCCCTGGTCAAGCTCTTCGCGATGATCGCCGTGGGGCTGTTCGTGGTCTTCGGCATTGCGGGCGGCATCGGCAAGGTATTCGAATACGCACCCGCCGATTCCGTGGTGTTCGGCAACGAGCTGTTCGGCTGGCGCTGGATCAACCTGATGCTGCTGTCTGCGATCGCCGTCGTATGCCTCCCGCGGCAGTTCCAGATCACGGTGGTGGAGAACTCCAACGAGCGACACCTGCGCACGGCCGCCTGGGCGTTTCCGCTTTACCTGTTCCTGATCAGCCTCTTCGTGCTGCCCATCGCGATCGTGGGGCTCGCGGTGCTGCCCCATGGCGCCAACCCGGACATGTTCCTCCTCACCGTGCCGATCTCCGCCGGGCAGAACCTCCTCGCCCTGTTCGCCTTCATCGGCGGCTTCTCTTCCGCCACCTCCATGGTCATCGTCGCCAGCATCGCCCTGTCGATCATGATCTCGAACCAGATCGTCGTGCCCCTGGTGCTGCGGATTCCGGGGTTCAAGCTGGATTCCAGCGGCGATATCAAGCAGCTCATCCTGGTTTGCCGGCGCATCACCATCGGCGTGATCCTGCTGCTCGGCTACATCTATTACCACCTCAGCGCGAAGTCGGACGCGCTCGCCTCCATGGGTCTCATCGCCTTCGTCGGAGTCGCCCAGTTCCTGCCCGCCCTGATCGGCGGCCTGTACTGGAGGAACTCCACCGCCAAGGGCGCCATTGTCGGACTCTTTGCGGGTTTCGTGCTGTGGATGTATACCTCGTTCGTCCCGAGCCTCCGGGAGGCCGGAGGTGTGCTGGACGCCATGGTGCAGCACGGCCCCTGGGGTATCGAGCTGTTGAAGCCCTATGCGTTGTTCGGCCTCGGCGGACTGGACCCCCTGCTCCAGTCCGTGTTCTGGAGCCTCGGCATCAACGCCGCCCTGTTCATCGTGGTGTCCGTATGGTCGGCCCAGAAGCCGTTGGAGACGCTGCAGAGCGCCCTGTTCGTGGACGTGTTCCGGAACGTGGCGGGCACAGAGTCGCGGGTGCTGCAGCGGCGCGCGGCCACGAAGGACCTCTACAAGCTCACCCGGCGCATACTGGGGCCCAGGGAGACGCACAAACTGTTCAATGAATTGACAGGCGGTCATTTGAACCTGAACCAGCTCCCGCCTCCGGACGCCCGGTTCATCGCCCACATCGAGCGGCGACTGGCCGGAAACATCGGGGCGTCCACGGCCCGCGCCCTGGTCTCCCAGATCGCCACCGGCGAGACCATCAGCATGAACGAGATCATCAAGCTGGTCGACGAAACCCAGCAGGTGGTGGAGTACAGCCATCGGCTGGAGCAGCAGTCCGCGGAGCTGCAGGCCACCGCCGAGGAGCTGCGCAGAGCCAACCAGCGGCTGCAGAAGCTGGACGCGCAGAAGGACGAGTTCCTGAGCCAGGTCAGCCACGAAGTGCGCACGCCCATGACGTCGATACGATCGTTCGCCGAGTTGCTCCTCGGGGCGGACAATCTGACCCGGGAGAACGCGCAGCGGTTCGTTCGCATCATCCACGAGGAGAGCCTGCGGTTGACGCGCCTGCTGGACGAGATCCTGGAGATGAACCGCCTGGAGCACGGCGACCTCCCTATAGGGCTCGGACCGGTGAATCCTGGAACCGTCGTAGAGCGGGCGATCGACACCTGCCGCGGCCTGGCCGAGCAGAAGAACGTGACCCTCGAATCCGGCGAGCGCGCGTCCTCACCCACCGTGCTCGGCGACGCCGACCGGCTGCACCAGGTGCTGATCAATCTGCTCACCAACGCCGTGAAGTACAACGACAACCCGAGGCCGGTGGTACGCGTGGACAGCCGCGTCCGCAACCAACGTTACGAGCTCGACGTCAGCGACAACGGCCCCGGCATTCGCGACGCGGAGCAGGTATTCGAGAAATTCAGCCGCGGACGACGCATCTCGGGAAAGGACGGGGGCGCCGGCCTCGGCCTCGCCATCAGCCGCCGCATCATCCAGAAGATGAATGGGGAGCTCGAAATCGTCGACAACGGCGGCGAGGGAGTCCGATTCAGAATACGCCTGCGACTCGCGGACGAGAGAGCTCCCGTGGAGCCGGTCCTTCAGGAGTACGCGACATGAGTCAAACCAATACTCCCTCTCCTCCCGGACAGGGCTGGGGTGAGGGGGCGCGTTTGTTCACCACCCTCACCCCGGCCCTCTCAACTCCGGTTCCGGACTTCGCCCTGCCTCCTCCACCCCTGGAGTCGTCCCGCCAGGGGGAGATGGAATGGATGCAGGATGTTCGGCGAACACATCGCTTTTGCGGTACCCTGCGCGGCGAGAATGAGCTGCTTTATCAACCCGAAGGGTTGAGCGTAACGCTCCCGCTCCCCTGCGGGGAGAGGGTCGGGTGAGGAGGCATCGTCGGGACCACCCTCACCCTAACCCTCTCCCGCCAGCGGGAAAGGGACCTTTCGCCTGGACAGAGAAACGGATTCAAGGTACGGGCGTCCATACGGTGTCATAGGGAGAGAAATTCATGAGTGCATTGCTGATACTGCTGGTATTGGTGGGCCTGGTCATTCTGTACGGGGTGTTCCTCTACAACCGCTTCGTCAAGGACCGCAACACCATCGACGAAGCCTGGAGCGGGATCGACGTACAGCTCAAGAGGCGACACAACCTCATCCCGAACCTCGTGGAGACCGTCAAGGGCTATGCCCACCATGAAGCGGACGTGCTCGAGAAGGTCACCGCCCAACGCACCGGCGGCGGCATCGCCAACGTCAACAAGCAGGAGACGGAAATCTCCAAGGCGCTGGCCAACGTGTTCGCGGTGGCGGAGAACTATCCCAACCTCAAGGCCAACGAGAACTTCCTGGACCTCCAGAAGCAGCTCTCCGAGGTCGAGGACCAGATCCAGCTTGCTAGGCGCTACTACAACGGCGCCGTCAGGATCTACAACACACGCGTGGAATCCGTCCCCAGCAACCTGATCGCCTCCTTCGCCGGCTTCACCAAGCGCGAGTTCTTCGAGATCGGCGCGGAGGAAGAACGAGCAGTGCCGAAGGTGGCGTTCTAAACGTCCAATTCAAGGGACGGGCATCGCATGGAAGAGTACGATACCAACGCGCCCGCAGCGTGGGGTCGGGGGATAATCTTTCAGGGCTGTCGAAAGCAGGGATGCTTTCGCCAGAGCGTACAAGGAGGTATTCACAGCGTCCCTGAAAGATTATCCCCCGACCCCGCGCGTCCATCCCGGGGCACGACCCTACCGTCATCGACAATACAGGAGTCCCCGCAGAAGTGAGCTCGCCGCGACTGTTGACCGCCCTGCGTTCCGTCATCTGCCTCACCATGCTGCTGCTCGTCTGCCTTGCGACGCCCGCACTCGCCGAGGAGCAAATACTCTCTTACTCGAGCGACATTTCCGTGCACGTCGATGCGTCGATGACCGTCACCGAATCGATACGCGTAAGAAGCGAGCAAAACCGCATAAGGCACGGCATCTACCGCGACTTTCCAACCACCTACAAGACCCCGGCCGGCGTCACCAAAGTCCGATTCGACGTCCTCGACGTGCGCCGGGACGGCCAAGCGGAGCCGTACCACATCCAGAGCCTGTCCAACGGCAAGCGCGTGTACATTGGGAACAAGGACCGCATTCTCCCGCCCGGCGAGTACAGCTATACGATCCGATACCGCACCGACCGCCAGCTCGGCTTCTTCGGAAACCGCGACGAGCTATACTGGAACGTGACCGGAAACGGATGGATATTCCCCATAGACACCGTCACCGCCCGTGTGAGGCTCCCCGACGGCATAGCGATATCGAATGATTCACTGAAGGCCTATACCGGCTACCAGGGCCAACGAGGCCGGGACTATCGCTCCCGCGTCGACGCCGATGGCACCGCGGTATTCGAAACGACCCGGCCCCTGCACGCGACCGAAGGCCTGACCATCGTCGTAACCTGGCCCGCAGGCGTCATCGCACGCCCCTCGCGGGTACAGAAGGCGCGCTGGTTCCTGCGCGACAACACCGGCATCCTGTTCGGGACGGGCGGTGCCCTGGTGGTCCTCATCTACTATTTTCTCGCCTGGATGCGGGTGGGGCGGGATCCGGCGGCGGGTGTCATCATTCCGCGCTACGAGCCGCCCAAGGACTTTTCGCCGGCGGCTGTGCGCTACGTCCGGCGAATGGGATACGACTCACGGGCGTTCGCCAGTGCCGTCATCGACATGGCGGTCAAGGGCTACCTGACCATCGACGAAGACAAGAAAGTCTACACACTCACCCGCAGGACCGGCGCCGACGACGCGGCCCTGTCACCCGGCGAGCGAAAGATCGTCAGCAAGCTCTTCGGAGGCCGGAACGAGATCGTGCTCGAGAAAGAAAACCACAGTTCCGTACGCGCGGCCATCAACGCCCACAGGACGACGCTGCGAAACGAGTACCACAAGGCCTACTTCAGGACCAACGGCTGGCTGCTGCTTCCGGGCGTCCTCGTGTCATTGGTGGTGCTGCTGGTCGCGGGCTTCGAAACCTCGCCGGAGTCCGCCAGCCTGGTGTTTCTGTGCTTCTGGCTCGCCGGCTGGACATTCACCGTCTTCATGCTCATCCGGCAGGGCCAGAAGTTCATGGCCGCTATGTTCCTGCTCTTCGAAGTCCTGGCCATCGTCGCGGTCATCGACCTGGCCACCTACCAGTTCGTCCTGTTGCTGCTCGCCCTGATCGTCGTCAACGTGCTGTTCTACTACCTCATCAAGGCGCCCACCGACGCCGGGCGCAAGCTGCTGGACGAGATCGAAGGTTTGAAGATGTATATGGAAGTGGCGGAGAAGGACCGGCTGAACCTGCTCAACCCGCCTGAGCTGACACCGCAGCATTTCGAGAAGCTTCTCCCCTACGCCCTGGCGCTGGGCGTCGACCAGCGGTGGTCGGAACAGTTCGCGGCGCATCTTGCGAGCCAGGGCCGGTCAGCCGCGCAGTATCAACCGGTGTGGTATCGCGGGGCCGGCTGGCCGGGGTTCTCCACCGGGGGATTCTCCTCCTCGCTGGGCGCATCCTTGTCCAGCGCCGTCAGCGCCTCGTCCACCGCGCCGGGGTCGAGCTCCGGCTTCGGTGGCGGAGGCTCGTCCGGAGGCGGCGGCGGAGGCGGTGGTGGAGGGGGCTGGTAGGGGTCGCAGCGGGGATCGCAGAGGAGCTCAGGAAACCGGGGATGGCACCCGCGCCCGCTTCCAGGTCGCATCGGGATTGAAAGTGCTTATGGCTGCGGCGAGCCTGGCCGTGTTCTTACCGAGATCCTTCTGATAGACCACACCCTCGTGGTTCACGATGAAGGTCATGACCCCGGAGGCGCCGTAGCGCGCCGGGTACGCGACGACCGCAAAGCCGCCGATCAACTTGCCGCGCACCAGATAGTCGTAAGCGCCCCCCGGCGCACTCCTGCCCTGCCGGGTGAGGATTCGATAGTAGTAGCCGTGATAGGGCGACGACGCGAGCCCATCGTCCGATGCGTAGCCGCCCTTGGCGGCCTTCGCCAGCAGGGGGCCGAGCGGGCTCGGCGGCTGTCCCGGCGCGGACTCCCAGTACAGGCCGTCGCGCTTGCCGGGCGTGCTGACGAACCTGCGGGCATACTCCAACACGCCGTTCCCATTCTGATCCTCGGTCGCGTACTCGCGCTCGGCGTCGACGATCGCGAGGCAGACCTCAATCGTCGAGAGCTCGTTTCGCCCGATGCGGCGATCGAGAATCTCTCTCTCACCACGCTGCGTGTCGAAGTGCCAGGCGCCCCTGGATTTCACCAGGGGGATCGGCATCGGCCACCGGTTCTCTCCGATCACCAGGGTTGCCTGGGTCTTACCCGCCGTCTCGATGTGATGGGCGTGATCGTAGGCGGCGACGAAGGCATCGCGGGCCTTCCCGTCGGCCACCGGGTCGCCGGAGTCGATGAGCCTGTCACCGCGAACGCCGAGAATGGCTCGCAGCGCGTGCCGATCGTTCGAACGGACCGCCGCCACGAGTGCCGCGACCCCGGACTGCGGCGACCTGAAGGTCCTCTGCGCCGGCTTGTCCGCATGCGCAAAGGAAGAGACGGCGACGACAAGCGCCAAGGCCCACGTGAGCCGCCTGAGATAGCCACGGTGAAAAACCACCCGCGACGGGAATCGGCCGAAAGCCGCCCAGTCGGACGCGGCGCCTGTCGGGACCGGGCCGGGTCTGCTCGTCGTCACGTCACTTCCCTCCCTTCTGGGGACGCCAGATGGTGCCACCTTTGCCGCTCGGCAGGGAAGGGAACTGTCGAAGGCTCTCGCGGCCGCGCTGGCTGTCGCGGCGGACCCCGCCGCCCCTGCCAATATCTTCGAACAAGTTCGTCCCCGGCTGTGGGCTTCTGCGTGCGGCAGGACCCTGCCGGGTGCCTCCCACCGGACCAGGGCCCTGACCCGGGATGATGGATCCTCGGTAGTCGCGCCGTTGCAGGGTACTGCGTGCGCCCGGACTCTCCCAGCCAGGACCCTGACCGGGGACGATGGATCCTCGGTAGTCGCGCTGTTGCGGAGTACCGCGTACGCCCGGACTCTCCCAGCCGGGACCCTGACCGGGAATGATGGATCCTCGGTAGTCGCGCCGTTGCGGGGTACTGCGTACGCCCGGACTCTCCCAGCCGGGGCCCTGACCGGGAATGATGAATCCGCGGTAGTCGCGCCGCTGCGCAGGCGATCCGATGTGCGGGCGGAACTGCTCGCGCACCTTCGGAGTTCGATACGGCACTCCGTGCCGGTGCTGCGGATTGTGATGCCAGAACCCGCCGGGAGACGACGGTGGGTTTGCGGGACGATGTCCGGGAGGACGACCGGCAGGATGACGGGGAGGATGGTAATAGAACGGTCGGACGGGGCGGATGCGCACGTGGTGGCGATGCCAGTCCCACGCGCCGAAGAAGAAATGGGCGCCGACCGCAACCCCGGCTCCCCAGCCGAAGCCTGCAAAGCCCGGGGTTACGTAGTAGCCGGGCCACGGCGGCCAATACACCGGCGGGTAGTCGGGCCACCACCAGGAACCGTAGACGACCACGGGATTGTAGTAGGGAACATAGACCACATCGGGATTCGACGGCTCGATGACGATGGTATCGCCCTCCGCGGACTCGATGCGCTGGTGATCGTTCGACTGGAGGTTGCCGGCAGCCTGGGCCCTCCGGCGCAGTTCCTGGACGGTGTCCATGACCTCGGACTGCTGGGCCAGGAACGCATCACCGAGCCGCTCGGTCCAGTCGAGCTTGTCGTCCATCATCGTGATGATCCACGGGAAGGCGAGCAGAGACTTGACGCTGGGATCCCAGTCCTGGTCGTCGGCGGCACGCACCGCCTTGTCCCCGTCGAGCCCGGGATGCGCCCGCGACCAGCGCGCGGCCTCGACGACCTCGAGGGGATAGGTAGCCGCCATCAGTACCTGGGACAACAACGGATCGGGGTAGAGCGCGACCGGGGCCAGCATCTGGTCCAGCTCGGCCTGCGTGTAGACGCGGCCCTGGGTGTCCGTTGGGCCGCTCTGCGCAAAAGCACCGGGCGCATACAGGCACAGTACGAGCAGCGGGACACAGACGTATGCGATGAAAGTTCTCAAATGTCTTCAGCTACCACGGGACTCGCGCGATCCCCTCTCGACGGGCTCGCGCAGGGTGACGATGTAGCGGTAAACGCGCCGGGGGAGGTTCGGTTTACTGCGGATTCTACGTAATCGACCCGGGGCCCCGGACGGCGCCCCCGGGACCTTGCCGGCACCCTCAGCCGCGCTGGTAGTGATCGGCGAGCACGCGCGCAACGCAGACCGTGAGCTTGCGGGCGAAGGCCAGGTGCAGGAACTCGTTGGGTCCGTGGGCGTTGGACTTCGGGCCCAATACCCCGGTAATCATGAACTGGGCCTCCGGGAACTGCTCCCCCAGCATTCCCATGAACGGGATGGTTCCTCCCTCCCCCATATACATGCAGCCGGCGCCGAACACCTCCCGCGAGGCCCGCTCCAGGGAGCGTTCGAGCCACGGCGCCACGGCCGGGGCATTCCAGCCGGTGGCGGCCATCTCAGGCTCGAAGTGCACCGCCGCATGGTACGGCGGATCCTGCTCGAGCACCCGTTTCAGCGCCTGCCCGGCCTGCTCCCCGTTCACCGTGGGCGGCAGCCGCATGGAGAGCTTGAGGGTGGTGGAAGGCCGCAGCACGTTGCCGGCATCGGGGAGCGACGGCAGCCCGCCGGCCCCGGTGACCGACAGCGCCGCACGCCAGTTGCGGTTGAGGAGCCGCTCCAGCGGGGAGTCGGCCATGGGCTCCTCGCCATCGACGAAGGGAAACGCGGTGTGCACCCCGTCCTCCAGCACGTCGGCCACCGCCTCGAGCTGCCGGCGGCGGTCCTCGGGGATATCGGCCTCCAGCTCCGGCAGCAGGATACGGCCGCTGTCCACGTCCTCGACACGGCTCAACAGCCGCCGCGCAATCCGGAAGCTCGAAGGAACGATGCCGCTGGCGGCGCCGGAATGCACGCCCTCGGTCAGGACGTCGACCTGCAGGGCGCCCGAGGCCAGTCCCCGCAGGGAGGTAGTGATCCAGAGCTGGTCGTAGTTTCCGGCGCCGGAGTCCAGGCACACCACGAGGCTGGGCGTGCCGATCCGGTCGCGCAGGAGCTCGATATAGTGAGGCAGGTCGTAGCTGCCCGATTCCTCGCAGGCCTCGATGATGACCACGCAGCGCGCATGCGGCTGCCTCTGGTCCTGCAGCGCCCGAATTGCAGCCAGGGACGAAAACGCCGCATAGCCGTCGTCGGCTCCGCCGCGTCCGTACAGTTTGTCACCCCGCAGAACCGGCTTCCAGGGGCCGAGGTCATCCGCCCACCCGCTCATCTCCGGTTGCTTGTCGAGGTGTCCGTAGAGCAGCACGGTGTCCTCGGACTCGCCCGGGATCTCCATGAAGATCAAGGGTGTACGGCCCTCGATGCGCACGACCTCGACCGACAGGCCATCGATCGGCTGGCGGCGGCACCAGGCTTCCACCAGGCGCACCGCGTCTTCCATGTATCCGTGCGCTGCCCACTGCGCATCGAAGTGCGGAGACTTGTTGGGAATCCGAATGTACTCGACCAAGGTGTCGACGATCTCGTCCTGCCACAACTGATCGATCAAGATGCTTGCGGCTTCTATCTGCATTGCCCGCCCTCGAACGTCTGAAGCATGGAGTGTAACTTGTCGCGGTCGGAGCCGGCCAACGCCGGCCCCACGGGGCATCTTCAGGTCCCGTCGCCGTCGCCCCCGTCTTCCGCGGCCCCGCTCCTGCGCCGCCTGGATCTCTCCGGGGCCGGCTTGCCGGCGGTGGCGGCCGGAGTCACGGTAGCGGCGACCGCGGAGTCCGGAGCGACAATGTGTATGTCCCGCTGAGGGAACGGAATCACGATCCCGGCCTCGCGGAAGGCATCCGTGATATCGAAGCGGAGATCGCTCGCCGTCAGCAGCATGTAGTCGGCCTGGCGAATGAAGAACCGCAGCTCGAAGTTCAGCGCGCTGTCGCCGAAATCCCGGAACACCACCGCCGGCGCAGGGCTCCTGAGGACTTCCTTGCGCGCTTCGGCGCAGCGAAGCAGGATGTCCCGAACGCGGCGTGGATCGGAGTCGTAGGCCACGCCCACCGCCAGGATCACCCGGGCGACGGTGCTCTTGTGAGTCCAGTTCAGGACCTCCGAGGTAACGAGCTGGCTGTTGGGTATGATCACGTCGGCATTGTCGAAGGTCTGGAGCTCCGTCGCCACGACATTGATCTTCTTGACGTAGCCCTGGTGCTGGCCCACCACGATCCAGTCGCCGGCCTTGATGGGGCGGTAGATCAGCAGAATGATTCCTGAGATGAAGTTGTTGACCACATGCTGGAGGCCGAAACCGATGCCCACGGACAGGGCTCCGAAGATGAGCGCGAGCTGGCTGAGCTGCACCCCCAGGGTAGAAATGGCGATGACGGCGGCGACGATGATGCCGGCGTAGCCGACACTCGTGGTCAGTGCGTCCCGGACTCCCACGTCCGGCACCGTCTGAGCCAGGACCCGCTTCGACAGGAAGTTCTGAAACAGGCGAACGGTCACGAAGAGGATGATGAACACACCGAGCGAGACCGCGACATCGAGCAGGGAGAAGGTGAAGTTGCCGACACTGATGCCGTAGAACAGCTTGTATGCGGTATTTCCAATGTCGCTCGCCTGCACGCCCCAGAACAGCAGCAGGGCTACGATGACGGCGGCCACGAGCGCGAGATCGACGATCAGCATCACCCAGAACATCAATCGCGACGCCACCGCGCCCGCGTATCCCAGGGTGTCGTGCAGCAGCGAGCTGATTTCCGAATCCGCTCCCGCGGCCTGCCGGCAGGTGGCCGCAATGAATTCCCTGAGCAAGTAGGCAAAAGCGACCAGGAGCAGCGACCAGACGATGCGCTGGGTGAGAAACATGCCGAGGTTCACGTAGCCGGCCAGGGCCCCCGCGATGCCGAGCACCAATCCGAGCTTGGCGATAAAAAAGAATACGCGCACCAGCCTGCCCGGAGGTCGTGTGCCGGACTTTCCCTCTTCGTCGACGAAGACGAATCGCCAGTTGTTCTTGCCCAGGATATGCAGCACTGTCAGCGCCACGGCAACCGTCACGATCGCGCCGAACAGTGTCGGCAGTGCCCCCTCGATGACGTGCGCGCTGAGCACCTGGGCGAACCTGCGGGCACTGCTCAGCTCGTCGATGACGATCCTGATCACGTTCAGGAGCACCACCGCTCCGGCGAACTGGCGGATGCTGCGATGCAGGCGGACCGCCGAGTCGTCGGTGAAATGACTGATGCGCCAGTTGGGATAGCCCGGCGACGTTGCGGCGGCGGCGAGACCGGTGACGAGGAAGAACTGGCACAGGGCCACGGTCAGGATGGATGTCATGAGATACATCCCGGGAGTCGGAGCGGCGTTCTGTATGAACACGACATACAGGCCGAGGATGCTCGCCACGGGGAGCACCACGTTGCCGAGGCCAACCGCCAGCATGACCCTGAAGCGGCGGGTGAAGGAAGGGTTCTCCTCGCGGTGGTCGGGGCCGTATCGCCGCAGCAGCCAGTTGCGGGTCGGGAGCACGATCCCAAGGCCGACCACCAGAAGCACCAGCCACCACACCAGTACCTCGAAGCGCTTGCGGTTGAATTTGACGCTCTGCCACCAGGCCGCGATCGTATCCGTGAATCGCTCCACCCCGGACGGTATGTTCGAGGCGGCCTTCCTAATCAGCGCCGGTGACAGTGGCGACTCGGTTCGCCGTTTCAATATCCTGGCCAACGCCCCGAACTCCTCACGGGCCAGGCGCGCGCGCAAGGCGTCCACCCGCGCGAGCAGGAGGTTGCTCGACTTGATCTGTCCCTCGTACCGGGCCGTCGAGTCCTCGAGCCGCTGCCGCTCGGCCGCGACCCGCGGCGACTCGGGCGGCTCCGACTCGGGCGGCTTGGGCCCGAGCGCCTGGAGCAGGCGCTTCTCCTCCTCGTCGTGCCTCATCGCGCTTGCCCGTATCCGCAGCGCGCTGTCGGCCACGTACTCCACCTCCTGGCGGAAGCTGTCGATCTCATCGCTGGTCAGCTCCCGCGTCCCTACGGTGGACTCGATGATGCGCAGGGAGGCCTGCAGGTTCTCGATCGTGACCCCGGGCCGGGCCACCGGCTCGCTTTGCGGGGCTGCGCCATGGGCGCTGGGGATCGTGGCCGCCCCGGCCAGAGCGAGAATCACGGCCAGAAGCAATGGTCCGGCGCACCGGGCAGTTGAACGGGAAGTCAAGCGGCTCCTCTCCTTCGGGGACGGTGTATTATCGACCGCCGTGGCTTGATGGAACCAGCGGCAACCGGTGGGGACGCGGCCGTACGGACAAAGGTTTGGAGCTGCGCAGGCGCCTCGCCTGTGGATAAGTCTGTTGATAAGCCCGGAACAAGATCGCCGCAGACTTCGGATCCTCGGCTCCCGGCGCTGGGCCAAACTGGTGTGACATTTCGTTTTCCCAATATTTTTCAATAGGTTATGAAGATATTCTTCCTGTCACATTAACTTAACGATTGTAACTCTCTGGTTCGACAGCAGGTTTTCCACCGTGTGTACAACTTCCGCGCCGCGAAACGATGTTGACGCTGGACGACGCCGCGATTACCGACGCCAAAAATCGGCCCACGGACGTCGCTCGTCATGAGCAGCCGGCCTTCTTCATATATTCTTCGACGCTTCGGCGCCATCTGCTATGACTCCCTGCTGCTGGTGGCGGTCCTGTTCGCCGCGGGCCTGCCGCTGCCCCTGATCCCGGAATCCCTGCGCTTCGTGGCCTGGGTCAGATACGCCACGTTCTGCTACCTCGTGCTGGTCAGCTTCGCGTTCTTCGGCTGGTTCTGGATCCACGGAGGCCAGACCCTCGGCATGCGTGCCTGGCACCTGCGGCTCGTCGCCGATGGAGGCAGGACCGTCACCTGGAAGCTGGCCCTGCGCCGCTTCGCCTGGTCGATCATCTCGTGGGCGGCGCTGGGCCTGGGATTCCTGTGGAGTCTCGTCGATCCCCAGCGTCTGGCGTGGCACGACCGCCTGTCCGGCACACGGCTGGTTCGCGTTCCTTCGCGGTCACAACTTGCGCAGCAGGAAGAAACCGACCACCAGAAACATCATGGTCGGTAGGGTCGCGCCCAGCATCGGGGGAATGTCGGACACCAGCACGACGTACCCGAAACCCTTGTCGAAGGCGAAATACGCCAATCCCAACATGATGCCGAAGAACAGGTTGCGGCCGAAACCGCCGGTTCGCACCTGCGAAAAAACGAAAGGTATGGCGAGGATGACCATGACTGCGGTGGCTACGGGCGTCATGATCTTGTGCCAGAAGGCCAGCTCGTAGGAGCTGGTGTCCTGGTTGTTCTCCTTGAGGTGGGCTATGTAACGGTAGAGCTGCCACGCGGAGAGCTGATCCGGCTGGATCATGAACACCGAGAGGATCTCGGGGGTCACGTCGGTGGTCCAGTAGGCGGCCCTCACCTCCTTGGATACCGCGCTCGTGCGATTCTCGTTGATCAGGGTCTGGCGGATGCCGGCCAGCCGCCACCGCTGGTTCTTGTAGACGCCCTGATCCGCGTACACCAGTGACCTCAAGCGGCCCTGGTTGTCGAACTCGAATATGCGCACGTTCAACAAAGAGAGATCCGGCAGCACCTCGCCCACGTTGACGTAGGTCATGCCGTCGCGCATCCACAGCCCGAAGTCCGACTGGCTGATGTCCTCCTGCATGGCCTCGGCCCGGCCGCGCTCCGCTGCGGTCTCGCTCCATGGCGTTACCAGCTCACCGATCAACATGGCGATGACGGCCAGAATGGCTCCGATCTTGAACACCGAGCCGATCAGGCGGACGATGGACACGCCGGCGGCACGTATCACCACCAACTCGGAGTCCACCGCAAGGGAAGACAGACCCAGGATCGCCCCCAGCAGCGCGGACATCGGAAACACCTCGTAGACGATCCTCGGAACGGAGAACACCGTGAACTGGATGGCATTCAGCACGCCGTAGTTGCCGGTCCCGAGCTGGTCGAGCTGGTCTATGAAGGTGATGAACATGAACAGTCCCACCAGCACCGCCAGGACGACGAGGGTCTGGTAGAGGATGATACGGCCGATGTAGAAATCGAGAATACGCATCCGTGTCAGGACCAGCGCAGCCGCAGCCTGGGCAGGCGCGCCCTGGGTAAGGGCACCAGGGGCAGATTCCGGGCCCGGCGATAGAACAGGACCAGTGCGATCACCAGGAAGACCGCGTGGATCCCCCACAGACCGATGTGGGGGTTCAGTTTACCCTTGCTGATCATCGCCACGCCGAATCCGAGGAAATTCGTGTAGACGAAGTAGAACAGGAACGCCATGATCATCCCGGGCAGGCGGCTTTGCCTGGGCGGTGCGAAGCTGAACGTCAAGGCGAACAGCCCCAGTATCGGAATCACCAGCACCTTGGAGATGCGCCACTGCATCTCGCTGACGAGAATGGGATTGGGATCGCCGGCGATGACCAGGGTCGACCTCCCCTTGACGGGACCCCTGACCGGTGTCGATACCGCCGGCTGGATGCGCAGGGCATAGGTCTCGAAATCGACGATGCGGTAATCCGGCTTTCCCGGCTGCCCCTCGTAGCGGGTTCCGTTCGTCAGGACCAGGAACCGGTCGCCGGTCAAGGCGTCGGTTCGCTCGTAGGCATACTTGCTCACGACCACGCCTTCCTTGCCGAACGAGGACTTGTAGACGAAAACGTTCTGGTAGCGGCCCGTGTCCTTGTCGTAGCTCTCGACGAAGTACACGCCATGGCCCTGCCGGGTCTCCATGAAAATACCGGGAACCACCTCGCTCAGCTTGTCGTGCCTGCGGAAATCCATCTCGATCTTCCACCCCGCCATGTTCGCCTTGGGCGTGAGGTAGAACGAGAATGCCGCGACCACCGCCCCCATGACGAGGACCAGCACAGCGAGCGGCTTGAGGAAGTTGAACAGGCTGACGCCGCAGGCGGACAGCACGGCCATTTCGTTGTCCCGGCACCAGCGGCCGACCACCATCAGGATGGCGATGTACAGCATCAGGGGGAGAATCACGTCCGCGTAGGCAACGACCTTCAGCAGCAGCAGGATGAGGATGCTGTGCACCGGGATATCACCCTGGGCGGCCTGCTGCAGGAAGCCGAGCACGCGCATGACCATGAAGATCGAAATGATCACTACCGTGACCGCGCCGCTGGTGCGAAGCACTTCGGTCACCATGGCTCGGTTAATAATCATCAGCGCGACAAGGGAATTCCCGACCTATCGAATATCACTACGCTTATCACAATTGTCTGCAGGCAAGATTGCCTGCACGGGTCCCGGCGACGCCGGAAAAGGCGCCTTTCCGCTCCCGTTCGACGTGTCGAGCCGGTGGCGAGTTCAAAACGAGTTGCCCCGACGGCGACGCCCCTCACCCTGCGACCGGGAATAATACTAAAACCCGGCGCGTCTTGTGCGCGGGAATCGCGGATTGTCCGCCCCGCGGGCTCTCTTTGACAACTCATACACGACAACGGAGAATCGACCTGTCACGAGAATTTCCGTAGGATGATTTGTTGAGAATATCCGTCAAGGCCTGCTCCCCCGATACCCAGAAGGCGCACTGCGCCGTCATCGGCCTGTTCGAAACCCGTACCCTGCCCGACTTCGCCCGCGTCATCGACGATGCCATGGGCGGTGCCCTCAAGAAGCGGCTCGGCCGGGGAGATATCTCGGGCAGGAAGAACGAGGTGGTCACCCTTTATGAGCCGCCGGGCCTGGGTTGCGAACGGCTCCTGGTGGTCGGCTTCGGGAAACGCAGCAAGCTGACCGCGGCCGAGTACCGGCGGGTGTGCCGCAAGGCCGCGGAGGCCGTCCGGAAGGATACCTGCCGCGACGCGTATTTCTGGCTGCCGGAGCTCGATGTCCCCGGCATCGACGTGGAGCAGGCTGCCAGGCAGCTGACGGAGGCGCTGCTCGATGCCTGGTACAGCTTCGCCGAGCTGAAGAGCAAGGCGGAAAAGGATCGCCTCCCCTCCCGGGTGGCGATATGCGTACGCGATAAACGCCAGCTTGGCAAAGCGCGGGCTGGCGTGGCCGTCGGCCAGGCCATCGGCAACGGGATGCAGGCCGCCCGCCGCCTGGGTGACCTCCCGGGGAACACCTGCACGCCGAGCTTCCTGGCCAGCGAGGCCCGCAAGCTCCAGCGCAGCCACAAGCTCAAGGTTTCGGTGCTCGACGAAAGCGAGATGAAGCGGCTGGGCATGGGGGCACTGTTGTCCGTGGCGCGCGGCAGCCGGCAGCCCCCCAAGCTGATCGTGATGGAGTACAGCGGCGCTCAGAAGTCCCAGGCTCCCATTGCGCTGGTGGGAAAGGGCATCACTTTCGACGCCGGAGGAATCTCCATCAAGCCCGCCGCCAGCATGGACGAAATGAAATACGACATGTGCGGGGCCGCGAGCATATTCGGCGCCATGATCGCCGCGTCGGAGCTCGCCCTGCCGATCAACGTGGTGGGCCTGATTCCGAGCGCCGAGAACCTGCCCGACGGCAATGCCAACAAGCCCGGTGATATCGTGAAGAGCCTGTCCGGGCAAACCGTTGAAGTGTTGAATACCGATGCCGAAGGTCGCCTCATCCTGTGTGACGCCCTCACCTACGCCGCCCGCTACAAGCCGGACGTGGTGATCGACATCGCTACCTTGACCGGCGCCTGCGTGGTCGCGCTGGGGCACTATGCCAGCGGGCTCATGACCAACAACCAGCGACTGGGCGACCAGCTCGTCGAGGCCGGGGAGCGCAGCCTGGACCGGGTCTGGCAGCTCCCGCTGTGGGACGACTACCAGGCGTCCCTCGAGAGCAATTTCGCGGACATGGCCAACATCGGCGGCCGTTCGGCCGGTGCCATCACCGCGGGCTGTTTCCTCTCCCGCTTCACCAAGGACTACAAGTGGGCCCACCTGGACATCGCGGGCACTGCCTGGCACAGCGGCGGCAAGGAGAAAGGCGCCACCGGCCGGGTCGTGCCATTGTTGTCCCAATACCTGATCGATCGCAGTCCGAAACGTCGTTGACATTAGAGCGCGTCGATTTTTATCTGCTGAACGAATGCGTGCCCGACGGCAAGCTGCGGGCCGCCTGCCGCATCGCCAGGAAAGCCCTGGCCCAGGGCTACACCACCTACGTGCAAACCGAGGACGCCGCGCAGGCCGAGCGCCTCGACAACCTGATGTGGACCTTCGACCAGGGCAGCTTCGTGCCGCACCGGCGCTCCGATGACGGCGGCGATCCGGCGCCCGTGCTCATCGGCTGCGCGCCGCCGGAGGGGAGCCCGCCGCACGTCCTGCTGTCGCTGGGGCGTGAGCTGCCCCCCCATTTCGACATCTATCAGCGGATCGCGGAGGTGGTCGACAACACGGGTCCGGACAAGGAGCTTGCGCGGCGGCGATACAAGGCCTATCAGGACCGCGGTTGTCAACTCGAGACCCATCACATCAGCCCTTGATCCATGTGGTTTAAACGGCGAAAGAGATCCGAGCAGGACCACGCACTCTCCGAGTCGCTGAGGTCCCTGCAAACCCTCATCGACGACACCGATCGCGTCGAGCCCAGCCTCGCGCCCCGGGCCCCCAGGCCGGAAGGCGCCGAGCCCGGCGCCGGCC
>JBAUWJ010000058.1:0-5697 GCA_049583715.1 Arenicellales bacterium | reverse complement strand
CAGGTGGCGCAGGTGTGCGCCTTGGTGGACCTGGTGGTCGTGGTGCTCAGCAAGGAAAAGTATGCCGATCAATCGGTGTGGACCGTGCTCGAAGGCATCGCCCCGCTGCAGATACCGGCGGTCGTTTGCCTCAACAAATGCGAAAGAGGCGCGGGGTCCGGGGGAGGGGGCCTCGTGCCTTCCGATGCCGATGTCCTGGTACCTGTCATCCGGCGCCGGCTGGAGGACAACCCGCGCGTGCCGCCCGGCGTGCCCGTCTTCACGCTGCCGTCGGTGGCGGGTGGAGACACGGCAATACTGCTCGAGCGGAGTGACGTCCGGGAATTTCGACGGGCGGTGTTCGGGCACCTCGCTCGCCGCTCCCGGGCTGACCGGCGTGCCGCCATGAGCCGCCTGCTCCGCAGTCACTGGACGGTCTGGGTTGCGCCGGTGGAGGAGGAACTCGCGTGCCGGCGTGAGTGGCGGAGCATGGTCGAGGCGGCCAGCGTCTCGTTCGTGGAGAGATACCGAACCGAGTACATAGACCACGCCCGTCATCATGACGTCGCACGCAAGGCGATACTCGGCCTGCTGGAGCTCCTGGAGATTCCGGCTCTCGCGGGGACCCTGTCCGGGACCCGGCGCATCCTGACCTGGCCGTTTCACAAGGTGTCTGCGCTCCTCGGCAGAAGCGTTGAGCCCGGCCGCGACCAGGAGCTGAAGGTGCTGGACGCCGCCCTCGATCACTACCTGCTGTCGCTGCGCAGTGAGGTCCTCGGCAGGCGACACCCGTGGTGGCGCGCCCTGGCCGCGGAGCTGGCCGGCCGGGATCCGGCGCTGAAGCGCGACTTCAGGGCCTCCGTCGACGATTACCGGCGCGCTTTCCAGCCGCGCATCGAGAAACTGTCCGAGGAGCTCTATGCCCGGCTGCAGCATAACCCCGTCGGCTTGAACGCGCTTCGGGCGACGCGCGCGGCCGCGGATGCCGGCGGTATCGTGCTGGCCATGAAGACCGGGACGGTGGGCCTGTACGATGCCCTGTTGGCACCGGCGGTCATATCGCTGACGTCATACCTGACCGAGAGCGCCGTCGGACAGTATCTGCGCACGGTGATCGGGAGGCTGAAGCGAGAACAGCTCGAGCAGATGGCAATCATCGTCCGGGATACGCTCGAGCAGCCCCTTCGTGACTTGCATCCCCGGGATGACGAGCTCTTCGGCATTACGGAAGGCGAGCTCGCCCGCGCCGCGCAGCAGGTGGAAGGGCTCGAGCGATGAGTGGCAGCGCGGCGGCATACCGTGACCGGCTGCTCGAGTGGCTCGCCCGGGCCGTTGCCGAAGGCTGGATCCCGGAGGAAGAGGTCCCCGCCCTGGAGGCCCTCGAGACCGGGGGGGCCGACAGCCTGTTCGAGCCGGACAGCGGACGACCGCTCACGGTCGGCCTGTTCGGCGGCACCGGAGTCGGCAAGAGCAGCTTGCTGAACCGGTTGGTGGGCGAGACGGTCGCGGCCGTGGGCCTCGAGCGCCCGACGTCCACGGAGGTCACCCTCTACGTGCACGAGCGGTATCCGCCCAGGCGCCTCGAGGAGCTCTGTCCGATCGAGCGTGTTCGGGTGCTCGAGCATCGACGGGACGAGTACCGCGACGTCGTGTGGATCGACATGCCGGACATCGACAGTGTCGCGCACGCCAACCGGGAGCTGGTGTTCCAATGGCTGCCCTGCATAGACTGGCTCATCTACGTCGTCAGTCCCGAACGCTACCGCGATGACGCCGGCTGGCAGGTGTTGGCGCGCCGCGGCTACCGTCATCACTGGCTGTTCGTCATGAACAGGCGGGACACCGGCACGGAGGAGCAGTACCGGGACTTCCGCCGGCTGCTGGCGGAGGAGGGCTACGACGAGTCCCTCGTACTGGCGACGAGCTGCAGGACGCCGGAAGGAGACGGGTTTGCCGCGATGGTGGAGACGATCGACCGGGCGGTATCGGAGCACGGCCTCGCCCGGCTGCAACGGGTGGGGGAGCGGGCCAGGCTGCTCGATCTCGAGCGGGCCTGCGCGCGCTATTCGGAGCTGCTCGGGTCGGCGGAGCGTTGGAAGCAGTTCATCGGGCGCGGGAGGCAAGCGGTGACGGAGCGGCTGGGCGGACTCGCTCGCTATCTGGAGGACGAGGCAACCCTGGCTGTGGCGCGAATACCCGACCGCGTGTCCGCGGACGGTGGTCGTGTGGATCCGCCTTCATCTCCCGCACTGCTCGGCGACTACCTCGCAGACCTCGAATCCGCCGTCGTCATGGGGGCGGACGGTCTACCCTTTGCGCCGCTTCGGGAAGGGACCCGGCGAGCGCTCGGGGCGCTGCCCGAGCGGGTCGCCGCCCTCCTGCGCGAAGGATTCACCGGGGGCGCGGCGCGTCCCGGCAACGTGGCCCAAAGGGCTCTCGAAGGTGCGATGCGCAAGCTGGTGTATGCCCTGCCGTTGGCCGCCGGTGCCGGGATCGCGTACGTGGTGGTGACCCGTTACCTCCAGGGTCTCGGGGGAGACGGCCCCTTCCTGGGCGTCGACTTTCTGGTTCACAGCCTCATGCTCCTGGCGCTGGCCGCGTTGATGCCCTATCTCGCGGCGCGCCTGCTCCGCCCGTCGGTGCGCCGGTCCGTACTGAGGCGTGTGAAGGCCGGTCTCTTCCGTCTGCAGGCGTCGGCGAGCGCCGAATGGGCAGCCGCGATGGAGGAAGTGTTCGAGCAGTCCCGGGAACGTCTGCGCGCCCTGGAGACGATACGCGCCGACATCGAGGCCGCGAGGAATGCGGGTTCCTGAGCGCAGGGTTCCCTCTTCCACTGTTTGGACGACTCCAGGGACGGAGGAGTGGGGCGAAGCCTGGCAGCCCGAGCCGAGGGGGTCGGGGTGAGGGCAATGGAATGCAGCCTCGGCGCGGCCCATTTGGTGCCCACCCATGCGCGGAACCGGGAAGGGGTAAACGCGGCGCCAAATCACGGTCCCTTCCCCCCCGGCCCTCCCGGCGGGAGAGGGAGCGATCTCGCTGGCGGGACGACTCCGGGGGTGGAGGAGGTAGGGCGAAGCCCGGAGCCCGAGTCTGGAGGCCGGGGGAGGATGACTCCGAGTTCCCCCAACCCCCGTGAACGGGGGAGAGGCAGCCCTGTCTCAGGTCAGTGTGCGATCTCCGGAGCAACCAGTCCTTTTTGGCGATAGAGAAACTCGGCGATGGTGTGTATCTGCTCGTCGTTCAGCCCGGAGGCCATCGCGTTCATGATGGGATTCTGGCGCTTGCCCGACTTGTAGTCGTGGAGGACCTGAACGATGTAATCCGGATACTGGCCGGCGAGGATGGGCGCGCCCTGGGTCTTATCCGGATCGGATGGGCTGTTTCCGTCCGGACCGTGGCAGGCCGCGCACTGCTTGAAGGGCGTGTTGTCGCCCACGTCATTGGAGGCCGGCTTGGCCATGGAAGAGAAGTAGGCCGCGACGTTCTCTCTGTCCTGTTCGGTGAGAGTGCTTGCCTGGGCGCGCATCGTCGGATGCCAGCGCTTCTTTTCCTTGTACTCCTTGAGAGCGTTGACGATGTAGAAATCGTGCTGCCCGCCGAGCTTGGGTATGCGGTAGCCCGGATAGGCGTTGCGTTCGCCCGGTGCTCCATGGCAACCCATGCAGGTCTGGGCGCGCAGCTCGCCTTTTTCGGCATTGCCGGCCGCCTGAGCGCCTACGCAAAGAAACAGGCAAGCAGCCGCCGCCGGCACATGGAGAAGCGGTCTCATGTAGTTGGTCTCCTGGAGATCGTTGGTTTTTAGCTTGTTACTTCGGTAAGCCCCGGACCGGCCGGCGCTTCCTTGGGATCTTGAAGTTCGACGGAATCCGGGTCGCCCGGGTTCCACACAACACGGGAACGTGGTGCCACTTATCGTTCAGTTAAGTGGTTGATTCGTAATTTACACAAATTTATCAATCACTTAAATGAGCAATCAATGGAGAACTTCGAGCGCTTCGGCGCGCGATTCCCGTGCCCTGCCCGCCCAAGGCAGAACACTGCCCGGTGCTTCCCCGGAGTCGCGCACTTTAAGGAGTTCGGGCCGCAGGCGCAAGCCGAATCAGCCGATTTGGAGCATGCCTGCGCCGTGGTGCGCTACACGCGGCGCATGATCACCGCATATTCGAAAACATCGCGAGGATGCGCAACACGGGCCGGATCGCCGGCCTGCCATCGCCAGCGAGCGGAGGAGAACAGGCGCCGCATGTCCTCCAACGAGCAGTGAAAGGGGGGACCGCCGCTCCTGCCCGTTTGCATGAACAGCGCCGCCAGGGTGCCGCCCGGTTTCAGCCAGTGATACAGGCGAGATTCGTAATCAGGCCAGTAGTCGGGGAGAAGCGCGCACAGGCAGGTTTGCTCGTAGACGGCGTCGAAGGTCGCACCCGGCTCCCAGTTCAGCAGATCGGCGACCACGAGGCGGGCGCTCAGCGACTCGCGGTCCAATGCGGACTGAACCTCTGTCAGCGCTGCTTCCGACAGGTCCACGCCCGTGACCTCGAAGCCCCGCCGCGCCAGCTCCAGCACCTCGTGTCCTCGGCCGCATCCCGGGACCAGTACCTTCGCGGGCGGCGAGAACTCCCCGGAGCCGAGCCAGTCGCTCAAGGCGGGGCTGGTCCCGCCCCGGTCCCAGGGCGTATTGCGGTTGACGTAGCGCTCCTGCCAGAACTCGTGTGTGTTGTCGGTCGTGAGTGTCATGAAAAACGGCTGCTTCAAGTGCCGGGGCTGTTGGAAGCGCGGTCCGGGTGCGCCGGCCCCGCATGGACGATATCCCGGCTTCGATATCGGCGGTGCCGCTGCGGATCGGGACGGGCGATCACAAGATAGCGCCCCGGTCCCCCCGCCGTCCACTGGTGGAAGGGATAGCAGGTGACGAGGACGAGCTGGTCCGCCGTGGGGTCCAGGGCCGGGACGGACTTGCGCAGGTCGATGGTCATGAAGCGTGTGACGACGTAGCGATAGGCCGCCTCGGTCCGCTGGCCGGCACGCTGAATATACAGAACGTCCCCGACCCGGAGATCCTCCAGGAACTGGAAATGCGTATCGCGGTGGCCGCTGATCATGCTCAGACCGCTCCCGCCCGGCAAAGATGTGCCCGGCACCAGGCCCGGGCCGAAGGCGAGTGTCCGGCCACTGCTTCCCGCGAGCACGATCTCATCGATACCGTAGCGCGGCACCCGCAGTCGGGCGACGGGCCGGGTATCCGCCCAGGGCCAGGGTCGATGCGGCGTCCCGGTTCGCCGTGTCTGCTCCCAGGCGTGGGATAACAGAGCCTGGGCGAGGCGGGCCTTGGCGGCGAGATAGACGCCGTGTCCGGCGAGGGCCGTCCCGAGCCCCAGGGTAAGGACGGCTATCGCGAGAATTGCCTGTTTCGCACCCAGCACAGCAGCAACAGGCCGAGAAGGGCCAGTGCCAGCCCCTCGAGCACCTCACCACGCCATCCGAGACCGGTCTGGGGCAAGGTGCCGAACACGTGGCTGTAGCTCCACCCGGCCGGCAGGTTCGTCGGCGCGTCGGTGTGCACGAGCGGCGCCGAGGGCGTCCGGCTGACCCGATGCTCGACGGCCACCAGGCTGGTGTAGGGCGTCACGAGCTGGTGCTCCAGGCCGATGCGGGTAATGCGCGCCTTGACCTCGTCGCGGTCGCCGCCGCCCAGCAGGTCGTCCCTGAGCTGCGCAATCC
>JBAUWJ010000057.1:0-29542 GCA_049583715.1 Arenicellales bacterium | reverse complement strand
GCGGCCGCTTCGTCGTTCGGCTGCTGTTGTGTCCCCCTTGCCGCTCAGGCGGACTTTTTCGGCCGCCCCGGCTTGATGCGCTCGACGCGTCCGGCGACCGCCGACAGCTCCTCGTTGTTCATCGAGGACAACGCCAGCAGTCCCGCTCGCAGGATCTCGCTCTTCTTCATATGGATGCCGTTGTCCAGATACCGCTTCTTCAGGGTATCGATGACTTCATACTCCCCGGCCGGGATCGTGAAGCTGTCACGGACCAGCTTATCGTCCCTCCCATCGTCCTTCCTCTGGCCTTCTTTGGTGTGCTTTTTAGCCATAAGAATATATATAGTATATATAATTTATATCATTTTACGGCATTGTCACACGGTCAATTCTAGCCGCCCCCGGGCTCGAAAAACGACGAGCCGACCGTCCGCCCGCCGCATGAGGCCCCGCATTTCGCACCGCCGGACGCTTTCGAAGGATATTACTCCCGACCGGCGGTGAACCTTTGCATTGCCCTGCCGGCCCACGCATAATCATCAGCTTACAGGACCTTTCTGCAACCAGACTTTAACATTCATCGGGTACGCTCTCGCGACAAAGAGAGCGGCAAGCAAACGTGGCGACCAATCCTGAACAGGAACTACGGGCCGGGACGGACCTGAGCAAGCCGGAGTACTTCATCAACCGGGAGCTCAGCCAGCTCGCCTTCAACCAGCGGGTGTTCGAGCTGGCCAAGGATGAGCGCGTGCCGCTTCTGGAGCGGCTCCGTTTCCTGTGTATTACCAGCTCCAATCTCGACGAGTTCTTCGAAGTGCGCGTCGCCGGCCTCGTTCAGCAGGCGGAGCTCGGCGGGACCCAGACAGGGCCGGACGGCCTGACGCCGCAGGACGCCCTCAGCCGGATCAGCCGCATGGCCCACGAGCTGGTCTCGGGTCAGTACGCCTTTCTGAACGACGTGCTGCTGCCGGCGTTGGAGGGGCAGGGCATTCGCTTCAGGCGGCGCGAGGAGTGGGACGTCTCGCAAAGGCGGTTTCTGCAGGAGTTTTTCGAGAACGAGGTCATGCCGGTGATCACCCCGATCCGGCTCGATCCCGCGCACCCGTTTCCCCGCACGCTGAACAAGAGCCTCAACTTCATCGTATTGTTGAAGGGCAACGATGCCTTCGGAAACCAGGACGGCATGGCCATCGTGCCGGCGCCCCGGGCGCTCCCGCGCCTGATCCGTATACCGCAGGAAATCAGCCACGGGCCCAATGACTTCGCCTTCCTGTCGTCGGTGATTCACACCTTCGTCAACCAGCTCTTCCCGGGTATGGAATCGACGGGCTGCTACCAGTTCAGGGTCACTCGCAACAGCGACCTGTTCGTGGACACCGAGGAAGTGGACGACCTGCTGCGCGCCCTGGAGGGCGAGCTCCCGTCCCGGCGTTACGGCGACGCCGTGCGCCTGGAGGTGGCGGACAATTGCCCGGAAGGTCCGTCGCGGTTCCTGCTGCGCAAGTTCGAGCTGGCGGAGCAGGATCTGTATCAGGTAAAGGGGCCGGTGAATCTCGGTCGCATGATCGCGCTGCCCGACATGGTGGACCGGCCGGACCTGAAGTACCCGAGCTTCACGCCTGGCATGCCCAAGCAGTATTCCCCCGGCGCCAACATATTCACCGCCATCCACAATGGCGACATCCTGTTGCACCACCCGTTTCAGTCCTTCACACCGGTCGTGGAATTCATGCGTCAGGCCGCGGAGGATCCCAGCGTCCTGGCGATCAAGCAGACTCTGTATCGCACCGGCCTGGATTCGGTGCTGGTGCAGTTGCTGATGGAGGCGGCCAGGGCCGACAAGGAGGTGACGGTGGTGGTGGAGCTGCGGGCGCGTTTCGATGAGGAGGCGAACATAGAGATCGCCACGAAGCTCCAGGAGGCGGGTGTGCATGTGGTATACGGCATTGTCGGCTACAAGACACACGCCAAGATGCTGATGGTGGTGCGCCGCGAGCAGAATCACCTGGTGCGCTACGTTCACCTCGGGACGGGCAATTACCACTACCGCACCGCCAGGCTGTATACGGACTACGGATTGTTCACCTGTGACCCCGACATCGGCGACGACGTGCACAAGATCTTCATGCAGCTCACGACCCACAGCAAGCTTCCGCCACTGAAACGCCTGCTCCATTCGCCCTTCACGCTGCAGTCCGGGGTCATCGACCGGATAGACCGCGAGGCGGAAAATGTCAGGGCCGGCAGACCCGCGCGCATTATCGCCAAGGTCAACGGGCTCGTGAGCGCACAGGTCATTGCCGCCTTGTACGCGGCGTCATGCGCCGGCGTGAAGATCGATCTCATCGTGCGCGGAGTCTGCTGTCTCAAGCCGGGGGTGGAGGGCGTCTCCGAGAACATCACCGTTCACTCGATCGTGGGCCGCTTCCTCGAGCATACCCGCGTCTATTACTTCGAGAACGGCGGAACGCCCGAGCTCTACTGCTCCAGCGCCGACTGGATGCCGCGCAACCTCATCCAGCGCGTCGAGCAGTGCTTTCCCATCCTCAACCTGAAGCTCAAGCAGCGCATCATCCGGGACTTGAAGTTGTACCTGGAGGACAACGCCTTTTCCTGGGTGATGGATGCGACGGGACAGTACCACCGTCAAGCGCCGGAAGAGGGCGAGGAACGCCTGTCCGCCCAGGACCGGCTGCTGGAGGAATACCGGGAGCATTGAGCGTGGCCGGTGCACTGCAGGTTGAACCCCGGCTCCTGTGAGTCCGTCGGATCCCGCTCCCCGCGATCTCCGGCACTCCCCACCTCCTTGTGGGTCGGAATTCATCCCGACAGGCAGTGTTTGATGATGCTGCGCTGCGGGGGCCTGTCGAGCTTGTAGGGGGAGTGCCCCGCATGAACCGGCGGCAGTCTTTGTCGACACGCCGCAAGTACGTCCATGCAGGCTCGCTCTCGGCTCCTGCCTCGAGACGGTCGCCAAAGACCGTCCCCGGTTCATGCCTTGACGCCGCTCCCTTCATTTGAGATCTGGTTCCGATCGAGATCCGGCCCCAACCCGGGACCCCGCTTCAAAGATCCGATTGCCTGTGGGTCGGAATTCATTCCGACGAGCAGTGTTTGATAGGGCTGCGCTGCCGGGGCCTGCCGAGCTTGTAAGGGAGTGCCCCGCATGAACCGGCGACAGTCTTTGTCGACACGCCGCAAGTACCTCCGTGCAGGCTCGCTCTCGGCTCCTGCCTCGAGACGGTCGCCAAAGACCGCCCCCGGTTCACGCCTTGACGCCGCTCGCTTCGTTTGAGATCTGGTTCGGATCGAGATCCGCCCCAACCCGGGACCCCGCTTCAAGGAGCCGATTGCCTCTTCCCGTCTGGGCGGCGAAAGTGGAATCTCTACGTATCGTCGTCGGAGCTGTCATCGGAGGTGGGTCCGGGTTCCGCCCCGGTCGTCTCCAGGACGAGGTCGATTTCGGCAGCCTTCAGGTAGAGCTGTTCCTGCTTGAGGTCCGCCCACGTCAGGGGATGGGCCTCGACCCAGGTGCGCGGCAGGCGCAGGACGATTCGCTGTCCGTTGGCGTGGAGCTCGTAATCGATCGGCAGGATGTCCTGGCGCCCGCGCTGCATGAGCACCGCCAGGCGCAGCAGTACGCATAAACGCCGGGTGGACTCGACGCTTTCTCCCAGCACCTGCTGGTACGCGGCGACTGGAAATTTCCTGCGGTGTCCTCGGATGAGGGTTGCGAGGATCTGCTGGTCGTTGCGGGAGAACCCGGCGAGATCGGCGTTTCCCGCGACGTAGGCGCCGTGCTTGTGATACTGCCCGTGGGAGATGAGCAGGCCGATCTCGTGGAGAGTTGCCGCCCACTTGAGCATCGCCACGTGGTCCTCGTGCTCCAGGCTCCAGTCGGCGGCCACCCCGCCGAGAAGCTCGAGGGCTGTCCTTTCCACGCGGGCAGCATGGGCCGCGTCCACGGACCACCGGCTCGCCATGCTGTCGACGGTGCGCTGGCGAACGTCGGTGTGCTCGATGCGTCCAATCAGATCGTAAAGGACGCCCTCGCGCAGCGCGAGCTCCGATACGTCCATCTGCTCGATGTTCAGCAGATCGAACACTGCCCAAAGTACGATCGCTCCGCCTACGAATATGCCGCGCCGGTCCTCGGCCAATCCGGGCAGATCGAGCTCGTTGAAGTGGGAAACGCTGTACAGATATTCGCGCAGCCGTTCCATGGCGGAGCGGGTGATGCCCCGCTCACACCAGCCCTGTTGCTGGCATATCGCGCGTATGGCTTTGATGGTGCCGGAGGAGCCGATGGTCCGGTCGCGGGGAGCGTTGCGGAACACGTGGCTGACCGGCTGGAGACTGAGCTCGGCCTCGAGCTCCGCCGCCTGCATTCGCTTGCGCTTGATCTTCCCGTCGGCGAAGAACCGGGTCGTCAACGAGACGCAGCCGACGTGCAGGCTTTCGCGATCGAATATCTCGAACCCCTTGCCCGTGATCACTTCCGTGCTCCCCCCGCCAATGTCGACGACAAGGCGCTTCTCGTCCCCCGCCTCGAGGCCGTGGGCGACACCGAGATAAATGAGGCGCGCCTCCTCTCGTCCGGCTATGACTTCGATCGGGTGTCCCAGCACCGCCTGGGCCCGGTTCAGGAATGCGTAGGCGTTGCGGGCCTGGCGCAGGGTATTGGTTCCCACCGCCCGCACGCTGCCGCGCGGCAGGTTCCGTAGCCGCTGTCCGAACCGGTCGAGACAGGCCAGCGCAGCTTCCTGCGACTGGTCCGTCAGCCTCTTGTTCTCATCCAGGCCGGCGCCCAGGCGGATGGATTCCCGCAGACGGTCGACGACCACCAGTTCGTCGTGGTGAATCTTGGCGACGATCAGGTGGAAGCTGTTGGAGCCGAGGTCCACCGCCGCGATGGTGTCGGGCATGTCGTGGGGGGCGCTGTGTAGCCGCACGCCGGCGCGCTGGGAGAGGGAGACCTGAAACCCGGGCTCGGATGCCACTTAGGGTTTGTGGATACGCGACGGCACGGCCGGATTCTGACACATCCGGCACGGGAAGGAAAAAGGCATTCCCGGCGACACGTCCGATGAGCCTGTCGCCCGGAGCGCCAGGGGTACGCATCTCTCTCGGCCTGTCGACCCTAATCTGCCTCCCCGAGACGATCCAAGGTCATGTCCAGGCTCCTGCGTGCCTTCTCGATCATTTCGTCGATTTGCTCGTCGCTGATGACGAGCGGCGGCGACACGATCATCGCATCGCGTACCGCGCGCATCACCAGGCCGTTGTCCAGGCACAGATCGCGGCATATCAGCCCTGTCTTGCCGACTTCCTCGAAGGGTCTGCGCGACCCTTTCTCCGGCACCAGCTCGATCGCTCCCATCAGACCGACGCTGCGGGCTTCCCCGACCAGAGGATGGTCCGCCAGGGTCGACCACGCCTGGTGGAAATACTGTGCCGTGTGCGAGCGCACGTTTTCCACGACGTGCTCTTCCTCCAGAATGCGCAGATTCGCGAGCGCCACGGCCGCGCAGGTCGGATGGCCAGAGTATGTATAGCCGTGGAAGAATTCGCCCGCCTGGTCGATGAAGGGCCGGGCGACCCTCTCGCTGACGCCGACTGCGCCGAGCGGGAGATAACCGGAGGTGATGCCCTTGGCCATGCTGATGAGGTCCGGTCGCAGCTCGTAGTGCTCGGAGCCGAACCAGTGCCCCAGCCGGCCGAAGCCACAGATCACCTCGTCGGCCACGAACAGGATGTCGCGTTCGGCGCAGATTCGCCTGACTTCCGGCCAGTAGCTGTCCGGCGGCACGATCACGCCGCCCGCGCCCTGCACCGGCTCGGCGATGAAGGCGGCCACCTTGTCTTCGCCGAGCCGGTCGATCTCTTCGTCGAGGGCCCGCGCCGCCCGCAGTCCGAACTCTTCGGGCGACAGATCACCGCCTTCGGCGAACCAGTAGGGCTGTGCGATATGGACAATGTCCGGAATCGGCAGGCCGCTCTGCGCGTGCATGGCTTTCATCCCGCCGAGGCTGGCGGCCGCCACGGTGGAGCCGTGGTAGGCGTTGTGGCGCGCGATGATGGTCTTCTTCCCGGGCTTGCCCACCACGTCCCAGTACGTCCGCACGAGGCGAACGACCGTGTCATTGGCTTCCGAACCGGAGCCGGAGAAGAAGAAGCGGTTGATGTCGCCGGGCGCAAGCCGGGCGAGGGTCGCTCCCAATTCGATCACTGGGGGGTGGGATGTCTGGAAGAATGTGTTGTAGTAGGGCAGCTCCCTCATCTGCCGGCTGGCGGCCTCGGCAAGCTCGGAGCGGCCGTAGCCGATGTTCACGCACCACAGTCCGGCCATGGCGTCCAGGAGGCGGTTGCCTTCGGAATCCCACAGGTAGACGCCTTCGGCCTTCACGATCACGCGCGGCCCTTTGGCAGTGAGCTTCTTGGTGTCGGTGAAGGGGTGCCAGTGATGGGCGCTGTCGCGGTGCTGCAGATCGGTTGTTTCGGGTCTGGTATTCATGAGTCTGGAAGAGGTCTGGAAAAATTGGTTACCGAGGCGAATCCTAAGGTCGCGTAGTGATCGCCGCGGCGATGGCCGCGGCCCGGCCGTTGCCGCGGCAGCGTCCCATCCGTTCGAGGCCGGGACCGGCGCCTCAAGCCGTCTTTCTTCCCGGGACGAGCCGCTCCTTCAGAAACTGAACGATCCACCGCGCAAACTGTTGCGTGTGGACGGGAGCATCGAGGCTCTTCAGCGCGACGTCCGCATCCTGTGCGGGAATCGTCTGCGAGCGCCGCACTTCGATCAGGTCCCGAAGATACGCCGGCCGGTACTCCGGATGGGGCTGGATTGAGATCGCCTTGTCCCGGTAGGCCAGCACGGCGTAGGGGCAGAACTCCGATCCTGCAACAACCTCCGCATCCTCGGGCAGCCGCGTCACCTGGTCCTGATGGAGGGCGTACAGCGAGAACTCGCCGTCCACGCCGGTCATCCAGGCGGGGTGACGGTGGACATTGTACCGCTGCACGCCGAGGCCCCAGCCCTTGTCGGATTTTTCCGCCTTGCCGCCCAGGGCTTCCGCGAGGATCTGGTGCCCGAAGCAGATGCCGACGATCGGGACTCCTTTCCGGTAGGCGTCCCTCAGGAAGCCCTTCAGGGGCTCTATCCACGGTAACGGGTCGTACACGCCGTGGCGGGAGCCCGTGATCAGCCAGGCATCGCACTCGTTGACACTGTGCGGAAGCTCACCCTCCGTAATGTGATAGACGGAGAACTCGAGCTGCGGATCCACCGAGCGCAGCATGCGCTCGAACATCTGCGGATAGTCTCCGTGCTCGGTGCTCAGCAGCTCCGGCACTTTCCCGGTCTCAAGTATTCCTATCTTCATTCTCAAACGGTTTCCAGGTAGCTGTTCAGTTCGAACTCGGTGATCTGGTTCGAAAACCGGGTCATCTCCTGCTTTTTGAGGGCCGCCATCATCCTGACGATCAAGGGATCGAACAATTCGCTCACGACGGCGCTTTGCTCGAAGACGTCCAGCGATTCCTTCCAGCCGCACTCGATCGGCGGCACGTCGCAGGCATAGGCGTTGCCGCTGATGGGCTCCGGCGGCATCGCCCGGCCCTGGATACCGCGGAGCGCTGCGCCGAGCACCGCCGCGACGACAAGATACGGGTTCGCGTCGGCGCCGGCAACCCTGTGCTCGATGCGCTTGGCTGCCGGGTCGCCGGCGGGGATCCTCAGGGCCGTCGTGCGGTTCTCGTAGCCCCACACGGGGATCGTGGGGGCGTAGGACTCCGATCTCATCCGGCGATAGGAGTTCATGTGCGGCGCGAATATGGTGATCAGGTCCGGCATCGTTTCCACGAGGCCGGCCACCGCGAAGCGCAGCGCGTCGGTGCCGGCTTCGCCGCCGTTGTCGAAGATGTTCCTGCCGTCGCGATCCAGCACGCTGAAGTGCACGTGACAGCCGTTTCCCGACATACCGGCGTATGGCTTGGCCATGAAGGTCGCCGCCAGGCCGTGCTTCCTCGCGACCCCCCGGACGATGCGCTTCAGTAGCATGGCCTCGTCGGCCGCCCGCAGCGCGTCCGGTACGTGTCTCAAGTTGATCTCGAACTGTCCCACGCCGAATTCGGACAACGCGGTATCGGCCGATACGCCCTGGACCTGACAGGCGGTGTAGACGTCCTCCACGAACGCGCCGAAGTGCTCCAGCTCGTCGACGGAATGCAGCTGGTCGAATTCCACCGACTGGCGCGTCAGCGGAGAGGTCGGCGGTTCCGGCCGGCCGTTGCGCACGTTCAGCAGATAGAACTCCAGCTCCACGGCCACCACCGGCGTCAACGCCAGTTCGCCGTAGCGCTTCATAATCCGGCCCAAGGCGTGACGAGGGTCCCCCGGGCAAGGGGAATGATCGTCGTAGTACACCGACATGGGCAGATAGGCGGTCGGCGGGTTGGTCCACAGCACGGGAACCAGTCCCCGGTCCGTGGGCAGGCAAACACCGTCGGCGTCTCCGGTTTCCATGGCCATTTCCGGCACGTCCGTACCCCAGATATCGACGCAAAGCGAGGATACAGGCATCCGAACGCCGCCTTCGAAGGCTTTGGTCAGGCTTTCCCGGGGCAGGCGTTTACCCCGCGGCACCCCGTTGAGATCACCCACGAACATGGTGATGCCAGTGATGTCCGGGTAACGCAGCAACAGCGACTGCGCCCGCTCGACGGTTCCCGCATGCGGGGCTGATTGGAGGTCTTCGGATCGCATGGGCTGGATCCGCGATTCTAGTGCATGGATGTGCGCGGTGGGTATGTCCTTGCATTAGATTGAGTCCAATTCTTGAATAGCAGGGTTTGTGCCCCCGCGTATGCCTCCGTTATGCAATTCCTTGCGCTTTTGCCGACATGGCACTACTTTTGTTTTATTAAGGGTACAAGACGGGGTTTTTCGGCGGACCACAAAGTCGCGCTCGACGACGGCCGGAGGCCGGTTCTGATAATACCGGGGGTGTCAGATCAGATGGCTCAATCGTCGGGGATTCATTCCCTAGCCGTGTTCGGATTGACGACAACGCAGAGGATGGTCATGGCCAGTCTCTGCAAGTTGTCGCGCAACCGCGCGGTAACGTATGAACTGTCGGACCCCGCGTCCTTGCGGTCGGCGGCTATTGTCGTTGTCGACTCCGACGACGCCATCGCCGTTCAGAAGTGGAAGTCCGCGTGGTTCCGTTCCGGCACGCCCGTGGTGCTGGTCAGCGCCGCGCCTCTGAGCAATCTCGAAACGCATCATTATAATCTTCTCAGGAACCACCTGTCCGGCGGTCTACTGCAATTGCTGGATCGCGTCGCCGTCAACGAGCTTGGACATCGGACACCGATGGTCGTCAGCGACCACGTCGCGGCAGCGAAGCCTGCTCCGGATGCGCACCCCACGCAAGGGCCGGTTTTCGCGAGAGCCCTGGTGATCGACGACAGCCTGTCGGTGCGAACTCAGATGAAGCTGTGTCTCGGCAAGCTGGGTATCTCCGCAGAAGTCGTCGAAGACGGCCTCAAAGGGCTCCAGAAGCTCCAGGAACGATATTACGACCTCGTCTTTCTCGACGTGATACTGCCGGACATGGATGGCTACCAGGTGTGCAAGCTGATCAAAAGGGATCCGAGGCTGCACCGGGTGCCGGTCATCATGCTAACCAGCAAAGGGTCTGCTATAAACAAGATTCAGGGATCGATCGCGGGATGCGACCGCTATCTCGTCAAGCCGGCGGCCGAGAGCGACGTGGTCAAGGTTGTAAGCGAACTGTTGCCGACCGCGCGAGAGCACTTGTTCCGGCGTAACCTGACCACATTAGGCTCACATTAAGGGGGTATCAGTGGCTATATCGAAGATTCTCGTCGTGGACGACGCCGAAGCCGACCGTATCGCGCTCGAGCAGATCCTGCTCGAGGCGGGATACCAGGTCGTTTCAGCGTCCTCCGGTGCGGAGGCGTTGGAAAAGGCGGCGGCGGAAGCACCGGATATCGTGCTGCTCGACGTCGTCATGGACGAGATGGACGGTTTCAAGACCTGCCGCGAGCTTCGCGCCAATCCATTGACCGCGGCGATTCCCGTGGTCATGGTCAGCGGGAACGCACAGCGCGTCGACAGGCTGTGGGCGGAGCAACAGGGCGCGAAGGCCTATATCACCAAGCCCTATACCGCGGAGCAGATCGTCGACCAGGTCAGGGCGTTCGACTAGTGCCCGGCCACGCCGAATGCTCCCCGCTCGAATGATGGAAGGCGACGACACTTTTCCGCAGGGCCCGGCCATTCCCGAGGGGGACAGCCTGTCCGCAGAGCCGTCTTCGTTGGAAACGGTGGAGGATCCGCCCGTCAACCGCCTGGTGTTTCAGATCGCCGGCCAGGGGCTGCTGTATGACCAACGCTCGCCGATGGAGTACTTCGAGAGCCAGACTCTGTTCCGAATACCGACCCGGCATCCGATCTTCCGGGGCCTGATCAACCGGCGCGGCACCCTGGTACCGGTTTTCGATATCGGGATGCTGTTCAATGCGCAAGCCTGTCTGTCCAACCAGGCCGCCGTGCTGGTCCTCGGCACGGCGGATGATGCGGCGGGCCTCATTCTCGATACCACGCCCTATCGGGTTGCGCTTACCAGACGACAGAAAGAGGCGCCGCCGGTGCAGTTGACCCAGGTATTCGGGCCGCACCTGGGCGATTGTTTCCAAACAGGCAGCCAATACGTCGCGGACGTGAACCTGGAAGGTTTCCTCGGTGATCTCGTTCAAGAATCAAACTGACTGTCGGAAAGTGAAGATGTCCCAAAAGAGGTAACTGCATGCGCCGTATCATCATATCGATACTTGTGGGTGTTCTGGTCGTCGGCGGTATCGGCGGGGTTTCCGCGCAACAGAAGCAGGTCGATCGCGAGAAGGTACTGGAGCGACTGCAGGACAAGTTGAGAACCGTGCGCCACATGTCTTTCCATCCCGTCATCGTCCGGGCAGTGCGCACGCAGAACAACGAGAAGCTCACCCTGGACGTCATCAAGCAGAGAGACGAGCAGTGGCAGTCGACGAAGACAGAGAACGCCCTGCAGCGCGAGATCCTGCATTCCGAAGCGAGCCAGGTCCTGAAGACCTTCGTTCAAGGCAACCCCGACTTCAATGAGGCGTTTGCCACGGATGACCAGGGAGCCAACGTCGCCATGTATCCCACCACCAGCGATTACTGGCAGGGCGACGAAGACAAATGGATCAAATCGTTCAACAACGGCAATGGCAAGCTGTATATCGGCAAGGTCCAGTTGGACGAAAGCACCAATACGGTGGCCGTGCAGGTGTCCGTTCCGATCCTCGACCAGGGCAAGACGATCGGGGTGCTGGTCATCGGCGTAACACAGAAATATCTGGAAGAGTGAGATGAAAGTAGAATCACACTGTTCAATGAAACGTAAGAACGCGCGGGAGACACGCCGTGGTGGAGCCGGGTCCCCGGCGCTTCGGACCGTTCCCACGCGGTCACGACGCACCGGGCTCACCCGATGGGGGGCGCTGGTAGCGGCGCTGGTCATGGTGATGCTCGGGACATCGAACGCCATGGCCACCACCGGCGTGACGCCGTCAAAGATCATCATCGGCGGAGTCATGGACCTGCAAGGCCGTTCCCGGGGTCTGGGCCAGGGGATGCGGGAAGGCATACTGGCGGCTATCGGTAAGGCCCAGGTGGACGGCCGGTCGTTCGAGTATCGAACGCTGGACGACTCGTATACGCCGACCAAGACCATCGCCAGCACCAATCAACTTCTCGATGAAGGCGTCTTCCTGATGATGGGAAACGTAGGCACGCCCACCGCCAAGGTTTCTCTGCCCATCCTGGCGGCGCACGGGGTTCCCGCGGTGGGATTCTTCACGGGCGCCGGAATCCTTCGCCCCGGTGTGGGCGACATCATCAACTACCGCGCCAGCTACGTCCAGGAGACACGGAAGGTTATCGACGCGGCGTTGAATGCCGGCGCAACGCCGAAGCAGATCTGCGCTTACGTGCAGAATGACGCCTACGGGATGGCCGGGGTGCAGGGTATCAAGCTCGCCCTCGCCGCGCGCCCCGGCACCGAAGAGATCACCAAGACGCTGGATACCATCCTCTCCCTGACGGGGGAGGATCCGGATCGCAACGGCCTGGGTCCCGTCGGCGTCTATACGCGCAACACCTTCCAGGCCCGCCCCGGGTATGAATCGCTGAAGAGCTGGGAACAGGAGCAGCACACCACGTGCCGCCTGGTGGTCACCGTGGGCACCTACAACTCGGTTGCGCAGTTCGCCGGCTACAGCCGCTACAAAGGGGACAACTGGCTGATCAGCGCCGTCTCGTTCACGGGCGCCGACAATCTTCGGGATGCACTGAAGGAGCTGCGCATAGACAGCAACGTCGTCATGACCCAGGTCGTACCCCTTCCGACGTCGAGCCTGCCCATTGTCCAGGAAGCACGCGAAGCGCTCGGCGACGACCTTGGTTACGTCTCACTGGAGGGTTTCATCGTCGGCAAGATGTTCCTCGCCGCCATGGACCGGATCAAGGGTGCGATAACGAGGCAGAGCTTTCTGGATGCCATACTGGGAACGCGCATGTCCCTGGGTGGGCTCGATTTGGATTTCACGACCGATAACCAGGGCTCGGATCTCGTGGTGCCGACGATATTGAAGAACGGTCAGTTTGAAGAGATGACCGATGCGGATTGGCGAACGCTCATGAAGGCTGGAGAGGTGAAGAATGTTCAATAGACTTCGTATTGGCCCGCGTCTGATCCTTTTGATTCTGGTTCAGACCATTCTTATTGTGGCGATCGGCGCCGTCGGCCTGCTCGGCTTGAGGCAGGCGACGCAATCCACCACCGAGCTGAACTCGAACGTGACCGAATCGGCACTGGTGAGCGACCTGGCGGATTCCCTCCAGGGCGAGCTCCTGCCCACCGTGCACGACGTCAACAACGCGACGCTGACCTGGGCCCAGGGGAGGGAGCGCCTGCGCCAGGCGGCGGCGGACTTCTACAGCGGCTGGGACCGGCTCACCGGGGCGGCAAAACCTTCGGAGCAGGGTTACATCCACGACGTGCTGACGCCCTGGCGGCCGAACGTGAAGCAGGCCATCGATGAATTGACCCGCCTGTTCAAGGACGAGGACAGGGTGAACCTGTCGCTCTTCGTCCGCAACGATCTCGATGGTCTGGTGGAGCCGTTCGTGGACTCCCTGGAGGCGGCCACGCAGGAACGTCAGTTCACGTCCTCGCAGGTGTTTGCCGACACCCTGAAGAGCGGACGTGAGTTCTTCACCATCGGCTCGGCGGTGGTCGTCTTCGGGGTGATTCTCGCCGCGGCCCTGGGTGTGATGATTTACCGGTCGATATCGGGGCCCGTGCGAAGGCTGGCGGATACGGTGGAGCAGATCGGGCAGGGCAATTACGATCAGCGCGCGGCCCTCCACGGTCGCAACGAGCTCGCGGAGCTGGGTACCGCTCTCGATGATCTGGTCTCCGACAAGGTAGCCACCATGGCCCGGGCGGAGAAAGAGAACGAGCGCCTCAACGATTCCGTGGCCAGGCTGCTGGAGGGCGTGAGCCGTCTGAGCCAGAGAGACCTCACCGTCACGCTGCCCGTGTCGCAGGACGTCACGGGTCCGGTGGCGGACGCGATGAATCTCATGACCGAGGAGACCTCCCGGGTTCTCATGCAGGTCTCGGGAGTGGCGGAGCAGGTGGAGTCCGCTTCGAACCTCGTGAACGAGAACGCCGAGGCGGTGGACCAGACGGAGGGTCTGCAGCGCGAGGAGATCGAGAGGACGGTGCAGGGTCTGGAGGAAGCCTCGCGCGCCCTCCAGAACATCACGAAGCTGGCGCAGAATGCCAACACCGCCGCCGAGGAGACCCGGACCATCACACGCCAGGCCATGCAGACGGTGCAGAACAATCTCGCGGGCATGAACGAGATTCGCGAGGCGATTCAGGAAACCGGGAAGCGGCTGAAGCGCCTGGGCGAACGTACCAACGAGATCAGCAACGTGGTGGACATCATCAATACCATCGCCGAGCGCACCAACGTCCTGGCCCTGAACGCAAGCATGCAGGCGGCTTCGGCGGGCGAGGCGGGCAGAAGCTTCGCGGTGGTGGCGGAGGAAATTCAAAACCTCGCGGGCAACGCGCGGGAGGCCACGGGGCAGATATCGTCCCTGGTGCAGAATATCCAGGTGGACACGAATGACACGATGGCCACAATGGACCGGACCATCTCTCAAGTGGTGGAAGGAACGCAGCTTGCCGAGGCGGCGGGAGGACAGATGACGCGCACCCAGCAGACCACCGAGGAGCTCGTTCGCTCCGTGCAGGAGATCGCCGGCGTGACGGAGCAGCAATCCAGGATAGGCGACGAGCTCAGGGAGAGGGCGGCCCACATGATGGAGAGGACCCAGGCCACCGCCAAGCAGGTGGACGACCAGCTCTTCCAGACTAAGAACCTGGTCGAGTTCGCACGCCAGTTGGTCACCTCGGTGCGGGCGTTCAAGCTGCCGGCCTGAGACCGTTGACGGTGCGGGCGTTCACATGAGCGTGTCCGAGGTCCTGGCGGGGCTCGCCGGCCTTATCGATGACTCGGCGGGAGAGCTGAATGGCCTGTCGCGCAGGTTGCTCGCCGGAGCCGGCGTCGATACGGCGGTCGCGTATGCGGATCTCTGGAAACGCATTCACGAGGATATGGAACCGGCGAATATCGGCGGCCTGTCCGAGGTCAGCGAGTTCATTTGCTTCAACGCCAGGCACCTCGTCGACGCGTGCCGGGAGGGACGCGGCTCCAGCGAATACGTGCAGGCCTTCGATGGGATCCTGCCCCTGCTCAAGGGTTTTCTCGAGTCACCCCTGGATGCGGATGCACTGGGTACGCTGATCTACTACCTCCAGCACGCCGACTGGCCGGTTCCCATGGGGGAAGATCAAGCCTACACGATCATGGGTCGCCTTCTGGAGCAGCTCCAGGAAGAGGACGATGCTGCGAAGGAAGGCGAGTTGGCGCCACAGCAGGCCCAGCCGGATTCCGGGGGTGACGAGTACCGCCTGAGCTTGCCGGACGACATTCATCCGCAGCTTGCGGATGCCTTCTTCAACGAGGTGCCGCAGCTCTCCGAGGAGTTCACCCGGCATGTCGAGAGGCTGGCGGACGGCGCTGGGAGCCTGGATGACGTGCTGCGGGCCCAACGCCTTTCCCACACGATCAAGGGCTCCTCGAACGTGACGGGTGTTCCGGGCACGGCGACCTTGATGCATGCCTGCGAGGACCTGCTCGAGTCCCTGCACCGCAGGCGTACGCTCCCGGATGCGGAGCTGGGTCGCACACTGATGGAGGTCGCGGACTGTCTGGCGTCGCAATTGGAGTTCCTTCGCGGAGAAGGTCCCGAGCCCACGCAGGCGAAGCAGCTCGTCAGCGCGCTGCAGGCTTATCGCCCGGGGACCCTGGTGGACACCCCGCCTGCGCCTTCTCCGGCAGCCGCATCGGCCGAGGCGGAGGCGGAGGAGCCGGTGCCGGAGCAGGGCGTTCGAAGCCTCGCGGACTCCATGCGGGTGCCGTCGTCGCTGATCGAAGACCTCCTTCGCAAGGCTGGAGAGGTATCGATCTCGACGGTGCAGCTTCTCGGGCTTCACGACACGCTGCGCGGCCGGATGGATGTGTTGGTGAAGCAGCAGGGGCTGCTGTGGGAGCGGCTGAATGCCGTTCAGGAACTGGTTGAGCTCAAGACGATATCGACGACCAGAAGCCTCGCCGTAGCGCGTGGTGGCGGTGATGCCGTCTTCGATTCGCTTGAAATGGACGAGTACAACGAGCTGCACAGTGCAGCAAGCTTCCTGGCGGAGAGCGTCACGGACGCGAGGGAGTACACGACCCAGGTCCGCAACGACCTCAACCGTCTCGGGGCGATGCTCAAGCAGCAGGACATCCTGAGCCGCGAGCTGAACGAAACCGTGATGGGAACGCGAATGGTGCCGTTTCGATCCGTCACCTCGCGGCTGGCCCGGGTGGTGCGGCAGACGGCGAGATCGACCGCCAAGTCGGTGGAGCTGGACGTGGAAGGCGAGGACGTGCTGGTCGACAGTGCGGTGTTGACGCGGTTGACCGATCCGTTGATGCACCTGTTGCGCAACGCCGTCGACCATGGCATCGAGGATCCCGGGGAGCGGACGCGGGTGGGCAAGCCCGAAACGGGCAGCGTGAAGGTGCGCGTGGAGAGGCACGGTGACAACGTCTCATTGCTGATCAGCGATGATGGCAGGGGGCTCGACTATGACCGGATCCGGGAGGCCGCCGTGGCGCGCGGTCTGCTGCAACCGGGCTCGGATGCCGCGGAGCCCGACCTGACCAGACTGATCCTCGTTCCGGGATTCTCCACGCGCCAGGCCGCCACCCAGATTTCCGGCCGCGGCATCGGAATGGACGTGGTGAACTCGGTGGTCATCGAGCAGCGCGGCACCCTGGACATAGAATCCGAGCCCGGGCGTGGTACCACGGTCAACATCCGGGTCCCCATGACCCTCATCTCCGTCCATACACTGCTGGTGAGGAACTCCGGGGTCGTGATGGGCATCCCCAGCAGCTCCGTGCAGCAATTGATCTTTTCGGATCTGGGCGATTGGCGGTACGAAGGGGACGAGACCTTCTTCGAGTTCGAGGAGCGCAGGCATCGCGTCGTATGGCTGTCGCGACTCGTCGGCATCGACTCGCCGCTGCCGGAGCTGGAGGGCTCGAAGCCGCTGCCGCTGTTGCTGGTACAGGGCGAGCGGGAGCCCTACGCCGTCATCCTCGAGGAAGTCCTGGATAACCGCTATCTGGTTGTGAAGAGATTGGGGCGCTACGTTCCCCAGCTTCCCGGCGTCATCGGCGGCGCCATACTCGCGGACGGCAGTATCGCGGGAGTGGTGGACATCCGGGAGCTGCTTCGCCAGCAGTCGGAGGGTCTCCAGGGCGCGCTGCAGAACATCGCGCGCACGACCGGCGGGGACGTGAAGCTCGACCTGCCCGTGGTGCTGGTGGTGGATGATTCGGTCAGTGCGCGGCGCTCGTTGTCCGAGCTCGTTTCGGATGCGGGCTATCGGTCCGCCACCGCCGTGGACGGCCTCGACGCCCTGGCCAGCATCGAGCGGGAGAAGCCCGCCGCCATCCTGATGGACATGGAGATGCCGAGAATGAACGGCCTCGAGCTCGCCGCCCATCTTCGAACCGGCGACGGGACGCGCGATATCCCGATGATCATGATTACCTCCCGCTCCACCGAGAAGCATCGTCGGCAGGCCGAGATCGCCGGCGTGAACCGTTACTTCACCAAGCCCTACCAGGAAGACACGCTCATCGACGAGCTGCGTGGATTGATCCGTTAGCCGGCGGCCGAGCGCACGCACCCTTCCTCAAAGCTTGATTTTTCCGCAGCATCGTATACTTTTCAAGTACGAGTCATACAAAACATCGAACTTCGAATCTCGGGGCCGCGGCCAAGAACAAACACAATCGCCGCGCACTTGTGGGTGTCTGACTATGAGAGCAAAGACCGTGGTGCATCCGCCGGGCCGGACGGCGTCCGGAGTGGTCCCTTGCGGGGCACCGGTTCCAGCACGTAATCCACCGACCATGTTTTCGGTGCCGGGCGCGGCTGCCGGCGCACCGGGCCGTGGCCGGCTCGTCCAATCCAAGTTCGCCGACGATGCAGGCCGGGCGGCGTCCAGTCCGACTCGGGATTCTCGCGGATTGCGATGCCGGGTGCACGACCCGGAATCGGTCGGATCTGGGATCTTACAACGTCGGCGGGTGGATGCCCGGTGGGGCGCGCGTCGACGGGCTCGGAGCTCGCCTCGATAGAGGAGGCTTTACTCCAGGGGGTGTCTCGATGACTGTCAGGACAATCTTGATCGTGGCCGACGTGCAGACGGACAGCGCGAGGCTCGAGGGGATAGTTGCCAAGGCCGGGTACTCGACCATCCACGCGTCGGGAGCGCAGGCGCTGGAGACGGCGATCGAGGAGCACCCGGATCTCGCGCTGCTGGACGTCATCGCGGACGACATGCACGGCTTCAGGATCTGCCGGGAATTGAGCACCCATTTCGAAACCCGCGACATTCCGGTGATCGTCGTCAGCGACAAGACACAGACGGTCGACCGTCTGTGGGCCGAGCAGCAAGGCGCCAAGGGCCTGATCAAGAAGCCCTACGAAAAGGAGGACGTGTTGGGGCAGATCAGGCGCTTCGACTAGCCCGCAAACCCCGGCAGACACCCGGGTCGAAGGGCAGCACCTCGAGGTCGCGTTTGACCGGCTCGGGGGCCGGTTCTTTCATGGTACGCTTCGCCGCTGGCTTCCCTTCGCGGCGCTTCGATTCTCGTCGCCATACCATGACTCTGAGACTCGGCATAGATACCGGCGGCACGTTCACGGACGCGGTGATCATCGATTCCGGCAACAACGTCGTTTGCCACGCCAAGTCCCTGACCACGCATTACGACCTCAGCCTTGGCATCCGCGACGCCCTGGATCGGCTGCCCCGGCCGCAACTGCAGGGCGTCGACCTGGTGGGGCTGTCGACCACTTTGACCACCAACGCCGTCGTCGAGCAGCGCGGCATGCCGGTGTGCGTGCTGCTCGCCGGATTCAGCCCCGAGCAGGTGGAGAGAAGCAAGCTTCGCAGCCTGATCGAAGACGATCCCATCGTTCTGCTGGACGGCGCCCATGATCCCCAGGGGGCGGAATCCACGCCCCTGGACGAAGGTGCCGCCATACGGGCGATCGAGCGGCACCGGGACAGCGTATCGGCGTTCGCCGTCTCCGGCATGTTCGGTGTGCGCAACCCCGCCCACGAGGTCCGGCTGCGCGATCTGGTATCCGAGTACAGCGGCAAGCCGGTGACCTGCGGCCACGAGCTGTCCAGTGCCCTCGACGCCCCGCGGCGGGCGCTGACCGCAGCGGTCAACGCCCGGATCATTCCCTTCATTCGCCAGCTCATCGAGGCGGTGGACGAAATACTCGAAGCCTACGACATCCACGCGCCACTGATGGTGGTCAAGGGTGACGGCTCGCTCATCAACAAGCACACCGCGCTGGCCCGGCCCGTCGAGACTGTCATGTCCGGGCCCGCGGCCAGCGTCATCGGCGCCTCGTTTCTCAGCGGCGTCGACAACGTGCTGGTGGCGGACATGGGCGGCACCACGACGGATATCGCGGTGGTCCAGGGCGGCCGGCCGGCGGTCAATCCCGAAGGCGCTATCGTCGGCGACTGGCCGCTCATGATCGAAGCCGTCGAGGTCCACGCCATCGGGCTCGGTGGAGACAGCGAGGTGCGCTACGGCGGCGGTGTTGGAATCGCCATCGGGCCCCGTCGCGTCGTTCCTTTGAGCCTGCTCGCACACCAGCATCCCGAGATTCTGGACAGGTTGGAGCGGCAAACCCACTTCAGTGCCAACTCCCGCCAGAACAAGTTCATCATGAGATTCTACGAGAACGAAGTGCTCCTGAAGGGCTTGAACGAGGAGCAAAGGCAGGCATGGGAGCTGTTGGGGCGCGGACCGGTGGAGCTCGAGGACATCATGACGCGGGACCGCAGGATCGCGCGCGCGCTGGCGCATCTGGTGCGCAAGGGACTCGGTATCTACAGCGGGTTCACCCTCACCGATGCAGCCCATGTGCTGGGATACAGCAACCACTGGTCGCAGCCTGCCGCAGAAGCAGCGGCGAGGATCTGGGCCGCGCAGATGAAGCGCGTGTACGGCTACGGGCGCTGGGACATGGACGACATCGAAGCCGCCTGCCGCGAGGTTTTCGACAAGCTCACCCTGACTATCTGCGGCAAGCTGATCGAAGCCGCGCTGCCGCGGCGCTACACACCGGCCAGGAAGGAGACCATGGATTTTGCACGGCGTCTGACTTCGCTCATCCTCGAGGCCGACGAGAGGGAGCGCGGTCTGGTAAGCCTGTCTTTCCTGGCGCAGTACCGCCTCGTGGCGGTCGGTGCGCCGGTGGCGACCTATTACCCGGCGGTCGCCGAGAGGCTGAACGCGCGCCTGACCATCCCGGAACACGCCGGGGTCGCGAGCGCCGTCGGGGCCGTGATGGGCAACGTTATCCAGAAAGCCGAGATCGCCATTACCCAGCCCACCCAGGGCGGGTTCCGGGTCCACACCCATGAAGGACCGCGGGATTTCCACGACCTGTCACAGGCGATCAGCTTCGCCGAGGAGACCGCCGCCGACCTGGCCCGGACCCTCGCCCGCCGAGCCGGCGCCAGGCAGGTGGAAACCGTGCTGTCGCGGCAGGAGAACCGGGTGGACGATGCACTGGACGGCCCGGTGTTCTTCGACGCCACTATCCGTGCGGTGGCCAGCGGCCGGCCGCGTGCTGCCGAATGACGGTCGTGTCGTTCGATTCCTGCGTCCGGCGCATCGCCGCCGAGGGCCTGACCGTGCGCGGTGCCTTCCATGTCGAGGAGGAGGACAGGGTGCCGGATACGGAGGGACCCGCCGGCGAGCGAACGCTGATCCTGATCGGCAATGCGGGATTCTCTTTCTGGCCGGCCTTCGTGACATCGCCCGAGTACCGGGACAGTGAGCCCGACCCGTTGGACCGATGGAGTGAACGGGTCATCACGCAGATCGCGCGTGAGCTCGGCGCGCATCCCCTGTTTCCCTTCCGAGGGCCGCCCTATCATCCCTTCCAGCGCTGGGCACAGCGCGCCGAGTCTGTCTACCCGTCGCCCCTGGGGACGCTCGTTCACCCCGAATACGGACCATGGCACGCCTACCGCGGTGCGCTGGTGGTTGACCGGAGGCTCGAAGGCCTGCCGGAGAGGTCCGACGGGCCGTCGCCGTGCGTGTCCTGCGTCGCGCAGCCCTGTCTGCACACCTGTCCCGTGAAGGCGTTCACCGCCGAGGGCTTCGATGTCGGGGCCTGCGCGACCCATCTGTCGGGACCGAACGACTGCCGGGACCAGGGTTGCCTGGCGCGCAACGCCTGTCCGGCTGGAAAACCGTTTCAATATGTGCGAGAACAGCACCGGTTTCACCTCGCGGCTTTCCTCCGTGCCCGGCAGGGCGAAGGCGGGTAGATTCGCCGCGGCAAGGGGCTGTATCGATCATGAGCGATATCAAATCAGCGCATACCTTCACCGGCGTAGACAGCGCCTTCACCCGCAAGTCACTCTACGGGACGGCGAACGAGCACACCTTTTCCGGCGCCCGCAGCTTCATGCGCCGCCGCTACACCAAGGACCTGGAGGGCGCGGACTACGCCGTGTCGGGTGTGCCTTTCGATCTCGCCACCACCAACCGACCGGGCGCGCGTTTCGGGCCCGCGGCGATCCGTGCCGCGTCGGCCCACCTGTCCTGGGGACCGCCCTGGCCCTGGGGCTTCGATCCCTTCGACCGGGTCGCCGTGGTGGACTACGGTGACTGCACTTTCGACTTCGGCAAACCGGAGCACATCCCGGAGGAGATCACCGCCCACGCCCGGGCCATCGTCGGCAGGGGCGTGCACCTGATCACTCTCGGCGGCGATCATTTTGCTACGTTGCCTGTGCTCCGCGCCTGTGCCGAGAAGCACGGCCCGTTGTCGCTGGTGCATTTCGACGCCCATTCCGACACCTGGAAGGACGAGGACAAACGCACCGACCACGGCACCATGTTCTTCCATGCGGTGAAGGAGGGCATCGTCAAGCCCGAGGCGTCGGTGCAGATCGGCATCCGCACCCACAACAGCGACCCCATGGGATTCACCTGGCTGGATGCCGCCTGGGTGCACGAGCACGGCGCCGAGAGGGCGATCGGCGAGGTCGAGCGCCTGGTGGGAAGCAGCAAAGCCTACCTTTCGTTCGATATCGACTGCCTGGACCCGGCCTGCGCACCCGGCACCGGAACCCCGGTGTGCGGCGGCCTGACCACCCACCAGGCACAGTCCATCATTCGCGGTCTCGGCGGGATCGACTTCGTGGCCATGGACATGATGGAGGTCGCCCCCATCTACGACAACGCCGAGATCACCGCCCTCGCCGCCGCCAGCCTGATCCTGGATTATCTGTGCATGCGCTCCGCCCACCTCCCGCCCGCATAGAGGGTGGAGCTGCGGCCGACCACGGCCTCTGCCGCCCCGAACGGATGTCGCCTGCGGGCCGTGTCTCGTTACCGACGGTGTCCGACACTTCGCACGTTTGAAGCGGGTCGGAATTTATTCCGACTTCTGCCTGTGCCGCCAGCAGACGCCGTTCCTGGCAAGCCTTGGAGTATCCGAACGGTCCCAGGCGGGACTATCGAGCATGAGCCGGCGGATTTCGTCCCTGGTTTCTTGCTAATGATATAAAGATATGCTTATATCCAAGTGTCTTTCTAACTACACGAGGGCCGCCCTCTGGAACCTCTGCTGACCGCCTTGCGGGCCGCCGCGGAGCCGACGCGGCTGCGGGTCCTGGCTATTCTGGCGGAGAACGAATTGACTGTCAGCGAGCTCACGCAGATCCTGGGGCAGAGCCAGCCCCGGGTCAGCCGGCATCTCAAGATCCTGTGCGAAGCCGGGCTTCTGGAGCGCTTCAGAGAGGGTGCGTGGGCCTTTTATCGCCTGGCCGATTCAGGCGCATCGGCCGAGGTGGCGCGCGCCCTGCTGCCCCTGATTCCCGGTGACGACCCCGCCGTCACCAGCGACGTCCGGCGCGTCGAGGTGGTCCGCCACCTCCGCGAGCAGGCGGCGGCCCGCTACTTCCAGGAAGTCGCCCCCCACTGGCACCAGATCCGGTCCCTCTATGTGCCCGAGACCGCGGTGGAGGACGCGATGCTCCGCGTCCTGGGGGACCAGCCCGTGGATGATCTGGTGGATCTCGGAACCGGCACCGGACGCGTCCTGGAGGTATTCGCGTCCCGCATCAAACGGGGCACCGGGTTCGACCTGAGCCACGCCATGCTGGGTGTGGCCCGTGCCCGCCTCGCCAAGGCCAATATCCACAACTGCTCCGTGCGCCACGGCGACCTCTACAACCTGCCCGTCGCGGACGGCTCGGTGGACGTCGTCACCATCCATCAGGTATTGCACTACCTGGAGTACCCCCGCGCCGCGGTGGCCGAGGCGGCGCGGACACTCGGGCCGGGTGGACGGCTGCTGGTGGTCGACTTCGCGCCCCACGACCTCGAGTTCCTGCGTACCGAGCACGCTCACCGCCGGCTGGGACTGGCGCATGAGGCGGTGACCGGCTGGTGCCGGGCCGCGGGCCTCGTCGTCGAACCCGTGGTGCGCCTGGCAGGCGACCGCGGGGCGGGGCAGGCCCTCACGGTGTGCCTGTGGCTGGCCACCAAGGGCCCGCGTGGAGCACATCGGCAGGGAGACGGTGCGTGACCGGCACCGGGCACAGACGCCCTCGGGGCGAGCCCGATTCTCCGGCCCACGCGCCGTGGTGCGCGAGCCGTGGTCTCAGGGCGATGCCGAAGCCGCCCGACTCCGATCTCGCTGTCTCGTTCGAGTTCTTCCCGCCCGGGACCGACAGGATGGAGCAGACCCTGTGGTCTTCCATCGAGCGGCTGGCCGCCCTGGGCCCGCGCTTCGTTTCGGTGACCTACGGTGCCGGCGGCAGCACCCGCGAGCGGACCCACGCGACCGTGCGGCGGGTCCTCGAGGAGACGCCGCTCGAGGCCGCCGCGCACCTGACCTGCGTTGCCGCGACCCGCGCTGATGTCGACGCCGTCGCCCGCGCCTATTGGCAGGCGGGCGTTCGCCACATCGTCGCCTTGCGCGGCGACCCGGTGGGCGGCGAGGGGTTGTTTCAACCCCATCCCGATGGCTACGAATCCGCGGCCGCCCTGGTGGCGGGCCTCAAGCGGGTCGCACCCTTCGAGCTGAGCGTCGCGGCCTATCCCGAGGTCCATCCGGATGCGTGCTCGCCGCGGGCGGACCTGGATAACCTGAAGCGCAAAATAGACGCCGGCGCCACGCGCGCCATCACCCAGTTCTTCTTTGACAACGACGTCTACTACCGTTTCCTGGACCGGGTACGGGGCGCCGGCATCGACGTTCCCGTGGTGCCGGGTATCCTGCCGGTAACCGGTCTCGACGGACTGCTGCGCTTCGCCGCCCGCTGCGGTGCCGCCGTGCCGCGCTGGATCCGCGAGCTGTTCGACGGACTCGACGCCGATCCCGAGACGCGCAGGCTGGTAGCCGCCACCGTGGCCGCGGAGCAATGCGCCAAGCTGCGTGCCCGGGGGGTGCGCGAGTTTCACTTCTACACGCTCAACCGGGCCGAGCTCACCTACGCCGTCTGCCACATGCTGGGCATGCGCCCCGCCGGCTGGCGGCCCTCGGAGGAGACCGGGGACTGGCGGGCCCAAGCGTGAAGTCACGCACGTAACGATCCGCGGAGAGAACACGGCATGCAAGCACTCACCGACGCACTCGCCCGGCGTATCCTGGTACTGGACGGCGCCATGGGAACGACCATCCAGGCCCAGCACCTCGAGGAGCGCGACTATCGCGGCGAGCGCTTCAGGGACCATCCGAAGGAGCTGTGCGGCAACAACGACCTGCTCAGCCTGACACGGCCGGACCTGATCCGGCGGGTCCACGAGGAGTTCCTCGAGGCCGGCGCCGATATCGTCGAGAGCAATACCTTCAACTCGACTTCCATATCCCAGGCTGACTACGGGCTCGAGGATCTGGTCTACGAGCTGAACCGGGAAGGCGCGCGCCTGGCCCGCGAGGCGGCCGACGCGGCGAGCGCAAATAGCCCCGACAAGCCTCGCTTCGTCGCCGGTGTGCTCGGCCCCACCAGCCGCACGGCATCCATCTCGCCGGACGTGAACGACCCCGGATTTCGCAACGTCGGCTTCGACGAGCTCGCGGAAACATACGCGGAAGCGGTGCGTGGGCTGGTGGACGGCGGGGCGCAGATTCTTCTGGTGGAAACGGTGTTCGACACGCTGAATGCCAAAGCCGCCCTGTTCGCCATTGAACAGTACTTCGAAGCCAGTGATGTGAGGCTGCCGGTGATGATCTCGGGCACCATCACCGACCTGTCGGGGCGCACGCTGTCCGGCCAGACCACCGAGGCGTTCTGGAACTCGATCCGGCACGCCCGGCCCCTCGCCGTGGGGCTGAACTGCGCCCTCGGCGCGAGGCAGCTCCGCCAGTACGTCGCCGAGCTCGCCCGCGTCGCCGGTACCCACGTAAGCTGTCATCCCAACGCCGGTCTGCCCAACGAATTCGGCGGCTACGACGATACCCCCGGCGAAATGGCACGCACGATCGGTGAATTCGCGCGCTCGGGTCTGGTGAACCTGGTGGGCGGCTGTTGCGGGACGACGCCCGGGCACATACGCGCCATCGCCGAGGCCGTTAAGGATCTGCCGCCCCGCCGGATTCCCGAGCCGCCGCTGCGCTGCCGGCTCTCCGGTCTCGAGCCCTGCACCATCGGCCCGGACACCCTGTTTGTGAATATTGGAGAGCGAACCAACGTCACCGGCTCCGCTCGCTTCGCGCGCCTCATCCGTGACGGCGACTACGAGACCGCCCTGGACATCGCACGCGGCCAGGTGCAGGCGGGCGCCCAGCTCATCGACGTGAACATGGATGAAGGTATGCTGGACTCCGAGGCAGTGATGGCGCACTTCCTGCGCCTGGTGGCCTCGGAGCCCGACATCAGCCGGGTGCCGGTAATGGTGGACTCTTCCAAGTGGTCGGTCATCGAGGCCGGCTTGAAGAACGTGCAGGGCAAGGGCGTGGTGAACTCCATCAGCCTCAAGGAAGGGGAGGAGGCGTTCAAGCGCCAGGCCCGCAAGGTGCTGCGCTACGGCGCGGCGGTGGTGGTCATGACCTTCGACGAGCAGGGCCAGGCGGACACGGTGGAGCGCAAGGTCGCGATCTGCGAACGCTGCTACCGGATCCTCACGGAGGAGGTCGGCTTTCCGCCCGAGGACATCATCTTCGATCCCAACATCTTCGCCATCGCGACCGGCATGGAGGAGCACAACGGCTATGGCCTGGCCTTCATCGAGGCCACCCGTGAGATCAAGAAGCGCATGCCCGGCGTCAAGGTCTCCGGCGGCGTGTCCAACGTGTCGTTTTCCTTCCGCGGCAACAACCCCGTTCGCGAGGCCATCCACTCGGTGTTCCTGTACCACGCCATCAAGGCGGGATTGGACATGGCCATCGTCAACGCCGGTCAGCTCGCCGTCTACGAGGATATCCCGGCGGACCTTCGCGAGCGCGTCGAGGACGTGGTGCTGAACCGCCGGCCGGATGCCACCGAGCGCCTCCTGGAGATCGCCGACTCGGTGAAAGGCCAGGAGCGGGAGCGGACCGAAGACCTGCGATGGCGGGAAGCGGACGTGGAAGCGAGGCTGGTGCATGCCCTGGTGCACGGCATCGCGGACTTTGCCGAGGAGGACACCGAGGAAGCAAGGGCGCGGCTCGGCCGGCCGCTCGACGTCATCGAGGGGCCGCTCATGAAGGGCATGGGCGTGGTAGGTGACCTCTTCGGCTCGGGCAAGATGTTCCTGCCGCAGGTGGTCAAGAGCGCGCGCGTGATGAAGCGCGCGGTGGCCTATCTGCAACCCTTCATGGAGGCCGAGCAGGAGGGTGGTCGCGAGCCCGCCGCGAAGATCGTTCTCGCCACCGCCAAGGGCGACGTGCACGATATCGGCAAGAACATCGTCGGTGTGGTGCTCCGCTGCAACAACTACGAAGTCATCGACCTCGGCGTGATGGTGCCGAGCGCGAAGATCCTCGAGACCGCACGCGAGCAGGGCGCCAGCATTATCGGTGTTTCCGGGTTGATCACGCCCAGCCTCGACGAGATGTGCTACGTGGCGAAGGAGATGGAGCGCGAGGGCCTCGAGCTTCCGTTGCTCATCGGGGGTGCTACCACCAGCCGCGTGCACACCGCCGTGAAGATATCTCCCGGATACACCGGACCGACGATCCACGTGACCGATGCCTCGCGGGTAGTCGGCGTGGTCGGCAAGCTGCTCGCCGATAATCAGCGTCGGGGCTATATCGAGTCCGTACGCGACGAGTACCAGGCCATCCGCGAGCGGCGGGCGCAGGAGCGGCGCGGCAGCCGGCGTGCGAGCCTGGCCGAGGCCCGGGCGAACAAGCATCCGGTCGACTGGTCCGCCTACAGCCCTCCGAGGCCGGCGCTGCGCGGATTGCGAACCTTCGAGAGCTTCGACCTGGCGGATCTCGAGGGGTGCATAGACTGGACACCGTTCTTCCGGAGCTGGGATCTCAAGGGCAGCTATCCCCGTATCCTCGACGACCCGGAGGCGGGAGAGGCGGCCAGGGGCCTGTTCAAGGATGCTCGAAGCCTGTTGGACCGCATGATCGACGAGCAATGGCTGAAGCCCCGGGCGGTCATCGGTTTCTGGCCCGCGAACGCGGTGGGCCATGACGACATCGAGGTATACGCCGGCGAAGACCGCGGGCGGGTCCTGACCACATTACATACACTGAGACAGCAGGCGGTGCAGCGGGAAGGCAGAGCGAACCTGGCGCTGGCCGACTTCATCGCGCCGCGCGATTCGGGCGTGGCCGACTACATCGGTGCCTTCGTGGTCTCCGCCGGTTTTGGCCTGGACGAGGTGGTGTCGGACTTCGAGCGTCGGCACGACGACTACAGCGCCATCCTCGCCAAGGCGCTGGCCGACCGTCTGGCGGAGGCCTTCGCCGAGCGCCTGCACCAGATGGTGCGCACGCAGTTGTGGGGCTACGCACCGCAGGAGTCGCTGGACAATGAGGCGCTGATACGCGAGCGGTACCGCGGCATCCGTCCGGCCCCCGGTTACCCGGCATGCCCAGACCATACCGAGAAGCGGCTGGTCTTCAATCTCCTGGACGCCGAGACACGCACCGGCGTCACCCTGACCGAGAACTACGCCATGCTGCCGGCGGCCTCGGTGAGCGGGCTGTACTTTTCGCACCCGGAGAGCCGCTATTTCGGTGTGAACAAGGTCGAGCGCGACCAGGTCGAGGATTACGCCCGGCGCAAGGGCCTCCCGGCGGCCCACGCGGAGCGCTGGCTCTCCCACGTGCTCGGCTACGACCCGGAAGACGAGCAGGCCGCCGCCTGATCGGCGGCGCTCACCGGGTGTATCACCCCGGAGCCGCCGTCGGGCCTGGGCCCGACGAGGGTTCGTGCTGTTCGAGGACGTTGTTGTCGGGATGAATCCCGACCTACTGGGGACTTTGATCGAGGCACCTGCAGGTCGAGCTTCAGTCCGACAAAACCCATCGGCTGCCTTGAGCACCGCTGTCGGAATGAATTCCGACCCACAGGAGGGCTTCGATCCACGGCGCTTGTGGGTCGGGCTTCAGCCCGACAAATACGTGTGCCGTCTCTGGAGGATGTTGTCGGGATAAATCCCCACCTACGCGGCGGCGGCCGTGTCGCGCATGGCTTTGGTGATCTTTCTGATGTCTTCTTCCGTGGCGATGAAGGGCGGCATGGTATAGATCAGCCGGTTGAAGGGTCTCAGCCACACGCCCTGATCGATATAGATCTCGTTGACCGCGGCTACATCGACCGCACCTTCCATCTCCACCACGCCTATCGCGCCCAGGACTCGCACGTCCTTGACGCCCGCGACGCCGGCGCAGGGCGCGAGACCTTCTTCCAGTGCCCGTTCGATGGCCGCGACGCGCTCCTGCCAGGGTGAATCCAGCAGCAGCCCGATGCTGGCGTTGGCGACGGCGCAGGCCAGCGGGTTGGCCATGAAGGTGGGGCCGTGCATGAAGACGCCGGGCTCGGCCTCGCTGATGGTCCGGCTCACGGCTTCGGTAGTGATGGCCGCCGCGAGGGTCATGTAGCCGCCCGTCAGGGCCTTGCCCAGACACATGATGTCCGGTGAGATCCCAGCGTGTTCGCAGGCGAACAACCTGCCGGTACGGCCGAAGTTGGTAGCGATCTCGTCGGCGATCAGAAGCACTTCGAAGCGGTCGCAGAGCTCGCGGAGCGACTTCAGGTAATCGGGATGATAGAAACGCATGCCGCCCGCGCCCTGCACGACGGGTTCGACGATGACGGCTGCGACACGGTCGTGGTTCTGATCCAGCAACTGCACCATGGAGTCCAGGTCGCCGGAATCGAACGGCCCGTGAAAAGGGCTCAGCGGCGCCTCGGCGTGCCACTGCTCGAGCAGCGAATCGGCGAACAGACTGTGCATGCCGTTCTCCGGATCGCTCACGGACATGGCCCCCGACGTGTCGCCGTGATAGCCATGGCGCAGGGCGATAAAGCGCTGCTTGCCGGATTTGCCCCGGGCATGCCAGTACTGGATCGCCATCTTCAGCGCCACTTCCACGGACACGGATCCGGAGTCCGCCAGGAAGACCGTCTCGAGCGGCTCCGGCGTAAGCTCCACCAGGCGCTCCACCAGCGCCGCGGCCGCCGGGTGCGTGATGCCGCCGAACATGACGTGGCTCACGCACGCCAACTGGTCACTGATGGCCGCATTCAACACCGCGTGGTTGTAGCCGTGGATTACCGCCCACCACGAGGACATGGCGTCGAGCAGCGTCCGGCCGTCCGCC
>JBAUWJ010000056.1:0-4501 GCA_049583715.1 Arenicellales bacterium | reverse complement strand
GAGCCAGCCCTTCTCGAGCACCGCGATGTCGGAGATTCCGTGATTCTTCGCCAGGTAATACGCCGTCGCGAGACCGTGCAGGCCGCCGCCGACGATCACGACGTCGTAGGCGGCCTTGGGCTCGGGGTCGCGCCAGGCGCGGTCCCAATGCTTGTGGCCGGTGAGACCGTTCTTGAAAACGCTCCAGGCTGAATAGCGGGTCATGGTATGGGCGAATCTTATTCCGCGTCTGCTTCGAGGAATCTTCCGATACTCTGATTCTCGCCGTATTCTCGCGATAATGCACTGGGATTCGCAAGTATTCGTTCACGCACCGTACGCTCGGCGGTGCTCGCCGAGCACCCCCGAATACGTCGGCGCGGCGAAGCTGTTCGGTAACTCGGCCCCTGCATCATGGTGGCCGGTCGCGCAGCGCACCAAGGCCTTCCTCTCGAAGATTCTCTGATCACCATCCCGCGGCGAGGCTGCCCGCGGCCGGCAACGCACTATCGCCGGATGTCGCGCGTGATGATCCGGATCAGAGCCGGTGCAATATCCTGAATTGGGATAGCATCCGTGGCGGGGAACGGCAGCTCGAAGCTTGCGGTCATCTCCGCCGTGCAAACGTGGTCCCCGCTGCGCGCGTCGGTGACGCCTCTCGGGTGCAACACGATTTCCTCGAACCACGGTGCGCTGATGCGCTTGATCGTCGACCTGCGGTTCCATAGCACCAGCAGGTCCGGTAGGACGCTGGTCCGCGGGCCATCGTAGATCTCCTGCGTGCGAACGATCTCATCCACCACGCATTCCCCGGTGTCCGCGTTCACCACCTGGCGCAGGCAACGTTCGAGACGGTCCACGGTCCGCGCATAGACGTCGCCCGGCTCGATCAATCCATCGGGCTCGCGACACTTGAGATTGATCCGGACCGCGCCGGAAAGGTTGTTGTGCGGAACAGAAAAGAAACGCCGATGCCTCCGGTCGGGGGGGGTAACGCCTTCAGCGCGCGCGCCGTACTCGGCCCTTTCGATCTCCCAAAGGATGTCATCCATCACCGCGTTGCAGCTCGCCTTGGCCTCCATCGCCAGGCCGGTGACGATCATCACCTTCGCGCCTTTCCCCGCGGCTTCGAGCAGGCGACCGAGCGAGCGGTCCACGGCCTGGTAAGTCTGAAGCAACGGGTCGCCATAGCGCTGCCGCCACAGCGGCCTGTGCATAGGGTGGTCCGGGTCATGAACGTGCCAGAACTGGTGGCCGGCGTCGTGCCCCTGGGTATATCCTACCGCGAACAAGTCCCATCCGCCGCGGTCCAGGTAGTGCAACACCCCTCGCGTTTTCTGCTCGACCGACGTCAACAGCTTGTCCCTCAACTCTACGAACTGTCTGCCGGTCCGCGGGGCCATGGACTCCGTGTATCCTCCAGTGGGGTCGACGCTGAATCTATCGAGCCAATCCTCCTTCAATGCGGGAGGAATGAACTGGGTCGGGGAGAACCGCGCGTGAGTGATCCACTCGGTGACTTCCAGACCGTTGATTCGCCCGGCGTGCTTCACCTCGGGAATATCCACCACCGCGAGCTCCAGGTCCGTCTCCGACAGCCTTCCCCAGAACGGCTCCATGCCTATCTCGCGATCCAGGTCGTAGCGATCCAGGGCGTAACTTTCCGGCCGGAAGACGTTCCGGTAGTAATAGCCGTGGTCGCCCGGCAGGGTGCCGCTTACCAGGGAGTTCCAGAATGCATCATTGCCGAAGCCTTTCGGAACGACTACTTCCCGGGAGCACCCCGTCCGAATGAACTCGTCGAGACACGGCAACAAGCCCTCTCGGGCCCAACTGCGAATCAACCGCGGCGTCATTCCGTCGAGCGCGATAAACAGCAATCCGGTCCTGGCGGCCCGGTTCAAAGCCGCGGGTCCCGCCCGCCTCCCCGGGAGGCAGGTGTCCACGGGCCGCAGGGGCGGCCTCGACTGCAGCACGTCACCCTGCCGATCCTGCAGCCGCCTGCGCTCGTGCTCCGTGTAGTGGGACTCGGGATTGCCGGTGTTGTATTCGTAGAGGACCCGGTCGCTGTAACGGATATGCTCCAGACCCGCGAGCTGCATCACGGCGCGCATCAGGGCCATGTCGGCAACGGCATCGAGAAATCCGCCGTCATCATCCCTCAAGAGCCGGAAGTCGGGGTCGGCTTCCCGCAATCGCCCGATCAGCCCCGCCCGGTGGGCGCGGATATGCATGGGGAAGTACATGTCTCCTATCGCCCCGAGCACGTCTCCGGACTCCTCGGTAATCGGCTCGCACCGGCCATAGCGCGCGTTGGAGTCCCTGTACTGGCCGTACATGACCCAGCAGCGCGTGGAGTTGAAGAAGTCATTGACGTAGCTCAGCGCACCACCATCCAAGAGCCGATCGTCGCCGTCCACGTAAACCGCGATGTCATCAGGTTCACAGCACCGGGTGAGGGCATCGACCTGGTTGCGAAGGGTCCCCCGGCGTTCGGCGTTCGTGACGACCTGGAACCTCGGATCCCTGATATCCACTTTCTCCAGGGCCCCATCCGTGGAGGCGTCGTCGATCAGCACGAAACGGCAATTCTGGTAGTCCTGGGCGGCCAGGCTCCTGATGCATCGACGCAGAAAGTCGCCGGCATTCCGAAACGGCGTGATCACCACGATACGGTTCTTCCGCCGGATGCTCAGCGGATAATACGGCTGCAGACGCCCCACGGCGCGCGTGCGGTATCGCGCCGCCGCCTCACACGCCTCTTCAGGGACTGCCGGGCGCCTCAGCATCTCGTTCGCAGCGTCGACGCATGGCTTGTCCTTCCCGAGCTCCGCCGCGCAGGCCATGTAGAGCAGTGGCAGCTCGTGCTGGTAGATGGAAAACTCGAACGGATATTCCGTTATGGGCAGGCCGACCTCCATCCCGACGGCAGCGAGGTCCCATGCCTTCCGCCACTGACCTTCTTCGAGATAGTGACGCGCCAGGTGGTACAGCGGCTCGGCTCGGTCCGGGTCGGTGTCGAAGGCCTCCGCCAGGCCGGCCTCCACGGCCGGCCAGGGCTCACCCAGAAATTGCCCGCAACGCGCAGCACGATAACGCGCGATCCAGCGTTTATCCTCGTTGTCGCCTTCGGCGATATAGCGTCGATACCAGAATGCGGCATCGATGTATCGCCGCAGCCCGAAATGGCAGCCGGCAATCTCGAATGTGAGGTCTGGATCGCTTTCTTGACTGCGGGCCGCCAGCGCGTGTGTGAGATTCGAGGCGAGCGTCTTCCTCGAGGGGTTGAATCCACGGGGATCATCAATATACAGCCCTTGGTGGCACGCGCCCCCGGCAAATCCGCCGTTGACGATGACCCTGCCGGAGGAGTCAATTGCCACGCATTTCGGATCACCGGGTACCAGCGCGGGCGCCCAGCGCGCCGTAGTTCCGTCCCGGGAGCGATGGATCACACTGTGAGGGACGGAATTGCGGGGCAGACGAAAGCGGCGGTCCATGGACACGCTGCAGCCGGTGTTGAGTGCGAGCAACCAATCGCGGAACGTATCCACCCCGCTCCGGAGTTGCCGGGTCCAGTCGGCGGTGGATCCGCCGGGCGTCAAGCGCAGGTGTTCGACGGTAACATGGGGGAACGCCCTGTCGAGCACAGGCAGCAGATACGACCCCGATCCGGCGTCCACCAGCACTACGCGCGATACGTAGGGACGCAGCGAGCTCGAGTGCAAGTACCAGCTGCGACGCCCGCCCGTGTGCGATACCAGGAGAGCAAAGCCACGCCGGGGATCGACCACGCGGTGCGGCGCCCCGATCCGCCCCGACGGGGCACTCGCGGTCATTCCGGGTGCCAGCCCGGTGGGCACGATACGTCTAAGATAGACCGCGCGGTCCGACGGCGATCACATGGATGTGTCGCAGAAATAATAAGTAGACGAGGTATAGCCGTTACCCGGTTTGTCGCCTTTATCCCCCACGGCGATCTGGCATACCGCGGAGCCCGCGTCGGGGAAATCCGGCAGCGTCGCCGTGACGCGAATCCGGCTGACTCCGACTCCGGACTCGTTTCGCGTGACGCTGTACTCGCCGTTGTTGTCGGTGCTCGTCGAGAAAGAATCCACGGGCGACCCGAAGTTTCCAGCATTGTTCAGTTCGAACTGGATCGTCAGATCGACGTCGACGCCTCCCGTCGCCGGTACGACCGCTCCGTTCACAGTGACGTCGAACTCGTGGTAGTCGGTGCAGGTGACGGTGATGGAGCACGGGTCCCCCACGGAATCGTCGAAGCGAATCTCCACCGGAGAGGTCGCCGCATGGGCAGGCAGCATAACCGCGTTGACGACGGGCTTGACCCAATGGTTGGAAGCAATGGGGGCCCCGACCATCAGGCTCCCCGCGCCGAGTATCTTCTTTACCGATTGCCGTCGAGATTCGCGCGACGACATGGATGTCTCTCGATTTACAGATTTGTCACGCACCTGTAGTCCTCTCACCAATCGGCTTTGTTGTCTTCCCGGTCATATTA
>JBAUWJ010000055.1:0-7123 GCA_049583715.1 Arenicellales bacterium | reverse complement strand
TACCGGTGCCGGGGTCTTTCGCACGATAGCGCACGATGGCGGGCTTCAGCCCCGAGCCGACCGTGCGTCAATACTGGGTTCCCGTTGTCGGTGGTGAAGAGCTCACAGGCATGCTGTTGGCCGTGGTACCGGCCATCGTGCCGGCCATCGTCCCGCCGGAACCACCGCCACTGGTGGACGTGCTGCCCCCGCCACAGCCAGACAGGGTCATGACCAGCGCCGTCGTCAGTGCGAGGAGCACGGTTGATGATCTTCTCATTACTCTGTTCATCGTGGTTAACCTCAAAATCCTGGGACATCAAGGGACAGGTTTCAATATTCGAGGGGGAAGGTCAAAAGAGATACCTTCATCCTCTCTTACGCACGAGCCATGCTTTCTACCGCGAAACCAGTATGTCTAATGCTCCTGTCCCACGAGTACAACGTCCGGGTCCACCGGCTATTCCACGGAAAGAATCGCAGGGGACCTCAATCTGGTCGTCGAGGACGTGGAGACGGACGGGCGGAGCACCGTTAGCGCCACCTCTTCGGAACAGCGCCCGTCGTAGACCACGACGGCTTGCGCTCGGTGGGCCGGTCCTTGAGCGCGATGTAGCTCGGAAACTCGTCAAGTGCCTGACGGTTGTGGCTCTTACGGGCCGAGTGCTCGACTCTCTATCTGGTCCGCGGGGCAGGGCAAAGGCAGCTCCAGACGTACCCGCAGGCCCGGCTCGTTGTCTTCGAGGGTTACCCGGCCGTCGTGCACCTGCACTACGGCCTTGACCAGCGCCAGGCCCAGGCCGCTGCCCGGAGTCCGGCGGCTGTTCTCGGTGCGGTAGAAACGCTCGAACACCTTGTCGCGAAGGGATTCGGGGATGCCCGGCCCGCTGTCGGCGACCGTGATGCAGGCGGTGCCCTCGCCGGAGTCGAGAAGCAGGGACACACGCCCGGGGGCGGGCGTGTACTTGATGGCGTTGTCCACCAGGTTGGCGAGGGCCTGGAACAGCAGGTCCCGGTCTCCGCGCACTCGAACCTCGCCGTTCACCCGGGCGGTGAACGCAAGGCCTTTGTCCTCCGCCAGCGGCTGATAGAGCTCGGCTACATCGCGGGCCAGCGTGGCCAGGTCCAGCTCCTCGAAACCGGCACGGCGGCGGCCGGACTCGATGCGGGCGATGCGCAGCAGGGCGTTGAAGGTCGCCAGCAGGCTGTCCGCTTCCTGCAGGGCGCGCTCCACCGAGACGTCATCGCCGACGCGTTCGCGCATGGTCTCCAACTCGTTGCGCAGGCGCGTCAGCGGCGTCTTGAGGTCGTGCGCGATGTTGTCGGAGACGCGCCGCACGTCTTCCATCAACGTGTCGATCCGGTCCAGCATCGCGTTCAAGTGGGTGGCCAGCTCGTCGAACTCGTCGTTCCGGCCGCTCTTTGGTATACGGCGGCCGAGCTGCCCGGACATGATCTCGCGGCTGGTTTCATTGATGACGTCGAGCCGCCGGGTGACGGTGCGGCTCAGGGCCCAGCCGCCCGCCAGGGCCAGCAGCAGGGTGAGCCCCGCGGACCAGCCGAAAGCCTCCAGCATCAGCGAGCGCATCCGGTCGAGCTCGTACATGTCGCGGCCCACCAGCAGCCACAGCCCTTCGGGCAGGTGGAACGCACGGGCGCGCGCCTGGTGCCAGGCTTCGTCGCCGCTTTCCTGCTTGACCTTGAAGTCCAGCCAGCCCTTGGGCCCCTCGGATGCGCTCGGCCATTGATCCAGATTGCCCTCGATGGGGCGGCGGGAGGGATCGGCAAGGAGGTAGATGTTGGAGCGGCCGGGGTGCTCATGCATGCGCTGCTCGATCAGATTGGTCAGGCCCGGCAGCCCGCCGGTCTGGTAGCGCTCGGCCAGCAGGTCGATCTCACCCTGGATCCCGGCGTCGGCCTGGCGAGCCATGTAGCCGGCCGTGGACCAGTAGAGGAAGCCCAGCAGCAGCATTACCGAGGCACCGAACACGATCATGTAGCCGAGCACCAGGCGGAAGCTGGTGCGGCGCATCAACTTGGTACCCCTCGTCGCCATTACACGCCCGTTCAGAGCGTCTCCAAAGCGGCAATGCAAGGCGCGCTTCGCAGGGAATGGCCCAGCCCCTGGTTCAAATCGACCAGGCAAGAAGCGCAACGCCGCAGTGGCGCTTTGGAGGCGCTCCCTTCGGGCGGGTCGGAAAAGCCGACACTCGCATGGTGCACGCTTGACTGATCGATCGAAACCGGCGGATCAATCCCGCGCTCGCGGGCCTTGGTGATGGGCTTTCCCGATCCCGCTGAACGGGCGTGTAATGGCCACGAGGGGTACTTAGTCATCGGCGCTCAGTTTGTAGCCCGAGCCGCGAACCGTGTGCAGCAGCGGGGTGGCGAAGCCCTTGTCGATCTTGCTGCGCAGGCGGCTCACGTGGACATCGATCACGTTGGTCTGCGGATCGAAGGCGTAGTCCCAAACCTTCTCGAGCAGCATGGTGCGGGTCACCACCCGCCCGGCGTTGCGCATGAGCTGCTCCAGCAGCCGGAACTCGCGCGGCTGCAGGTCGATCTCCTTGTCTCCCCGGCGCACTTTGTGCGCCAGCAGGTCCATCTCCAGGTCGCCGACGCGCAGCCGGGTGTAGGATTCTTCCGGCGCCCCGCGGCGCATCAGGGCGTCGAGACGCGCCAGCAGCTCGGCGAAGGCGAAGGGCTTGACCAGGTAGTCGTCGCCTCCGGCGCGCAGCCCGGCGACGCGGTCGTCCACCTCGCCCAGCGCGCTCAGCACCAGCACCGGCGTCCGGCGTCCGGCGTCGCGCATGCGCCGGATGACCTCCAGGCCCTCGAGCTTCGGCAGCATGCGGTCCACGATCACGACGTCGAAGTCTTCCTGGAGCGCAAGGTGCAGCCCTTCCTCGCCGTCCTGCACCCGCTCGACGGTGTGCCCGTGCTCCTTCAGGCCCTTGGTGATGAACTCGGCCGTGCGGTCGTCGTCTTCGATGTGCAGCACGCGCATGACGGGAGGCTCGTTGTTCGTAAAGCAGACAAGCGAACCGCGGGACGGGCCCGCGGTTCGCCGTGGTTAGTGTAGCACCGGGAGTGTCAGCCCACGGTTTCGGGCCGCACGCTCATGAACCACTGTTTGCCGGCGCGGTTGACGAGCATCACCATCCCCTTGGGGTGGTTGTGCACGGCAGTGGCCAGGGCCTGCGGCGACTCGACCGGCTTGCCGTTGACCTTGCGGATGACGTCGCCCGGCCGCAAGCCGGCGCGGGCCGCCGGGGAGCCCGGCTGCACTTCGACGATCAGCGCACCGGTGACCGAGTCGGGCACGTTGTACCGCGCCCGGGTCTGGTCGTTGACCGGCGCCGCCGCGACGCCGAGTTGGGGGCCGCTGCTCTGCGTGGCGCTGCCCGTGTTGGCCTTCGCGACGGTCTGTCCCTGGGAGGCGAGGGTCACGTGCACGTCATGGCGCTTGCCATCGCGCAGCACGGTCACGTCGGCCTGGGCGCCGGGACCGGCGTTCGCCACCATGCTCGGCAGTTCCCGTGCATTGTTCACGTGGTGGCCGTTGAATCCGACGATGACGTCACCGACCTGCAGCCCGGCCTTGGCGGCGGGCGAGTTCTTGGCCACCTGGCTCACTATGGCGCCGCGTGGTTTCTCCAGGCCGAGGCCCTTGGCGAGATCCGGCGTGACGGTCTGGATCTGCACGCCCAGCTCGCCGCGCGCCACGTAGCCCTGTTTCTCGAGTGAGGAGATGACGGTCCGGGCCTCGTTGGAAGGAATGGCGAAGCCGATGCCGACGTTGCCGCCGTTGGGCGAGAAGATGGCGGTGTTCACGCCGATCACCTTGCCCTTCAGGTTGAACAGCGGACCACCGGAGTTACCCTTGTTGATGGGTGCGTCGATCTGCAGGAAGTCGTCATACGGTCCCGAGTTGAGGTCGCGGCCGCGCGCCGAAACGATGCCCGTCGTCACGGTGCCGCCGAGCCCGAACGGGTTGCCGATGGCCACCACCCAGTCGCCGGCACGGATGTTCTTCGAGCTGCCGAACTGCACGTAGGGCAGGGGCTTGTGGGCATCCACCTTGAGAAGGGCGAGGTCGGTCTTGGGATCGGTGCCCTTGAGTTTGGCGTTCAGCTTCGTGCCGTCGTCCAGAATCACTTTGATCTGGTCGGCGTGGTCGACCACGTGGTTGTTCGTCACGACGAAGCCGTCGGCGCTGATGATGAAGCCGGAGCCCGCCGCCTCGAAGTGCTGCGCCGGGAACCCACCGTCTTGCCCGAATCCGGCGCCGGGTTGCTGTCCGAAGAAGTGCTCGAAAAAGTCGCGGAAGCGCTGGTCGCCCTCGAAACGCGGCCCCTCGGCGCCCGCCAGATGGCCCTGCACCACGATGCTCACCACCGCCGGGCGTACCTGCGCCACCAGATTCGCCAGGCCGGGCACCGGCGCCTGCACGGCGGGCGGGCTGATCGGCCCCGGGTCGGCCGGCTTGGCGTTGGCAATCAAGGCCCCGCCACCGGCCAGGATAGTCGCGCCGATGGCCGCCGCCACCACGGAGCGGCGCAGCCAGCCGCCCCTCGCGCCGTGTATCTTGCTGCGGAACGTATCTTTCGACATTTCGGTTTTCCTCCGTCTGAATCAATACGCGACGCACGATACAAGACCGGTTGTTAACCGAAGCTTGCCGGAGCATTACGAGAGTTTAATGGGCGTGCTCAGGCCTCCCGCAGCAGCCAGTCGTGCAGGGCCAGGAGCTCCGGGGAAGGTGCCGTTCTGTCCTGAAGCGCCAGGTAGTAGCTGCGCGACGATAACCATTGGAGAAAATCCTCATGAGCAAGCTTCCAAAGCTGGACCGTCGGGCTCATCCGCTGGTCCACGATCTGACGGTGGATCTGCAAAAAGACCGGATTGACCGTCGCAACTTCCTTCGAATGAAATCACCCAGCGGGCGCTGGAGTATGCCAGAAAGCTGCTCGCCGACTACGAATACCCGCCTCTGGACCCGGCCCTAGACGAGGCTCTGCGTGCTACCGGAAGGTGTTCGGCGTCGCGCCCAGTGAAGATCGAAGACAGGCCTCTTCCATGAACTGACGGGAAACAAGATCGATCGTAGACTGACTCTCATTAACGATCCGACCCATCCAGGGGCGCGGCCGGGCTGATGCCATACCCGGGCTCGGGATCCCGAATCGAATTTCTACCATACCTGGGCTCATTTCGCCCAGGGAAGCTATGGATCGGGAAAGGTCGTCGAGGCTGGACGCCACTCCGCACCGGTTTTGTAGAGCGCGACGGTCCTGCGATCCATCGCATTGGCTTGGTCGTCGTCAGGAGTGGGTTCACGGGCGAGTCCGGTGGCGGATCCAAAGAGGCTCCACGGGCCGCTGCCTTTCGCGTATGGGTTTTCGGATGGCACGGCGCCCGCTATCACGACGGTGTCGAGGCACATCCTCCTGCTCACGGCATCAGTGGTCCAGCACGAAAACTGCCTGCCTGCCCTTCATGGTGTTTCCGGAAGGGTCGGAGATAGTGTAGTCGATGAGGGTGAGCTTCAGCTCGGGAACCTGGAAAATGACCTTCCGCGCAGTGCCGCTCAGTTTGTCACCGGAGGCCTGCCGGCTGAATTTCAATGGCTTACCAGTGGCCTCGATCCTGGTGGGCAATTGCGCGCCGTTCTTGCGGAAGATCGAGATGGTCTCGGCCTCGATCAACAGATCGAGTACCCTGACCTTCGCATTGCCTTCGTAGGTGGTGACGCCGTTGCGGCTGTCGACCTGAACCTTGTCCGCGTTGATCGAGAACGGACCATTCGGATCCTGAGCCCACAACGCTGCGGGGAGACACAGCAGCAACGCGAAAATGATCGACTTCATGAACTGATACCAGATCCTCGACGATCGTGCATTCTATCGCCCGGCGCGACCCATTCGGCAAGAGGCCGATAGAGTCACACCCACCCTCATCCTCTTCCGTCAGCGGGAGGGGTCCTCGGCCGGGATAGAGAACAGGTGCCACGGGTGCCGGGTCTTCGGCGACCAGACAACCATTGCGGCACCTCCCGGCACAGGCGGGGTGTGCGGCGGGGCAGGGGAAGCGGCGTCTCTGCAGCCCGGGGCCGGCAACACTCTGCTCCTGAGCCGGATGCGGGCACCCGCCTCCGGGCACCTGCCTCCGGGGCGTCCGTGAGACGGGGTCTCTGCGACGCGAGGGGCCTGTCCCGAATCGGCGAACGGGACCGGCTGCGCCGCGCCCAAGCCACTTCCCGTTGTCTATGCTTCCTTCAGCGTGCCCGCCTGCTTGGCGGCGTGGGTGGCGAGCACATCCATCAGCGCCGGCGCCAGGCAGTCGTAGGGCTCCAGTCCCAGCTCCTCGAGACGGGCACGTACTTCGTTCATGCGCGATGGCGGGAAGCCGGATTCGATGATGGACGAGACAAAAGCGGCGAACTGAGGTTCCTGCCACCCGCTCTGGGGCGAGAGCTCGGGATGAACGAAGTCCAGACCGTAAAACGCGTGGCCGGTGTTCTCGATGCGGCCGTACATGTGCACGCCGCAGCCGGTGCAGGCGTGGCGCTGTATGGTCGCGCTGGAGTCCACGACTTTGAGCTTGTCTCCGTTCGCCGTGATGGCGAGCTTGTCGCGCGGTACCACACCCACTACCGAGAACAGGGCGCCTTCGGGCTTCCAGCACTTGGTGCAGCCGCAGGCGTGGTTGTGGGCGACGTTGGATTGAATCGTGAGCTCCACCGGGTCGCTGCTGCAGTTGCACCTCAGCGTTCCGCCTGAAAAATCGGCGGCCCCGGGTTTGAGGCCGTTGTCGACCAACGGGTGAATGGAAATCGGGTCGGGCATTTTGGTGTGTCCTCCGGTCAGGGCCGTCCCTGCCTGCAATTGATTGAGTTCGGGCACAGGATAAACCCGCGGTGGCGCGGCGGCAAGGTTCCGAGAGCGGGTGGATGCGGGACGTTTCGGCGGAAGCGCCGATGGCGGCCTTGTCGCCGGCGTCAGGCGGGCTGCTGCTTGACATGTTTCTTGTCGGAATGAATTCCGACCCACAGAGAGGGAAGTCGTGTCGGTCTGCCTCATATGGCGATAGAATCGCGGCCGTGACGAGGTCCAGCATGTCAGGCGGCAATTCGTGAGGCAGA
>JBAUWJ010000054.1:0-11784 GCA_049583715.1 Arenicellales bacterium | reverse complement strand
ATCCATGGTTGGAACGTGGTACCGAGGGCCGGACTCGAACCGGCACGGTGTCGCCACCACCAGATTTTGAGTCTGGCGCGTCTACCAGTTTCGCCACCTCGGCACGGGGGGCGGAGTTTATAACCAGAGGATTCGCCCATTCAACCAAGCCGTAGAGCATCGTTCCGTGGAGCTGTCCGATTTCGACTATGAGCTGCCTGAGGGGCTGATCGCGCAGCATCCGGCACCGGCGCGGACCGGGAGCCGCCTGCTGGCCGTCGATCCGCAAGCCGGGACGCTCGAGGACTTGCGATTCACGGACCTCGCGTCTTTCCTGTCGGTGGGGGATCTCCTCGTGCTCAATGATACCAGGGTCATCCCTGCACGCCTGTTCGGGCGCAAGTCGACCGGAGGCTTCGTGGAGCTGCTGGTGGAACGCGTCCTGGACGCCGACACGGCACTGGTGCAGACCCGATCCAGCAAGCCAGTGCGGGCCGGCCAGCGGATAGCGATCGACGACCCGCAGGGGACCGGGCTCGAGGTCCTGGGCGAGCGGGAGGGGTTCCGGGTGGTGCGATGCGGCTCGGGAGAGTCGTTTGTCGAGATGCTCGAGCGCAGTGGTCATATTCCGCTCCCGCCCTATATTTCACGCGAGGACACCCCGGACGACAGGGAACGGTATCAGAGCGTCTTTGCCCGGGAACGCGGGGCGGTGGCGGCGCCTACCGCCAGCCTGCATTTCGATGAGCCCTACCTGGGGGCTCTGCGCCGGGCGGGGGTCGAGCTTGCGTACCTGACATTGCACGTGGGGGCGGGGACGTTCCTGCCGATACGGGGCGCGGACATCGAGGCCCACCGCCTGCACCGGGAGTGGACGCGCGTGCCGCCGGAGACGGTCCACGCCATCGCCGGGGCAAGGGCACGGGGCGGCCGTGTGGTGGCGGTGGGGACCACCGTGTGCCGCGGGCTGGAGTCCTGGGCCCGGGCCGGGCGTCCTCCGGAGTTCCATGGGGAGACGGACTTATTTATCATGCCGGGCTTTTCGTTCTCCGTCGTGGATGCGCTCTTGACCAACTTCCATCTTCCCCGGTCCTCCCTGCTGATGCTGGTATCTGCCTTCGCGGGCACGGAGACGACCCTGGCGGCTTACCGGCACGCCGTGCGCGAGCGCTACCGCTTCTACAGCTACGGCGACGCGATGTTCATTGCCGGGAAAGGCGGGAAGCCGCATGTTTGAGCTGCTCAGCGAGGACGGGCCGGCACGGCGGGGGAGGCTTCGGACCCGCCGTGGTCCGATCGAGACGCCGGTATTCATGCCGGTAGGTACCATGGCGACGGTGAAGGCCATGACCCCGGAGGAGCTCAGGGAGGCAGGGGTTCAGGTCATCCTGGGCAACACCTTCCACCTGATGCTCCGGCCGGGCACGCAGGTCATCCGCGCCCATGGGGGCCTGCACGGCTTCATGCACTGGGAAGGTCCCATTCTGACGGACTCCGGCGGCTACCAGGTGTGGTCCCTGGCGGATCTGCGACAGATCAGCGAGCACGGCGTGGAGTTTCGTTCGCCGGTGGACGGCGCGATGGTATTTCTCGGACCCGAGGAGTCCATGCAAGTGCAGCGCGACCTCGATTCCGACGTCGTCATGGTGTTCGACGAGTGCACGCCTTATCCCGTCGAAAGGGACAGGGCGCGAGAGTCCATGGAGCTGTCCCTGCGCTGGGCGAGCCGATGCCGCGTGGCCCACGGTGACAGCTCGGCCGCGTTGTTCGGCATCGTACAGGGAGGGATGTTCCCGGACCTGCGCGCACGATCCCTGGCGGGCCTGGAGGAGATCGGGTTCGACGGCTACGCCATCGGCGGCCTGTCTGTGGGCGAGCCCAAGGCGCTCATGTACGAGATGGTCGAGACCACGGCACCCGCCATGCCCGCCTCGGCGCCGCGCTATCTCATGGGCGTGGGTACCCCCGAGGACATCGTGTACGCCGTTGCCTGCGGGATAGACATGTTCGACTGCGTGCTGCCGACGCGCAACGCCCGCAACGGCTGGCTCTACACCAGCGAAGGCATTGTCAGGATCCGCAACGCCGAGTACGCGGCCGATACCCGGCCGCTGGACCCGAGGTGCGGGTGCTACACCTGCCGCCATTACAGCCGCGCTTACCTCAGGCACCTCTATCGCGGCGGCGAGATACTGGGATCGCGTCTCAACACCATTCACAATCTCCACTACTTCATGGATCTCATGCGCGGGGTGCGGGAAGCGATCGAAGGGCGGTGCCTGCGGGCGTTTGCCGAAGAATTGTTCCGGCGCGGTGGGAACCCCCACCCGTTTCGATGGCCGGCACCGGTGTAGGCTCCCACCGCGTGATCCCGGCGACCGGACAGGCGCCACCCCCTATGATGACGGGATGGCTGTGGCATAATACCGCGCCGTCTCAACGGTCCGTCGCGGCGGATGGTACGCAATACAAAAGGGTATATTTATGAATCTCCTGATTTCTGACGCTTGGGCCCAGGGCGGCGGTGGCTCGCCTGAAAGCAGCCTTGTGAGCCTGCTGCCCATCGTCATCATCTTCGTGCTGTTCTATTTCCTGCTGATCCGGCCTCAGCAGAAACGCCAGAAGCAGCACAAAGAGATGATCCAGGCTCTGGCGAAGGGCGACGAGGTGATCACCTCGGGCGGGACCCTCGGAAAAGTGACCGAGGTCGGGGAAAACTTCCTCACCCTGGAGATCGCCCAGGGTGTACAGATCAAGGTTCAAAGAACCTTCGTCCAGCAAATGATGCCCAAGGGCACGATGAAGGACGCCTGAGCTTCTCTGGCAACACAGTCCGTCCCCTGAATGAATCAGTACCCCCTGTGGAAATACCTGTTGATCCTGGCGGTCATACTGCCGGGAGTGCTGTATTCGCTGCCGAATCTCTATGGCGAGGATCCCGGCATCCAGATCGCGGGCAAGCGCGGCCACGACGCGGATGCGTCCACTCTGTCCGAGGCCGAGGGAGTCCTCGAGAAGGCGGGCATCAAGTGGACGCAGTCGGTGGTCAGTCCCGAGGGCGTGCGCTTGCAGTTCACGGACACCGATGCCCAGCTCAAGGCCAAGACGGTCCTGCAGGGAGAATTCGCGAACAACTACACGGTGGCGCTGACCCTGCTTCCCGCGACGCCGGGCTGGTTGCGGGCCATCGGGGGCGTTCCGATGTACCTCGGCCTCGATCTGCGCGGCGGCGTGCACTTCCTGATGGAAGTGAACATCAACGAGGCCGTCAAGAAGGCGGAGTCCGGCTACGTGTCCGGCATCCGCTCGGCCCTGAGGGAAGCGAAGATCCGCTACCTCGGCGTCGAGAGCAGCATCAAGGGAGGGATCGAGATCAAGCTCAAGAACGATCAGGACCGCCAGCAGGCGCGGGACGTCGTGGCGAAGCAGTTTCCCGATCTCGTGCTGTCGACCATCGAGCGGGGCAACAGCCCTTACCTGGTCGCGAAGGTGAGCCAGCAGCGGGTGCAGCAGGAGCATACACTCGCCCTTCAACAGAACATGAAGGCGCTGCGCAATCGAATAGACGAGCTCGGCGTCACCGAGCCCGTGGTGCAGCAGCAGGGCGACAGTCGCATCGTGGTGGAGTTGCCCGGCGTGCAGGATACCGCGCGCGCCAAGGAGATCATCGGCCGGACCGCGACCCTCGAGGTCAAGATGGTGGACCACGAGCATGATCTGGCGAGCGCTATCGCAGGCAACGTGCCGCCGGGATCGAAGCTATACGACATGCGTCGCGGCGGCAAGATCCTCCTGAAGGATCCGGTAATCTACTCCGGCGACAACATCATCGACGCTTCCGCGGGTCTGGACCAGCGAAGCGGCGGCCCGGTCGTCCACATTACGCTGGACTCCCGGGGTGCCGAGCGAAACCGGCGCGTCACCAGGGACAACGTGGGCAACCGGATGGCGGTGGTTTATATCGAGGATCAGGTCGACAACAAGCTCGATAAGAACGGCAACCCGGTCTTCGACAACAGGGGCAATATCGTCAAGGTGACCAAGCGCGTCGAGCAGGTCATCACTGCTCCCGTCATCAAGGAGCCGCTGGCCGCGCGCTTCCAGATCACCGGGCTCGACAGCATGAAGGAGGCCCGCGACCTCGCCCTGCTGCTGCGCGCCGGCGCCCTGGCCGCCCCCATGCACATCGTCGAGGAACGGACGGTCGGTCCCAGCCTCGGCCGCGACAACATCAAGCAGGGGTTCGAGTCCGTCCTGCTCGGCTTCGTGCTGGTGCTGGTGTTCATGGTGGTCTATTACCGCATGTTCGGCCTGGTGGCCTGCGCCGCGCTGTTCGCCAACCTGGTGTTGATGGTGGGCATCCTGTCCATACTGCAGGCGACGCTCACCCTGCCCGGCGTGGCGGGCATCGTGCTGACGGTGGGTATGGCGGTGGACGCCAACGTCCTCATCTATGAACGAATTCGGGAAGAGCTGCGCAACGGCAATACACCGCAGGCGAGCATCCACATGGGGTACGATCGGGCCCTGGCGACGATTCTCGACTCCAATATCACGACCCTGATTGCCGGCATCGTGCTGTTCAACTTCGGTACCGGCCCCATCAAGGGATTCGCGGTTACTCTCAGCATTGGCATCGTCACTTCCGTGTTCACCGCAATCTATGGGACCCGGGCCATCGTCAACCTGGTGTACGGCGGCCGCCGCATAAAGAGCCTGTCGATCTGATGGAATTCATCAAGAAAGCAACCCGCATCGATTTCCTCGGCAAGCGCTATATCTGCTTCGCGATGTCGGGGACGCTGATCATGATCGGAATCGTCTCGATGATCATCCAGGGACTGAATTTCGGCATCGACTTCACGGGCGGCACCGTGGTCGAGGTCGCGTACGACCAGCCGGTGGAGATCGCCAAGGCCCGGGATCTGCTCAGAAAGGGCAATATCAACGACGCCCAGGTCCAGTACTACGGGTCCTCGAGCGAGCTGCTGGTGCGACTGCCCGGCACGGCGCAGGGCAAGAAGAGCGACGAGCTGAGCAATGACGTGATGCAGGCCCTGCGCAAGCCCTACGACGAGGTGGTCGTCCCCGGTACCGAGCAGAGCGATACCCAGCAGTGCGTTACACCCGGTGGGAGCCGCAGTCCTTGCCGAGTACAGATGCGCCGGGTGGAGTTCGTCGGACCACAGGTGGGCCAGCAGCTCACGCAGCAGGGCGGGCTCGCCATGATGTATGCGTTGATCATGATCCTGGTCTATGTTGCGTGGCGTTTCGAATGGCGCCTGTCCGTCGGAGCGGTGGCGGCCCTGGTGCACGACGTCCTGATCACGATAGGCGTCTTCTCGGTGTTTCAGCTCGACTTCTCCCTGAATGTCCTGGCGGCGGTACTGGCGGTGATCGGCTACTCCCTGAACGATACGATCGTGGTGTTCGACCGGATCAGGGAGAATTTTCGAAGGATGCGCAAGGGATCCACCATAGAGATCATGAACGCAGCACTCAACCAGACGCTCTCCCGGACCACGCTGACGTCCGGAACGGTCCTGCTGGTCCTGATCGCCCTGCTCACCCTCGGCGGGGACGCGATCTGGGGGTTTGCGCTCGCTCTGGTCATAGGCGTGGTGGTCGGGACCTACTCCTCGATCTACGTTGCCAGTGCCATCGCGTTGCACCTGGGGGTTTCCAAGGAAGACCTGGCGGTCCCGGTGAAGGAAGGTGCGGAGCAGAAGAGATCCCAGCCCTGAACGGGCCCTGCCGCGGCCCAAATCTGTCCGAAAGAGACGGCTCAGGATAAGCAGCCCGGCCGACGGCGGCTATACATTTCGCGATTCGAGCCGCACGCTTATGATCAGGTCGTGCGGACGCGACGAATACGAGAGCGGCGCGGGCGGGGAGAGCCTTGAACCGGGCCGAGCCAACACTGGAGAACACCCATGAGCGCTGAAAGAAAGTCGTTTTACGGAAGCGATATGACGATCGCCGATTTCGACCCCGAGCTGTGGTCCGCCATGCAGAGCGAGCTCAAGCGGCAGGAGGAGCACGTCGAGCTGATTGCCTCGGAGAACTACGCCAGTCCCCGGGTGCTGGAAGCCCAGGGCTCCGTGCTCACCAACAAGTACGCCGAAGGCTACCCGGGCAAGCGATACTACGGCGGCTGCGAATTCGTGGATATCGCCGAAGAGCTCGCCATAGACCGTGCCAAGCGCCTTTTCGGCGCTCACTATGCCAACGTTCAGCCGCATTCCGGGTCCCAGGCCAATGCCGCCGTGTATATGGCCTTGATGAAGCCCGGCGAGACGGTGCTGGGCATGAGCCTTGCCCACGGCGGGCACCTCACCCACGGCGCCAAGCCGAGCTTCTCCGGCCAGATCTACCACTCGGTGCAGTACGGGCTGGACCCGGCGACGGGCGAGGTCGACTACGATCAGGTCGAGCGCCTGGCCCTCGAGCACAAGCCGAAGATGATCATGACCGGCTTCAGCGCCTACTCGCGGGTGCTCGACTGGCAGCGTTTCCGTAACATCGCGGACCAGGTCGGCGCCTACCTGGTGGCGGACATCGCCCACGTCGCCGGCATGGTGGCGGTGGGTGCCTACCCGAGCCCGATCGACATCGCCGACGTCACGACCACCACGACGCACAAGTCCCTCCGGGGACCGCGCGGCGGGATGATCATGACCAGGGAGAACCCCGACATCGAGAAGAAGATCGCTTCGCGGGTGTTTCCCGGCTCCCAGGGCGGGCCCCTGATGCACGTCATCGCCGCCAAGGCGGTGGCCCTCAAGGAGGCGCTGGAGCCCGGCTTCAAGGCCTACCAGGAGCAGACCATCGCCAACGCCCGCAAGCTGGCCGCCACCATGATGGAACGGGGTTACAATATCGTGTCCGGGGGCACCGACAATCACCTCTTCCTGCTCGACCTGATCGAGAAGGGCATCACCGGTAAGGACGTCGAAGCGGCGCTCGGGAAGGCCAATATCACGGTCAACAAGAACGCCGTGCCCAACGACCCGCAGTCGCCGTTTATTACCAGCGGCATACGGGTCGGGACGCCGGCGGTGACAACGCGTGGCTTCACCGAACCCGAGATCGAGAAGCTGGGCAACTGGATGTGCGATGTCATCGAGAACATGGACGACGAAACCACACGTCAACGGGTGAAGAACGAAGTGCTCGAGGTATGTGCACGATTTCCAGTCTATCCGTAGGCGCGCCCGCGGCGGCGCGGGTTTGTTGAATGCGCTGTCCCTTCTGCCGTTCGGAGGACACGCGGGTCATCGATTCGCGCCTGAGCGACGATGGCGACGCCGTGCGGCGGCGGCGCGAATGCACCGCCTGCGGTGAACGGTTCACCACCCTGGAGCATGCGTCCCTGCGCATGCCCTACGTGGTCAAGAGCGACGGCAGCCGTGAGGCCTTCGACGAGGGAAAGCTGCGCTCGGGCATGGCCCGCGCCCTGGAGAAGCGCCCCGTGGACGCCGACGCAGTGGAAAACGCGATGCAAAGGATACAGCACAAGCTCCTGACCAGCGGCGACCGCGAGGTGCCCTCGATGCGCATCGGCGAGTGGGTAATGCAGGAGCTTTCCGATCTCGACCAGGTGGCCTACGTGCGCTTCGCCTCCGTGTACCGGTCGTTTCAGGACGTCGACGAGTTCAGTGAAGAGGTGAAGCGTCTTCGCAACCAGCCTTCGCCGTCCGCGAAGCGCAAGCAGATGTCTTTCCTGCCGAGTGACGACAAGTAGCGGTAAAGCGGACGCCGCGCACATGGCGCGGGCGCTGCGGCTCGCCCGCCTCGGTCTTCGAACCTCCCACCCCAATCCGCGTGTGGGCTGCGTCGTGGTCGCCGGCGGGGAAGTGGTCGGCGAGGGCTGGCATGAAAAGACGGGCATGGCCCACGCCGAGGTCGCGGCCCTCACCGGGGCCGGGACCCGGGCGCGGGGTGCGACCGTGTATCTCAACCTCGAGCCCTGTTGCCACTCGGGGCGGACGCCACCGTGCACCGATGCGCTCATCGAGGCGGGCGTTGCACGGGTGGTGGCGGCTATGGAGGATCCCGATCCGCGCGTTGCGGGACGCGGTGCCCGGATCCTGCGCGATGCCGGCATCGAGGTGGACATAGGGCTGATGCAGGAGCCTGCCCTGGCCTTGAACCGGGGGTTCGTATCCCGTATGGCGCGGGGGCGGCCCTGGGTGACGTTGAAGATCGCCGCATCCCTCGATGGTGGCACGGCCCTGGCGAACGGCGAGAGCCGCTGGATTACCAGCGAGGCCTCGCGCGCGGATGTTCATCGCCTGCGTGCGACGGTCTCTGCGATCATGACTGGCAGCGGCACGGCCGTCGCGGACGACCCGGCCCTGACGGCGCGCTGCGAAGGGGTCACGCGCCAACCGCTGCGAGTGCTGGTGGACGGTGGACTGAGGGTACCGGAGACGGCACGCCTTTTCGAAGACACGGCCGGGGTCGTGGTTGCAACCGTGTCCTCCGCTTCGGCTTCCGGCCGCGGACGGCACGTCGATGTACTGAGCTTGCCGGGCGTGGACGGACGCGTCGACCTGTCACGATTGATGCAGCATCTCGGCGAACGGGAAGTGAACGAGCTGTTGGTGGAGGGGGGGCGAGGTCTCGGCGGGGCCTTGTTGAAAAACGCCCTGGTTGATGAAATAGTTCTCTACCTGGCGCCCACCTGCCTCGGCAACGAGGCGGTGGGCATGCTCGACCTGCCCGCCATTGCCGGATTGGACCAGGGTACTGCTTTGAATATCGAAGACATTCGACAGGTCGGACCGGACCTCAAAATCACAGCCCGTGTAGTGCGGAACTGAACATGTTTACCGGTATCATCAAAGAGCAGGGGAGGCTGGCGGCCCGGGAAGGCGACGGTGAGCTTCGGCTCGCCGTCGATGCTCCGTCGTCCTTGGCTGATCGCCTCGGCGCGGGAGACAGCGTCTCGGTCAACGGCGTGTGCCTGACGGTTTCGGGTCGCGAAGGCGGGCGGCTGTGGTTCGATGTGTCGGCCGAGACCTTGTCGAGGACGGACCTCGGAGACCTCGAGGCGGGCGCACGGTTGAACCTGGAGCCCGCGCTGTGCGCTTCAGATACCCTCGGCGGGCACTTTGTCACCGGACACGTCGACGGCATCGGCAAGGTGTTGCGCATTCAGCCCGAGGGTCGATCCCACCGGATGGAGGTCGAGGTGCCCGAAGGGCTCTCCCGGTACATCGCCGAGAAAGGCTCCATCGCCGTGGACGGCGTCAGCCTCACGGTGAATGACGTGAAGGGGAGGCGTTTCGGCTTCAACGTGATACCGCATACCTGGTCGGCCACGAACATGCAGGACTACGAGGTCGGGAGGCGGGTCAATCTCGAGGTGGACATCATTGCGCGCTACGTGGCGCGGCTGATGGTCGACCGGGACGCCATGCCGGAGGAGAGCGACATCACCACCGACTTCCTCAGCAAGCAGGGCTTCGCGCCGCCTCTCACCGACGACGAGGAGGAGGAATACGAGGAATGGAACGAGGCCCGGGAGGAGGATCAGGAGATCGTGAGACAGGAGATCCGGGAGCACGGCGCGCCCGATTTCGGGGAAGATACGGAGCGCGAGTAGCCGCAACATGTCCCTGGCATCGATACCGGAGGTCCTCGAGGACTTCAAGCGCGGAAAGATGGTCATCATCACGGACGATGAGAACCGCGAGAACGAAGGCGATCTGCTGATCGCGGCGGAGAAGGTGACCGCCGAAGCGATCAACTTCATGGCCACCAACGCCCGTGGCCTGATTTGCCTGACCCTGACGCCCGAGCGCTGCCGGCAGCTCGGTCTGGAGCTGATGGTGGGCAAGAACGCTTCCCGTTTCTCCACCAACTTCACCGTTTCGATCGAGGCCGCCAGGGGCGTGACCACGGGGATCTCGGCGGCGGACCGCGCACGAACGGTGCACGCAGCGGTCAACGCATCCGCCAAGCCCAGCGACCTCATCTCTCCCGGCCACATCTTTCCGCTCATGGCGCAGCCCGGGGGCGTGTTGAGCCGCGCGGGGCACACGGAGGCCGGCGTGGACCTGGCGCGGCTTGCCGGTTTCGAGCCGTCGAGCGTCATCTGCGAGATTCTTCGCGAGGACGGCTCCATGGCGCGCATGGAGGATCTGACCGCCTTTGCAAAGATTCACGGCGTCAAGATCAGCTCCGTCGCGGCACTGATCCGCTATCGTATGGAGCAGGAACCCACAGTGTCGCGGGTCGCCGAGGCATTCACCGACGTCCGGGGCCACCGGCTGAAGGTGGTCGCCTATCAGGACGTCGTGGAGGACATCACGCACCTTGCCCTGGTCAAGGGCGATATTCGGCCGGACGAGCCAACCCTGGTGCGGGTCCATGTCGAGTCGGGTGTATACGACGTGTTCCGAACCTTGGAAGGCGCGGAGAGCTGGGCCGTGGGCGAAGCCGTGGAGCGCGTTTGCAGGGAAGGCTCCGGCGTGGTGGTGATCGTGCGCTATCCGGAAGACAGTGGGGAGATCGTCAAGCGAATACAGCACGCGCACGCCGAGGACAAAAACATCGAATTTCCGTGGCGGGAAGCGGGGCAAGACCTTAGAATGCTGGGCGTGGGAGGCCAGATACTCGCGGACCTCGGTGTGCGCAAGGTGCGGGTGCTCGGCAATCCGCGCCGTCTCTACGGTGTATCCGGCTTCGGCTTGGAAATCGTGGACTACGTTACAGAATGACCACAGTCGATGTCACGATAAAGACCACCGAAGGCGACCTGTCCGATGCCCGGGGCCGGTTCGCCATCGTCGTCGCGCGCTTCAACAGCCTCATCGCCGAGCGTCTGTTGACCGGGGCTCTCGGTGCCCTGCGCCGGCACGGAGTGGCCGTCGAGAACCTTCATATAGTGTGGGTCCCGGGTGCATTCGAGATTCCGCTCGCGGTCCGTCAGCTCGCCGCGGCGGGCGGGCTGGACGGCATCGTCGCGCTGGGCTGCGTCATCCGCGGTGCGACGCCGCACTTCGACTACGTGGCCGGCACGTGCTCGGACTCGCTGGCGCGCCTGCAAACGGAGTATGGAATACCGGTGGGTTTCGGTGTTCTGACCGTGGATCACCTGGAGCAGGCGCTGGAGCGCGCGGGTTCCAAGGCCGGCAACAAGGGCAGCGACGCCGCCCTGGCGGTTCTGGAGATGGCGAGTCTTGCCCGCAAGTTGAGCTGACGATGGCCAGGAGCAGTCGGCATCTTGCCAGACAAGCTGCGGTCCAGGCCCTGTACCAGTGGGACCTGACGGAACAGGCTCCGGAGGCTATCCTGGAGCACTTCATCCAGCAGCACGATATCACCGAGATCGACGAGGAGTACTTCCAGCTCCTGGTACGGGAAGTGCCCCTCTACCACCGCGAGCTCGAGGCGCACATTATTCCCAAGCTCGACCGGGATCTCGAGGACGTCGATCCCGTGGAGCGCGCCATCCTGCGTATCGGCGCCTACGAGCTCGAGTACCGGTCGGAGATTCCGAGGAAGGTCGTCATCAACGAGTCCGTGGAGCTGGCGAAGACTTTCGGTGCGGAGCTGAGCTACAAGTTCGTCAACGGTGTCCTGGACAAGGTGGCGGCGGAGCTGCGCCCGTTGCCTGAAACCACCCGCTAGCAGCCTGTCGGACTTAGGGGATCGTAGCGAGGCAGGTGGGAAATCGAGACCATTTTTTCGATCTTTCGAGGCGAATAGTGGTGACTATTTAACGAGAAAGATCGGAGAAATGGGCCGATTTCCCGCCGCCGCAGTAGATTCATCCTAAGTCCGACAGGCTGCTAG
>JBAUWJ010000053.1:0-46279 GCA_049583715.1 Arenicellales bacterium | reverse complement strand
TCGGCAGCGGGTCCGTCTTTTCAGGCAGGAGTCGCCACAGGTCGGGGTGATACCAGCAGAGCTCGTGCCCGGAGCTGTCGCGGTGCTCCCGTATGCCGTTCCGGAGCCGCTTCACCTCGCTCACCAGCTCGTCGCGGCTCAGTTCATCAAGGTCTTCATCCATACCGGGGCCTCACATGCGCTCATTTGTTCGTTCGAAGCAGGGATCTTCAAGGAAGCTCTGATTAATGCTGTCTTTGCGAGGAGCGACGCGACGAAGCAATCCAGAAAGCGTGGAGTGGCAGGCATCCTGGATTGCTTCGCTGCGCTCGCAATGACAGCGTAAACGATTAGTCAGAGCTTCATCAAGTATCCCCCTGCCGCGGAATCCGGGGCAACCGCACTATCTGTGCTCTTCATTCGCTTTGCCGGCGATCGACCCGTTTCAGGAACACCTGCATCTCCTTGACGGCTTGCTTGTCGCCCTTGGCCCCGGCGTGCAGGATGCCTTCCTCGAAGGTCCGCTTCGCGCCGTCGAGGTCGTCCAGCTCGACGAACGCCCTGCCGAGGAGCTTCCACGCGGCGGAGTAGCCCTTGTCGAGCTCCACGGCCTTCGCCAGGTGCTCGGCCGCCTTGGGGTAGTCCTTGTTCTGAAAGTAGGCGTTGCCGAGACCGAAGCGCAGCATGGCGCCGTCCTTGCCATCCGTGAGCATTTTTTCCAGGTTGTCGATCAGGCTCATGGCTGTTCGTCTCGCGCTGCTGGCGATGGCGCCGGCGGCGCTCGCCTTTCGAGGAATTGTCAGACTCCGGTCATGCCATCGTCATCCCTAGGAGTCAGATTGTGCAGGCTCGTTACTGCTTTTGCCTTAGGGATTAGAGCGTGCGCAGGGACGCGCTTGGGCTGTTGCCAGGGCGCGTTCCAGCCGCGATCAGGACTGGTTGAACTTCGGCTTGCGCTTGTGGGCGAACGCGTCCATCCCCTCTCTCTGGCCGGGCGTGCCGAACAGGGACTGGAAGGTCCGGCGCTCGAACAGGATACCTTCGGCCAGGGTGGTCTCGAAGGCCCGGTTCACCGCCTCCTTCGCCGCCATGACGCTGGCGCGCTCCAGGCCCGCGATCTGCGCGGCGGTGTTCACGGCCTCCTCCACCAGCTCCCCGGCTTTCACCACCCGGCTCACCAGACCGCAGCGCTCAGCTTCTTCCGCCGCCATCATTCGTCCAGTCAGCACCATGTCCATGGCCTTGGACTTGCCGACGAAGCGGCTGAGGCGCTGGGTGCCGCCGGCGCCGGGAATGATGCCGATGGTGATCTCCGGCTGGCCGAACTTCGCGGTGTCGGCAGCGATGATGAAGTCGCACATCATGGCCAGCTCGCAGCCGCCGCCGAGGGCATAGCCCGCCACCGCCGCGATAATGGGCTTGCGGCAATGGGCGACGCGCTCCCAGTTGGCGGTGATGAAGTCTTCCTTGTAAGCCTGCATGTAGGTCTTGTCCTTCATCTCCTTGATGTCGGCGCCGGCCGCGAAGGCTTTCTCGTTGCCCGTGAGCACCATCGCGCCGACGGCGTCGTCGTTCTCGAAAGACTCGACCGCGGCTGCCAGCTCCGTCATCAAGGCGCTCGACAAGGCATTGAGCGCCTTGGGACGGTTGAGCGTGATCAAGCCCACGCCGCCGCGGGTTTCCACTGAGATGTGTTCGTATGGCATCGTTCAAGCCTCCTGTGACTTCTCCAGTGCCTGGTCCAGGTCCCACAGGATGTCGTCGATGCTCTCGAGGCCGACGGAGATGCGGATCATGTCCGGAGTCACGCCGGCGGAGAGCTGCTCCTCCTCGGAGAGCTGGCGGTGGGTGGTGGAAGCCGGGTGGATGATCAGGGTCTTGGCGTCGCCCACATTGGCGAGATGGCTCATGAACTCGGCGGACTCGATGAACTTCGCCCCGGCCGCCTGACCGCCCTTGATGCCGAAAGTCATGATGGAGCTCGCCCCCTTGGGCAGGTATTTCTGCGCCAGGTGATGGTATTCGTTGCCGGGCAGGCCGGCGTATTTCACCCAGCTCACCAGCCGGTGGTCCTCGAGGAAGCGGGCCACGGCCATGGCGTTCTCGCAGTGGCGCTCCATGCGTACGTGAAGAGTCTCCAGACCCTGAAGAAACAGGAAGGCGTTGAAGGGGCTCAGGGAGGGGCCAAGGGTACGCAGCGTCTCGCAGCGCGCCTTCATGGTGTAGCCGAAGTCGCCGAAAGTCTCGTAGAAACGCACGCCGTGGTAGCCGCGCGAGGGCTCCATCATGCCGGGGAAGTTGCCGTTGTCCCACGGGAACTTGCCCGACTCGACGAACACGCCGCCGATGGACGTGCCGTGCCCGCCGATGAACTTGGTGGCCGAATGTACGACGATGTCGGCGCCGAACTCGATGGGCCGGCACAGGAAGGGCGATGGAAAGGTATTGTCCACCATCAACGGCAGACCGTGCGCGTGGGCGATCTCGGCGACCGGCTCGATATCGAGAACGTTGTTGAGGGGGTTGCCGATCGTCTCGGCGTACAGGACCTTGGTCTTCGGCGTGATGGCGGCGGCGAAGTTCCCGGGGACGTTGGAATCGACGAAACGGGTCTGGATGCCCAGCTTGCGAAAGCTGACGTCGAACTGGGAATAGGTTCCACCGTAGAGCGTGCTTGCCGAGACGATCTCGTCGCCTTCCTCAAGCAGGGTCAGGAGGGCCGTCATCTGAGCCGCCATTCCGGAGCCGGCGGCCAGCGCCGCCCGGCCGTTCTCCAGGGCGGCCATGCGCTCCTCGAACATCGCCGTCGTGGGATTGGTCAGGCGCGTGTAGATGTTGCCGAAAGTCTGCAGGTTGAACAGGCTGGCGGCGTGATCGGTGTCGTCGAAGACATAGGAAGTGGTCTGGTAGATCGGAGGCGCGCGCGAACCGGTGGCCGCGTCGGGGAGCTGTCCGGCGTGCAGGCAAAGGGTCTCTATTCCGAATTCACGATCTGGCATGTTGGGATGGATCGGGTTATTCGTTCAATACGGCACCCATAACGGGCGTCTCGCGGAGATCACGCGGGTATTCACGCCGCAGAAGTTCAGGCCGCCGAACAGGCGCCCGTACTCAATCTTCATACAGTGGTTCATGACCACCTCGAGGCCGGCTTCCCCGGCGCGCTTGGCGGCCTCCAGGTGCTCGATTCCGAGCTGCATCCAGACTACCCTGGCGCCGATCGCGATGGCATCCTCGACGATCTCCGGGACCCGGTCCGGCTGCTGGAAGATATCGACCACGTCCACCTTCTCCGGCAGGGATCGAAGGTCCGGGTAGCATTTGCGGCCCAGTATCTCCTCGTAGTTCGGGTTGACCGGGAAGATCTCGAATCCGTGGTCCATCAGGTACTTGCCGGCGAAGTAGCTCGGTCTGTACCAGTTCCCGGACAGGCCTACGATCGCGACCTTCTTGCAGGTCGCGAGGATGCGCCGCAACTTCTGGATTTCCGACATGGCGGCAAATATATCAGGAGGCAGGTCGTTTTTCAGGATGTCGGGACGTGAGACAATGAGATAATCCGACGAGCCCCCTTCACCTCGATGACCCAGACGGTCGAGTCTCCCTGCACCCGGGTGTGCCGAATCGACCCGGAGACCGGGCTATGCGCCGGATGCCTGCGCACACTGGAAGAGATCGCTTCCTGGGCCGGCTACTCCGAAGACGAGAAACGGGCGGTAATCCTGGCCCTGGAGGGACGACGGCCGCTGGCTCGCTCGTCGCGGACCGTGTCTTAGTCTGGTCACAACTTTAACCACCGCGTCCATCGGCGCGCCGCCCCCCATGAATCCTCTCAACCTCTTCTCGAAATCCACCGAAACCGAGACGTACAACGCCGGCGACACCATATTCAGTCAGGGAGAACCCGGAGACAGGCTGTACGTGGTGCGCAGCGGGGAAGTCGAGATTCAAGCCAACGGGGTGACGGTGGACACCGTCGGCGAAGGCGGCATTTTCGGGGAGATGGCATTGATCGACTCCTCCTCCCGCAGCGCCTCCGCCGTTGCCAGGAGCGATTGCGAGGTGATTCCGGTGGATGAAAAGCGCTTCACCTTCCTGGTGCAGCAAACACCGTTTTTCGCGGTCCACGTCATGCGTGTGCTCGCGGATCGCCTGCGCAAGACCAACGCACTGTTGGGCGCCCGGGCGCCGGCCTGAGGCCTCGGTTCCCGGGTGGCCTGAATCGCGGGCCGGGGCCGGCGGCGGGGGCGGCGATCGCGACGATGCTCCCCCGGCCGGACTCCGTAGGCCATCCGACGAACGGTCTCGGGTTGGACTTGCAGCCGGATTACTGGTAAATCTAGCGCCTGCCTTGACAGAACGCTGCTAAAATAAAGGTTAGCGTGTCCACCCGAACGAAAGGGGGGTGTTGGACGTATGAAAAGCGAGAATTCCTTCATCTACGCCGGGTTTTGTGCCTTGGTGGCCACCGTTTTCTGGTTGTCGACCGCCCACGCAGCCACTGACGCGGGGTCGGTCCTGGCATTCAAGGGAGACGTCAGCGCACTGTCGCCTTCCGGGTCGAGTCGCGTGCTCCAGAAGAACGACAAGGTCTACGTGGGCGAGACCCTGCGCACCGGTGCCGGCGCCTACCTGGTCATTCAGTTCGTGGACGGGGCCAAAGCGACCGTGAGACCGGACAGCGAGTTGAAAGTCGACAGTTACACCTACGGTACCGACAAGGACGGAGCCGTGATGGATCTGGTGAAAGGCGGCTTGCGGGCGATCACCGGCAGTATCGCCAAGGAGAATCCGGAGTCGTACAAGGTCAAGACGAATGTGGCGACCCTTGGCGTGCGGGGTACCGAGTTCGCGCTACGGATCTGCAAGGAAGACTGCGCCATGGAGGCAAAGCGTTACGCGACTCTATCCAACGACTGAAGCCGGCGTTGTTGTCGGTTCGCGGTCTGGTTGGGGTGGTGCGACGAGTAATTTGGGCCACGGCCGAATCGCCGATGAGCGGCTGCGACGGACTCCGGTCCGAAGAGTCGTGCATCCGGTGGGCCACGCCTGAAAGAGGCGGGGAGTATCCCCCAGGAAGTCTGTGAAGCACCGAAAGGAGCCAGGGACACGGAACTGACCCTGTGTCGCGACACCGCGGGCGTGGGCTAAAGTCTTCGCCCGAGTCGGCCGCTACCAGACTAAATTAGTAACCGGCAACGGATAAGAAGACGGGGCAGCATCCATGAACGGCATACCTCTGCGTAAAGTCGCCGTCGCGTGCGCGTTGGCGCTCAGCGGCGCTATCCCGGCGGGGGCTCAGCAGGGCTCAAACGTGCCTCAGGGTCTCTACAGCGAAACCATCCAGCACGACACCTACCTGCAGAAGGGATCGAAGACGATAAACCTTCCCAAGGGACAGGCCGGCTTTGCCGACACCGGCCAGATCAAGAAGCTGGACGTCATACCCAACTTCATGACGTACGACCGCACCCTGCCGCCTGGTGAGGCGGACAACCTTCGCGGTTGCGGAGCGTACGACGGCGCCGCCCCCGCGTTGAGCGACCTGCCGCTGCAAAGCGACTTCGAGCGCTACGACCGCCATATCCTCGACGAGATCGGCAAGTACCTCAAGTCGGGCTATCCACCTGCGTCAGTCATGCTGCACGCGGCGACCATGGGCGTTCCCATAGACCAGGTGATGTACGCCGCGGTCAAGGCGGAGCCGCTCAGGACCCAGGAACTCTATACGACCGCACTCCAGATCATGGCCTTCGTACCCGGTTGGACCTGCGCCGGCAATCTGGATCGCGGATTATATGATCCCGTATACAACGTCAATGACCTGCCGAATCAACGGCTGGTCAAGGACGTAGCGGACCGATACTTCAAGAATCGTTCGCGACTGGCGGAGTTCCCAGACTGGCCTCATGATGAATTCAACATGCTGGCGTCAGCGGACGAGCTCCTCGACCTCCTGTCGAAGTCCGGGAACAAGTTCTGGTACCAGCCCGGCCCACGCGAGAAGGGGCCGGGTGCGAATCCCCGCGACTCGGTGCTGATCTCTCTGTACCCGGACAACCAGACGATCGTGATAGATACTCCGGCCGAGCGCATCCGGAAGTGGAAGGCGGAAGGCAAGGAAAGGATTCCGGTGACCTTCTTCTATAACTTCAAATATCAGCGGCCTATCAGCAGGTTCGGGGACAACGCGACATTGAAAGAGGTCATGAACGCGTTCTTCGATAAGGGATGGCAACTCACCCCAGTACCCCTGTTCACGGTGGGTGACTATCACCTCATGGTCCCCGGTAAGGACCTCGAGGACCTGTTCGACATTCCCAAAGACAGCGAGATCGACCCCAAACGCTACAAGGAGCTTGCCGATGACCTGGCCGCCAACGGCTTCAGCAAGAAACCGGTGCTGGTGACGCTCCTTCGCGATGGTCACTACAAGCGGCTGGCGGAGCCGGACCGCGTGCGGGTGGCCCTGGACCAGGGCATCAAGGACTTCCCCGTCGCACTGTTCTATCATCTCCTGGATCGCCAGCCCTGCGGCGCTCCCGCATCGTGCTTCGACCGGCTTTGCACCGCGCTGGTCTGCGCCGGAGGCGACCCCAATTCCTGCCTCAGCGCCACTGCGGCCGGTAATGTGAGAGAAGCTGCGTTCCAGGTGCCCACGGGAGGTGGTGGTGGCGGCTCACCACCGCCGCCGCCGCCCTCGCCACCACCACCGCCGCCGCCGCCGCCGGCGAGCCCTTCGTAGTTCGCGAGGCGGCGCGGGCCGCACCGCGACCCAGACGGTGCCTTTCACTATCGACACGAAGGACATCGATGCCGTTCGCCAAGAGTGCGAGCGGGTGTACCACTCGATGTACCGCGATGCCGACGCGGAATTCCTCGGATGGGCGTGCGGCTGGTTCGAGCATATATTCTCCGGTCATTACAAGGACTTCCTGCCTATCGACGTGCCCTATCATGACCGGGAACACACGATGCAGGGCTTGCTGTGCCTCGTCCGCTTGTTGAATGGCCGCCACAAGGCCGGCGCGAAGCCTCGCCTGTCGCGCCGCTCTTTCGAGCTCACGATCCTCGCCATTCTTCTGCACGACACGGGCTACCTGAAGCACCGCACCGACACCGCCGGCACCGGAGCCAAGTACACCTTGATCCACGTGACCCGCAGCCGGGAGTTCGCCGAGGCTTTCCTCGGCGAGCAGGGCTACGCGTGTGACGAGATCGACGCCGTCCGGAATATGATTCAGTGCACGTCGGTTGACGTGTCCCCCGCCGACATCACCTTCGCCAACCCCATTGAGCGCGTCGGCGGCCTGGCGATCGCCACCGCAGACCTGATGGGACAGATGTCCGCGGACGATTACGTAGACCGTTTGCCGCAGCTCTACGCCGAGTTCGAGGAGAGCTACGACTACTTCGGCGAGAAAGCCGAGCGCCTCCATTACGCCGGCCCCGGTCAGCTCATTTCCCAAACACCGGAGTTCTGGCGCAATTATGTGAGGCCCAAGCTGGTGGATGAATGCGAGGGCCTTTACCGCTTTCTGGCTGATCCCTACCCGGACGGCGATAACGCGTATCTGAAGCGCATCGAAGCCAACGTCGCACTAGCCGCCCGCGTGGCCACTAACTGAGCCCCGACCAGGGAAGGATCATCTCCCCGCGGACCCCTCCACAACGGCCCTCCACGACGCCGGGATCCATCAGCCCGGACGCGACTTCTCTAACGTCGTCCTCACAGGTGCTCGCACCGCGCACCTCGATGGAGGAGCCTGATCCGAGATTGCCCCGATCTCTCGTGTTGTTGATCTATATCAATGAACGCCCGGATACCCCGGCCATGTTGAATGCGCCGTGATTGGATTAAGGAAACTTTAAGGTCTGCGTGAGATCGTAACTTCGGTGCCGGTGATCCTGACTTGAACGGGGGCACAATCCATCGCCGGTCGATCGGACATCGCGGTGCGTTCGCGCGGCGCGCCGGCTATGCGATTTCATGCGATGATGTGCTCCAGACACAAGTTGATCAGTGCGCCGGGTCTTTTCGCCACCCTGCTGGTATTGTGGATCGGTCGGGCCTCGACCGCTCCGGGTCGCATTCCGGTCTCCCCGCAGGCAGGGCCGGCCGCACCGCTCGAGCTCGATTTCACCGCGGACACATTCCCGTCAGGGCATTCCCGAAACAGGATCGACGGCGCTGAAGCGGCCCTCGAAGATGAAGGCGATGCTGATTCCTTAACGCTTGCGCGGACACGTGCAGTCAGGTGGCTCTTCGCCGCGTTCCGCTCGCTCACCGGCACGGGTCGCCGGCATCTCCGGGCGGTCCTCCCTGGCTTTTCCTATCGCTCCCGGATCTACCTCATCACCGAGCGCTTTCGATTATAGGCAGACCACGTGCCCGGAGTCCGGGCACGTCCTTCGCGGCCTTGACATACAGCAGGCCGCCGGCCGGGTCATCGCACCCGGACCCATCAAGAACAAACGCTAGTGAAATCTAGGAGTGCAATCATGCGTACTCAGTCTTTTCTCAAAGGGCTGCTGCTGCCGATCGGCGGCACGCTGCTCTCATTTATGCTGGTTCCCTCGGCGCACGCGGTGCCTTCCTTCGCGCGTCAGACGGGTCAGACCTGCGCGGCCTGTCACACCGCCTTCCCACAGCTCACGGCCTTTGGGCGCCAGTTCAAGCTGCGCGCCTACACCCTGAGCTCGGCGAGACAGGTCAAGAGCAAGAACCTCGACATCGGGCTGTGGGCTCCCCTGTCCATGATGATCCAGACCAACTGGAACACGCTCGACAAGGCCCCCGACCCGAGCACTGACAATTCGAAGTTCCTGTTGCCCTCGCAGCTCAGCATCTTCTATGCCGGCAGCATCACGAACAAGTCCGGCGCCTTCGTCCAGGTCACGGCAGAGAGCGGTCAGGGATTCAGTCAGGACAACACCGACATCCGTATCGCCAACTCCGGCAGCATGGGGATCTACGGCCTGTCCCTCAACAACAACCCGACGGTTCAGGATCCCTGGAACAGCACCCTTGCGTGGGGCTTCCCGTGGTTCGAGGCGGGCTATGGCTATGAGTATCCCCATTCCGTGATGGGCGCCCTCGGAGGGGCGGTGGCGGGACTGACCGCCTACGGCTTCTGGAACAACCACATCTACACGGAGCTGGGCGCATACAGCGCTGTCAACAGCGTCGGCAAGGACGGTCCCTCAACGGATGGCGGCAAAGCCATCAAGGGGGCCGCGCCCTACTGGCGTCTGGCCTACGCCCAGGACAGCGGATCGACGAACTGGGAGGTAGGTACTTTCGGCATGTATGTGAAAGTGCCGACAGCCGGCTTCTCCAGCGGACAGGACAAGATGACGGACACCGCGCTCGACGGACAGTTTCAATGGACGATGGACCCGAACAACTCCATGACCCTGGACGGCTACTACCTCCACGAGCACCAGGCGCTGGACGCCACCTCACCCGGGGCCAGCGGGCAGCACCTGGACGTCATCAAGGCGGATCTCACCTGGTACACCCACCAGAAATTCGGCTTTACGCTGGGTTATCGCGGTGCCAAATCCTCATCGGGGGCCGTCAGCAGCAGCGACGACATTACCGAGGGATTCGCCGACCCCGGCAACCAGGACTCGGACGCCTTCCAGGTGCAGCTGGATTACACGCCCTTCCTCAACACCCGCTTCGCCGTCCAGTACACGGACTATGCGAAACTCAATGGAACGACCACGGGGGCGTCTGACCACAACCAGCTCATGCTCGGGGCCTGGTTCCTGTTCTAGCGAGACGCTCGGAATCCGGGAGCGTGAACGGGGCGCGTCGCACATGGGTGTGACGCGACAGGGCGGCGGACACACCGGTCCGCCGCCCTGGTCCCTGTAAGGAGCTTCAGCGGGCGGGCCGGCCTTCTTCCCCGGCCACTTCCCGCAGCACCTCGGGACTGTGGGGAACGGGGCGCTCCGCCCGATCCTCGAGGCGGTTGAAGGCCAACATACCGGCAAGCATCGCCGCCACGAACACCACGCCCTTCAGCGCGCCGTAGCCCAGCAGCACCATCGCCGGTCCGGGGCAGATGCCGGCCAGGCCCCAGCCGATACCGAACAGCACGCTGCCCCCGAGCAGACGCCGGTCCAGATGCCGGGCGTTGGGCAGACGCATCGGCAGGCCCAACAGCGAGCGCTTCATACGCCCGGCGAAGGCGAAAGCGACCGCGCCGAACGCCGTGGCCCCTACCATTACCAGGGCCAGCGACGGGTCCCAGGCACCGCGCAGATCGAGGAAACCGAGTATCTTGGCGGGGTTGGCCATACCGGCGACGATGAGTCCCAGGCCGAAGACGAGTCCGGCGACGAAGCTGAGGGCGACGTTCTTCACGACGTTAGACCCCGACCAAAGGTCGAATCACGCAAACCATGGCAAATCCGGCTGCCATGAAAACGAGCGTGGCCACCAGTGAGCGGCGGGAGAAGCGCGAGATGCCGCATACCCCATGGCCGCTGGTGCAGCCTGAAGCGTAGCGGGTACCGAGCCCCACCAGCAGGCCGGCAAGGATGAGCACCGGCCAGCCGGCGTCGATGCGCACCTCCGGCAAAGGGGAGAACAGGCGATACAGCAGCGGAGCGGCGACCAGGCCCAGCACGAAGGCCAGGCGCCATGAGGCATCACCGGCAACGGGCCGCAACAGGCCGCCGAGAATGCCGCTGATGCCGGCAACCCGTCCGTTGAGAAGCACGAACAGCGATGCCGCCAGGCCGATGATCAGGCCGCCAATGAGCGACAGGAACGGCGTGAAATGCGCCCAGTCTATATGCACTTGTTGACCTCCTGACTCACGCGTGGTGCGACGAGCCGTTCGAGAGCGGGTTCATCAGTGGAAGCCTGCGCGACTCAAGCCCGGACCAGACGCTCAGGCTCCACGGTTATCGCCCGCCTGTGGAAAGCGTTGCGGGTGTCGATGATGAGCCCGGCATGGGCGGCCAGGCTCGAGTAATCGATGTTGTCGTGGTCCGTCACGACGATGATCGCGTCCTTGGACGCGACGTTGACGGACGTCAAGGGTTCGGAGCTGAGCCGGAAATCGTATCTTCTGGTGGGCTCGGTCTTCGGAATGTAGGGGTCATGATAGCTGACTTCCGCCCCTTTTTCGGACAACAGCTCCAGGATCCGCCAGGCCGGCGACTCCCGGTCGTCGTTGACGTTGGGCTTGTACGCGAGTCCGATCACCATGATCTTCGAGCCCTTCATCGCCTTGCGCCGTTCGTTCAACGCGTCGCCGGTGCGCTCCACCACGTAGAACGGCATGTTGGTGTTGATCTCGCCGGCGAGCTCGATGAAGCGCGTGGTCAGCTCGTACTGGCGCGCCCGCCAGGTGAGATAGAAAGGGTCGATGGGTATGCAGTGCCCGCCCAGGCCCGGACCGGGGTAGAAGGGCATGAAGCCGAAGGGCTTGGTGGACGCCGCTTCGATAACCTCCCAGACATCGACCCCCATACGGTCGAAAAGAAGCTTCAACTCGTTCACCATGGCGATGTTGACGGATCGGAAGATGTTCTCCAGCAGCTTCGTCGCCTCGCCGGTCTCGCAGGAGGATACGACGGTGACCGAGTTGAATGCCGCGCTGTACAAGGCCTGGGTCATCTCGGTGCACTGGGCCGTGAGGCCGGAAACGACCTTGGGAATATCCTGCACCCCGAAGTCGCGGTTTCCCGGGTCCTCGCGCTCCGGGGAATAACCGAGAAACAGACTCTCCCCTACCTTCAGATGGTCCCGCTCCAACAGGGGTTTCATGACTTCACGGGTAGTCCCGGGATAAGTCGTGCTCTCCAGCACCACGAGCTGCCCCGGTACGAGGTGAGGGGCGATGCCGCGGCAGGTTCCCTCGATGTAGCTCATGTCCGGCTGCCGATTGTCCGTCAGCGGTGTCGGCACGCACAGCAGGATCGCGTGGGCCTCGTTGACTCGGGAGAAATCCGTCGTCACGTCGAAGCGACCGGTCTCGAGGCCCGCGCGAATCTCCTCGTGCGGAATATGGCTGAGGTAGCTGGTGCCGGATTTGAGCGCCCGAACCTTGTTCAGATCGATATCGAAGCCGAGCGTGCGGAACCCTCGGCGCACGAACAGCAGTGCCAGCGGCAGTCCCACGTAACCCATGCCGATGATACCGACGACGGCGCGCCGGTCCGCGATCAGCGGCGGCGAGATGGATTGCTCTATCGGATTACCCACAGTACGTATACAGGTGCTTCAAGCTTTCGTCGTGCAAGATCTTTCCTACCCATTGATCGGCGTTGCCCCTATTTTGCGTCGCCCTCGAGGGACTCGGACGGTCGTCCCAGGAAGTACCCCTGACCGGCATCCACGTGAAGCCGCTCCAGCATCTTCCATTCGGCGGCGGTCTCCACCGACTCGGCGACCACCTGAATATCCAGTCCATGGGCGATGTCGGCCACGGATTGAACCAGAAACTGGTTGTCGGTGGTAGCGTCTATGCCACGGACATAGCTGCCGTCGATCTTGATGTAAGCCAGCTTGAAACGCTTCAGGTAGCCGAAGGACACCGCCCCCACACCAAAGTGGTCCAGGCCGAACCGCAGGCCCAGGGACGTCAGGTCGTCGAGAAAGCGTCCGGCGGCTTCGAGGTCGGACGTGACGCCGTATTCCGGCGCCTCCAGAATCAGGCGCTGCGCACGGCCGGGATCCCGTGCGAGCTGCTCGTGGAGCCACCCCGGGAATTCCGGGTCGTGCACGGAAGCCGGGGAGAGATTCACGGCCAGGGTGGACCCGGTCTCCTCCCCGAGCTTCTCCAGGGCGCTTGCCACAACCAGCTTGTCAAAGGCGGGCCCGAGGCCGTGGCGCTCCGCCATGGGGATGAATATGCCGGCCGGCAGAGTCTCGCCGTCCGCGCCGGCGATGCGGGCCAGCACTTCGTGATGCGCCACGCTGCCGTCCCGGTGGAGCCTGACCGGCTGGTAATGAAGGATGATGCGCCGGTTCTCGATCACGTCGCGCAGCCGGGCGAGCCACTCGCTCGCGGTGTGCACGTCGGTGCGCGTCACCGTGGCTTCATCGTACAAGGACCAGGCGTTGGCGCCCCGGCGAGCCGCGGCCCTGAGGGCCATGTCGGCGCGGGACAGAAGCTCGGAGACGGTTCCCTGTCCCTGGTAGTAGGCAATGCCGGTGCGGCCGACATCGGCATCATCATGGTAACCTCGGGTCTGAAGCCGGCCGAGCTCCGCGCTCAAGGATTCGCCGAGCTTCCCGGCCGCAGCCTGGTCGATGTCTCCCACCACGACGGCGAAGTTGGCGCCGCCGAGCCGGGCCAGGATGCTGCCTCTCTCCGCCGCGAAAACGCGGCTGAGCACCCCGGCGCACTCCTTCAGCAGCTCGTCCCCTTTCTCGAAACCGTGGCGGTCGTTGTAGCCTTTGAAGTCGTTGATCTGGAACAGGAACAAGGCGCCCGTCATGAACGATTCACGGCTCTCGATCGACGCATTCAGGCGCGCGTCGAAGCTGCGCCGGTTGGCGAGGCCGGTCAGGGCATCCTCGTTGGCCTGCCGACGCATGTTCTCGGTCAGCTCCGTCTGGTCCGCCAGCATCGACTCGACTTTCCGGGTCATGCGGTTCATCGCGGTAACGACTCGGCCGAGCTCGCGGGTACGCGGGATCTGCTCCTGAACGGGAAATTGACGGTCACAGACAGCCAGAGCCTGACTCTCGACGGCGCGCAGAGGACGCAGAACGAAGCGCAGGGCGACGATGAGCAGTACAGTCACGACCAGAAAGACCGCCAGGAACCACCAGAACGTGTCAAAGGCGATGGACCACAGCTCGCGATAGGCATAGCCGGGATGGCTGGTGACGGATATGGTGCCCGCCAGCTTCCAACCGGAGTTGAGCTCGCGCCGGGCGCTGGGCGCTTTCAAGGGAATCAGGTGGATGAACCACTGGGGAACACCGTAGATCCGCACCGGTTCCTTGCGCTGGTAGAGGACGGACCCGTCGGGATTCAGGAGCACGATCTCCCGGTAGTAGCCGGGGTCGAAGATCGCGTTCACCATGGTTTCCATGAGCGGGATGTCGTTCTTCTCCAGGGCCGGCTTGAGCGACAGACCAAGGGACGTCGCGGTGTCCTCGGCGTGGGAATGCATCTGATCCGTCAGATAGCTGCGGGTATTGATGATGGTGATCGTCAGCGTGCCGATGAACAACAGAACGAACAGCGCGCAGACGATCAGGATGAGTTGTCGAGCGAGAGTCAAGTTCTTGCGCCTATGGTTTCGTTGAATCGTTGTCGAAGGTCAATGTGCTCATGAGGGGCTCTCCCCCGAGTCTCAATAGGGGAAGTTCTCCCTGCGCATGCGCTGGATAACGTTGGTCCAGAGATTCACATTGGCGGCACTGCCGACCTGGCGGCCTTCGTCGAACTGCCTGGCCTGCCACAGGTTGCGCCCATTGAAGCTGTACACCGGAATCAGGTCCCGGCGCTCGGACGCGGGCTCGATGTCGTCTATGAGGTTGTCCAGTATCAGGGGTTCGGAGCTCTGCGTGGGATAATACGCCAGCACCATGTGCGGCGCATTGATCCGTGTGGCCCGAACGTAGGTCAGTCTCAGGCGTTCATCCGGTACGTCGAGCTCGCGCAGCGTGAAGTACTTGGCGATGGTGAAGTCTTCGCAGTCGCCCCCGAGCGTCGCCATGGTTTCCATCGGGGTCGCCCAATAGTCCTGCTTGCCCCAATGCTTGATATCGGAGACGAACCAGATGTTCCTGTTGAAGAACCGGTTCACGACCTCGAGCTTCTTGCGCTCCGGGAGCGCTCGACTGGTCTTGACGAGCTCGGCCCACTTCTCCATGGTGTGCTCGGCACGGCTGCCGTATTTCTGGTGGATGAAGCTGAGGAAGTCGTCCGAGAATCCCGTGAACCTGGCCAGCGCAACGGATCCTATCAACAGACCTGCGACGGAAAAGCACAGGGCTCGTCGCCGAGCGTTCCCACGCCGGCGGCGGTCGTTTCGAACAGGGTGGTTTTCGACAACTGTGTTGATTACAGACACCCCGATTTACGAACGGTAGGTTGCCGGCTCAACGTCAGTCCGAGACTCCCGTCACCTCCGGCGCGCGGTCCCCATGACCACAGGATCAGTGTAGACGACTCGTGGAAAAGAGCCGAATAGTTCGATTGCGGGGAGGCTCCTCAGGCACTCCCTCCGCACCGAGGAGATCCCGGGCGCCCCCGCCCGGGTGCGGAGGTTAGAGATCGTGACGGGAGGGCTTTATCGTTGCCCGGTTCAGATACGCGGCCTGCATGCCGTTCGATATCGCGGCCGTCGACACATCGACGTCGGGGAGGCGGTCCACGCTGGAGTAGGTACGCGTGACCTCGGTGATTCTCCGAATCAGTCTCTGACTGAAGACGATGACGCTGGCATTCGTCACGGCGGTGACGGTGTACACGTGCGGCGTCAGAACGGAAATGGGCAGCCGCGAGCGCCGGGTACCGCCGGCGACCCGCATCCCGGGCCCATCCAGCGCCTGGAGCTCGAGAATGCCCTCCACCAGGTAGATACAGACATCGTCGGTGGATCCCTGCTCCACGAGCCGGCTTCCGCTCGCCACGGTCCGGATCGTCTCGTAGCCGGCGATGATCTCTCTCTGGGTATCCGTGAGCTCGTTGAACGGCGAGAACCACTCCAGCAGCCAGCCCGTCACCGCGTCCCCTTCGCTGAAGCAGATATCGAAGCCGGCATCCGCCTCCGTAACAGGCGACCCCTCGCTGCGTTGCGCGGCCACGGCCAGCGCCGTCCGTGCCGGCCTACCGGAGGCGGAATCGCCGGCCGATCCGGTCGCGCGTCGGCGGCGACTGGCGGACGCGATATCGGCCTGCGCGTGGCGCATGTGCTGAACCATCGCCGGCAGTTCGTCCGGCAGCCGGCTGTTGGACGCGAACGCCGCGCACAGGTCGAGCACCTCGAACACACCCCGCTCGTCAATGATGTCGACACCGTAGCGTTCACGCAGAGCCGCGCCATTCACTTCGGGCACGAACAGGACAGGGCAGAAGCGCGGAAGCGCCGATGCGCCGTCCCGGAGACTGCTCAATACGAGCTCCATACCCTGGTATACCGCCCTGGTTCTGTTTCTGCGTGCGCGCGATGCCGGCGCCGCGCCGCCATTAGCCTCCACCGGTAGCGACTCGTTCAGCAGCCGGTCTCCCAGCACCATGGTCCCGGCGTCCCAGCCCTGATCGAATTCCGTGACGCTGACCAGGGCGAGGCTCATGTCGTCCGCGGCGCCGCTCCGGTACTGGTCGATGACGGCGCGAAGTCGGAACGAGAGCCCGGCGCTCAACTCCGGTTCCGCGATCAACTCACCGTCGCGATCGAAGCGCACGAGCTTTCCTTCGCCGGTGAGGAGATAGAGTCCGGCGAGACAGGACCATCGCCGGTCCGCGCCGCGCGATTCGTCTGGCTGGAGGGCGAGCGCCATCGTTTGGTCGAACTTGCTCATGATTTCTCGTTACCTCGGGTACAGGGTGTCAAAACCAGGTGTCCATACGAGCGCGCAGCCGCACCGTGGCTTCGCCGTGGATCTGGCATACGCGGGATTCGCTCACTCCCAGCACTTGACCGATCTCTTTCAAGGTCATGTCCCTGTCGTAGTAGAGTGACAATACGAGCTGCTCCCGTTCCGACAGTGAACGTATGGCTTCGGAGAGAAAGTCCCGGCGGCGGTTGGCCTCTACGCTCCCGTAAGTGCTGTCCGTCTGCGACCCGGAACTGTCAACGTCCTCCAAGCCTTCGAGGCTGAAGAAGTTCTGGTTGCTCGCCTCCAACACCCACTGGTGGTACTCGTCCACGCTGATGTTCAACGCGTCGGCGATCTCCTGTGCGCCGGCCGGGCTGCCCTTGCGGTTCTCGATCAATCTCGTCACCTCGGAGAGCTGCCTGACCCGCCTGCTCACGGAGCGCGGACTCCAGTCGTCTCTGCGCAGCTCGTCCAGCATGGCGCCCCTCACGCGGATGGTCGCGTAGGTTTCGAAGCTTGCACCCCGGGAAGGGTCGTAGAGACGCACCGCCTCCATCAATCCAACCAGCCCGGCCTGCACCAGGTCATCGAGCTGTACGTTCGCAGGCAAGCGGCTCATCACGTGCCTGGCGATTCGCTTGACCAGCGTCGCGTACTCCATGACGGCTCCCTGCTCGTCGCCGGATTCGCGGCGAACGACGGCCGTCCCGATCACGAGCCGAGACCCCGGCGCAAGCCGGGCCTCCGTCTGGGGAGTGAGGCAAGCGGCAAGCCACCATTGACACGCGAGCTCGCCCTATCGATCGATGCCGAGCTCTGCGTGCGGCGTCGGCGCTGCGCCCATCGGGCTTTGATCTCAGACACTGGGCTACCTCGTTTGGTCACTCGTGTCATGATAAGCAACATCCGTGCCAGTGCAGAAAACGGCGTATTTTCAGGCTTCCGGGTCACCTCGAGGAAAGACTTTCGCCAATTTTTTGTCGGCGACCGTGCGGTACGGGGCACCCCGCCGGTGGCCGCGTCAAAAGCCCGGCGGGGGAGCGGGCGTCAGGATTCGGTGTTGTCGCCGTCGGCTCCGGCGGCGCGGAGCTCGTACTTGCGCATCTTCTCAACCAGTGTCGTACGGCGGAGCTTGAGCAGGCTCGCTGCCTTCGCGACCACCCCACCGGACTCGTTCAGGGCCGTTTCGATCAGCGATCGCTCCGTGTCGGCCAGGTAGCGTTTCAAGTCGAGCCCGTCGGGGTGAAACCGGGGAAGCTCGTGGAAAGAAGCGGGGGTCTGCGGGGCAGGGGTATCGTCCACAGGGATATGTTGCCTGTACTCCGGAGGCAAGTCTTCCACATCCACTTGACCACCCTGGTACAGGATGGACAGCCGCTCGACCAGGTTGCTGAGCTCGCGGATGTTGCCGGGCCAGTCATAGCCCTTGAGGGCCTCGATGGCCCGCGCGGTGAAGCCGACACCGGCGCCTTGCTGCAGCTTGCGGCGAATCTCCTCCACCAGCAGCGGAAGATCCTCGATGCGTTCCTTGAGATCCGGAACGTGGATCGGGAACACGCTCAAGCGAAAGTACAAATCCTCCCGGAACCGGCCTTCAGCGACCAGCTTGTCCAGGTCGCGGTGGGTGGCGGCGACGATGCGTACATTGACGTGCCGGACCTTGCCGCTGCCGACACGCTCGAAGTTCCGCTCCTGGAGCACCCTGAGGAGCTTGACCTGCATCGGCAACGGCATGTCGCCGATCTCGTCCAGAAACAGGGTGCCGCCGTCCGCCATCTCGAAGCGGCCCTTGCGGTCGCTGATCGCGCCGGTGAACGCCCCCTTATCGTGCCCGAACAGCTCGCTTTCGAGCAGGTCCGGCGGGATCGCTCCGCAGTTGACGGGGACGAAGGGTTTGAGCCGCCGCGGGGACTGAAAATGAATGTTGCGCGCAACGATCTCCTTGCCGGTGCCCGTGGCGCCGGTAATCAACACCGTCGAGTCGCTGGCGGCGACGAGGCTGATGTCGTTCTTGACGCTTTGAATCTCCGGGCTCTCGCCGGAAAGCCCGCGGAACAGCCAGCTTGGCTTCTGGCGGCTCCGGGTGGCCGTCGTAGTATCCTGCCCCTGGTCACCATCACCGCCGAGACTGCGAATGATTCTTTGGATCCGATCGTCTATGGGATTGGTCTGCAACAGATCGACATCCCGGTCACCACCCTTCGCGCCCTCGCGGGAGTCCTGGTCTTCTATGAAATAGAAAGGTATGTCCGGATAGGCCTCCACGAGCTTGTCGCGGATCCGGGATTGCTCCCAGCCCTGCCACTTGCCGACGACGACGGCCAGGAGGGGGCTGCGGGTCATCAGCTCATGATTGCTGTCCAGCCATTCCATCGAGCGCAGCGCGAGGACTTCGTCGTCCTCGCGAAAGGCCTTCTCCAGGCGCCCGCGAAGTGCGTTGGTCCGTTCGGCATCGTCATCCACAATCAGTATGCACGCCGGCACGACTAGAATGCCCGGGGACCGCACACCGCCTCCATCGAGTCACGAGAATGTTGAATGATTCTAACCTCCTGGCGGCGGATATTCACCGGACCGTCGCGCGGTCTTGCCGTACATCAGCCGTCGATTGCCGCAGGTCGACGTGCCTAAAGTCTTGCGCAGCCCGGCCGCTACAACTCCTAGTGTAGCCCGCCGGTCAATCTCCGGCTTCACCTGCGTGCCGCCGACTGCACAGCAGAGGAACCTCTCAATCGCCAGAGTGTCTTGGGTTGTATCAGTGAAAGCCAGCTATACGCGTACAAAACCGGATTCATGTGGTCTTGCCCACCGCGCGGCCGTGGCCTCGAACTTCCATCGCATCGCCGATGCGGTGGCCGCCGCGCCGGACGTCGACACCGCGAAGGTCGAGGCCATCAAAGAGGCCCTGGCCTGCGGCGAGTACGAGATCGACCCTGACCGCATCGCAAGGAAGATGCTGGGCCTGGACAAGGCGCTCGGGCGCGATCGCCGGCGCTCCGGTGCTTGAGACACGCTACTCGCTGACGGAGAACTGATCCTTCTCTTCCTGCTCCTTGGCCCCCTCCGCCAGACGGATCTTCACCATCAGGTTGTTTCGCGAATCCGCATTCTTGAGCGCCTCGTCGAGGGTGATCTTGCTGGCCATGTACAGATCGTAAAGGGCGCCGTCGAAAGTCTGCATGCCCTGATCCTTGCTCTGCTCCATGACATCCTTGAGCTCGTGAATCTCCCCTTTCTCGATGAGGCTCGCGATATAAGGCGAGTTCAGCATCACCTCCACCGCCGGAATTCTCTGCTTGTCGATGCCGATCACCAGCCTCTGCGAGATTATGGCGCGCATGTTCAGCGACAGGTCCACGAAGAGCTGCTGGTGCGCAGTGTCGGGGAAGAAGTTGATGATCCGGTCCACCGCCTGGTTGGAGTTGTTGGCATGCAGCGTCGACAGGCACAAGTGGCCGGTCTCGGCGTACGCGATGGCATGCTTCATGGTGTCCCGGTCCCGTATCTCTCCAATCAGGATGACGTTGGGCGCTTCCCGCATGGCGTTCTTCAGCGCATTCTCATAGGAAACGGTGTCGATGCCCACTTCCCGTTGGTTGACAACGGACTTCTTGTGCTTGTGAATGAACTCGATGGGATCCTCGATGGTGAGGATATGGCCGGCGGAGTTGCTGTTGCGGTAGTCGATCATGGCCGCCAGGGTTGTCGACTTGCCGGAGCCCGTGGCACCCACCATGAGGATCAGGCCCCGCTTGATCATGATCAGGTCGTTGAGAATGGATGGAAGCTTCAGCTCCTCGACGCTGGCGATCTCGCTCTTGATGTAGCGCACGACCATTGACACTTCACCGCGCTGCCGGAAGACGTTGACGCGAAATCGCCCCAGTCCCTGCGCGGAAATCGCGCAGTTCATCTCCATGATCTCCTCGAATTCCTTTTGCTGATCATCATTCATGATGGAGTAAGCCATCTGTTTCACGACCCCGGGCCTCAGGATCTGCTCGCCGACGCGCATGGTCTTACCTTCAATCGCAATCATGACCGGAGCGCCGGTGCTGAAATACACATCCGACGCCTTCTTGTCGACCATCAGTTTGAGATACGGCGCAAGATCCACGATCTCCCCCTTTTGTCTGTGTTGCCGTCGGCCGGGTGCACGGTGAACCGCCGCCGATACCGGCCCGTTCACTACATTGTAGTGGCAGATCGGCAGTATGTAGAGAACACAGGGGGCTACTTCGTCGTGAAATCGAAGACGCCGTCCCAGGTGTCGGGCGGCGGCTCGGCGCTGAAGTGGCGGCATCGCTGCAGGTACATTCGATACAGCGGGTGTTCGCCGGCGCGTTCCGACAAGGCCTGAAACGCCTCCTCCGCCTGTCGCCACTGGCGTTCCCGGTAGAGATTCAGCCCACGTTGGTAATCCGCCAGCTCGTCGCGGAGCTGCGGGGAAATCCCGGTTTCGAAACCCAGCGGCTCGAAGACGTCCACCGGCGTGTCACGACCCTTGACGCGAACCCGGTCGAGGGGCCGATAGGAGAATTCGGGGGCCGCCTGGACGGTGTACTCGCTGACGACGATATCGACGCCGTAGGTCCGCGTCAGCCCCTCCAGCCTCGAACCGAGATTGACGGCATCGCCCATCACGGTGTAGGCCATGCGGAACTCCGATCCCATGTCTCCGACGTTCATCGGGCCGCTGTTGATGCCGATCCCCATGCGGATCTGCGGCCACCCGCGCTGCTGGAAGTCCTCCGTCGCGCTCGCCACGGCCTTGACCATCTGCAAGGCGGCGCTCACCGCCCCGGACGCGTGGTGCGGGTCCTGTACCGGAGCGCCCCAGAAAGCCATGACGGCATCACCCATGTACTTGTCGATGGTGCCGCGCTGCTCGTGGATCACCCGGGTGAGTGCGGTGAGCAGCTCGTTCATCAAGGCGGAAAGCTGCTCCGGGTCCATGTTCTCCGCAAGATTGCTGAAGCCGCGCACATCCGAGAAAAGCACGCTCATCTCCCTTCTCTCACCCTTCATGGAATACTCGTCGGGATTCGCGCTCATCTCCTCGACGAGCTCGGGAGGGACATACTGCCCGAAGCGCCGCGCCAGGGCCCGGCGGCTCCGTGATTCGGCAATGAAGCCGTAGGCAACGTTGAACAGAAACAAGCTGAAGATCATGAGCACCACCGGCGCGATCGTCAGCACCAGTGAATGCGCTACCCACATGTAGAGATTGATACTCACCGCCGCGAGGAGGGCCGCGGCGCCCAGTACCGCGCCTGCGACGGCTCCCAGCATCGGCAACGCGACTGCAAGCGTGAGAGCAAGGAGCGACAGGATGACCAATTCCGCTCCGGCGGTATAGGCCGGACGGCGAAGGAACCGGTTGTCGAGAATGCCGGATATCAGGTTGGCGTGAATCTCCACCCCGGCATAGACCTTCTGCACCGGCGTACTGCGCAGGTCGTAGAGGCCGGGTGCCGTGGTGCCGACCAGCACTATCGCACCCTTCAGCACCGACGGGTCGGCGATCGACTGATTCAACACGTCGGAGGCCGAGACGTAGGGAAAGCTGCCCTGCAAGCCGCGGTATGGCACCAGAGCGGCCATATCCTTGTCGACGGGTATCACGTGATCGCCCATGCTCAACTGTTCGTTGTGCGGACCGATGGACAGGGGCTTGCCCAGGTAGAGCTGCGCCACGGCCAGCGATAAGGATTCATAAAGGGCGCCCTTATAGGACTGCAGCATCGGAGCACGGCGGAACACCCCGTCTTCATCGCTCAAGGGATTGTCGAAGAAGCCGCCCCCTTGCGCGGCGTTCTGCAGCACCGGCAGATTGGCGCCGTAGCCACGCGCCAGCGGAGCGTCGATGTCCATGGTGTCGGCGATCACCGCCGGAAGATAGGGCTCGGGCAACTTCCCGGTGCTGTGGGTGTTCCCGCTGAAGTAGTATCCAAGCACCACCGGCCGGTGGGCCAGACTGGCAGCGAACTCTTTGTCCGCGTGAGGAACCAGCGCTCGAAGCCGGTCCGCCAGGTCCGTTTGCCCACCGGATCGCAGGCGATTCTCCAGCTCATCGAAGGCAGTGTCGTTCTGCCGCTCAGCGAAGACCATGTCGAAGCCCAGGACCGATGCGTGGTACTTGTCGAACAACAGGTCCACCAGCCGTGCCATCCGGTCGCGCGGCCAGGGCCAGCGACCCTCCGCAGCGAGGCTCTTTTCGTCGACGTCGACGATGACTATCCGCGGGTCGACCGTCCCGGGCAGGGTGAGGTTCAACCTCGTGTCGTAGGCGAAGTAGTCCAGCGTGCGCAGAACGCCCCAATCGACTATTCCGGCGGCATCCATGATGAACGGTGTCGCCAGCGCGAGGCCGATGAGTATCCGCAGCCAGTGCCGGCGCAATCGGCTCATCCTATCGCACGCGTGACGTCAGGAGGGGATGCCCAGCAACGGGAGCAGCCCATTGAGGTCCGGAATCTCGGCGTGGGGATCCGCGGTCAGCCGTTCCCGCCCCTGTCCGAAGCGGTTGACCCACGCGACGCGCATACCGAAGGTCGCCGCGCCGACCGCGTCCCAGGCATTCGACGACTGAAAGCTGATCTGCGTCGCCCCCACCTTCAGACGGTCCACCGCCAGCCCGTACACCTTGGGGTGCGGTTTGAAGATGCCGACCTCCTCCACGGACAGGCAGGCGTCCAGCAGGTCGCCGATCCCGGCGCTGTCGACGGCCGCTTTCAGCATGTCCGGCGAGCCGTTGGACAGTATCGCCGTCCTGTAACCCGCCTCGCGCAGGCGTCCCAGCACCTCCCCCACCTCGGGGTAGGCGTCCAGGGACAGGTAGGCTTTCATCAGATTCTCGCGCAGCGAGGGGTCGTCGATATCGTGCGCGTCCAGCGCGAAATCCAGCGCATCCCCTGTGACCCTCCAGAAGTCCTCGTGCTTGCCCATGAGACTGCGAAGCCAGGTGTATTCGAGCTGTCTGTTTCGCCACAGAGCGGATACGGCGTCCGCGGAATCCCCGATGGCCGATTTGTAGCGGCCGACGGCCGAGTGAACGTCGAACAACGTTCCATAGGCATCGAACACGCAGGCCTTGATGTTCTCGAAATGAGTCATAACCGGCTTCCTCGTCGTTGCTCAGCCGCCGCGCGGCGGAATGGAGTAGGTCGCGGTGACGTGCGCCACCAGCGATTCGTCCCCGTCGATACGGAGCGCGATCTCGCCGACCGCCAGCCGCTGCCCCACCTTCAGGAGGGTGGCATCCGCAAGCATGTCCCCCGGCCCGGGGCGCCGCAGGAAGTTTATGTTGAGACTGGTGGTCACAGCCAGCTCCACCATGCCGATGCGGGTGAGCACGGCAGCGTACAGCGCATAGTCCGCCATCGCCATCATGACCGGTCCGGAGATTGTCCCTCCGGGCCGCAGGAAGTCGTCCCTGAACGGACAGCGCACGCGAGCCGTGCCGTTCCCGAGCGATTCGACGATCAGTCCGAGCTGACCAACGATGGGGAGCTGCGCCCGCGACAGCGCGGCCAGTTGCTCGATGGTGATTTGCGGCATAAAGGGTTTTTCGATGGCTTGCCATATACCGGGCACTGCGATGATTATACCTTCGACGCTCCATCCCGAGGCCGCCCATGAAGACACTGCAGTGGTATTTCGACTACATCTCGCCGTTTTCCTACCTGCAATGGGCGCATCAACTGCCGAAGCTCGAGGGCATGGACGTGAAGGTCGAGCTCGAGCCGATCCTGTTCGCGGGCCTGCTGAAGCACTGGGGCCACAAGGGGCCCGCCGAGATCCCCGCCAAGCGCCGCTTCACCTATCGACACATCGTCTGGCTCGCCGACCGCTTGGGAGTGCCGCTGAGGATACCGCGGGTCCATCCCTTCAATCCTCTGCCCCTGCTTCGCTTGAGCATCGCCCGGGGCAACGATCCACGGACCGTGGGGCGCTTGTTCGAGTTCGTGTGGCGCGACGGGCATGTCCCCGGTGACGAGGGACCCTGGCTTCGCCTGTTGGAGGGGCTTGACGCTGCGGAAAGCGATCTCGAGGATGCGGTTGTCAAGCAGGCGCTGCTCGCCAACGGTGAGGAGGCGATCGCGAAGGGCGTCTTCGGCGTGCCGACGTTCGTGGCGGATGGCGAGGTGTTCTGGGGCGTGGACGGGTTCGAGCTCCTGCTGGACTATCTCGCCGACCCGGCGGTGATCGCCACTCCCCGAATGCGGGCGGCGGACGAGACCCCGAGCGGGGTGTGACACACAGTCACGCGCGCCGACCGGATCTCGTTCCCGACGATCTCCGGCACTCCCCACATCCGACGTGGGTCGGAATTCATTCCGACAAGCATTGTTTGATGGTGCTGCGGTGATGAGGCCTGCCGAGCTTGCATGGGAGTGCCCCGCATGAACCGGGGAGGATCTTTGCCGACACGCCGGAAGTACTTCCATGCAGGCTCGCTCTCGGCTCCTGCCTCGAGACGGTCGACAAAGATCCTCCCCGGTTCATACCCTCACGCTGCTCCCTTCGTTCGATGTGAGGGAGTCCGCACAAGGACCCCGATTTCTCCCATCTATCCCGAACGGATCCATAGCTAAAACTGGTCGATATCCAGCTTCAGGGTGGACGGCGAGCCGGTGGTGATCGTTTTCAAGAGCGCCCCGCTTCGGCTTGCGACGTGGGTCGCGAAGTAGTGCGCGGTTTCCAGCTTGGCCTCGAAGAACCCCTGATCGCCCTCTCCGCTTTCCAGCCGCTTGCGGGCGGCCAGTGCGCTCCTGGCCATCAGCCAGGAGCCGACCGAGATCGCCCACAGGTCCAGGTAGTACGCGCTGGCCGCTGCCGGCAGGCGCGGGTCTTGCCCAGCCGCGCGGAGCACCCAGTCCGTCGCCTCGTCGAGATCGTCGAGGCATTCTCTCAAAGCGGCGCCGGTGTCTCCCAACGACGCCGCGGCGCCTTCGGTCTCCCGCATCAGGGCGATCACCGCCTTCGCGGCCTCGCCCCGGTCGCGGACGACCTTGCGCCCCACGAGATCGTTGGCCTGGATGCCGGTGGTGCCTTCGTAGATCGTGGTAATGCGGGCATCCCGATAGTGCTGGGCGGCGCCGGTCTCCTCGATGAAGCCCATGCCGCCGTGGACCTGCACACCCAGGTAGGCCACCTCGTTACCGGTCTCCGTGCACCAGCCCTTGACGATGGGCGTGAGCACTTCGACGAGCTGCGACTGTCTGCGTCGCTCCGCGTCGCTCGGGTGCCGCAGGGACTTGTCGAAGGCGCTCGCCCAGACGTAGGCCATGCCCCGCATCGCCTCGATCTTCGACTTCATGGTCATCAGCATGCGGCGCACGTCGGGATGGTGAATGATGGTGGCCCGCTCGCCCTCGCCGATGGGCCGGCCCTGGACGCGCTCCTTCGCGTACGCCAGCGCCCGCTGGTAAGCCCGTTCGGCGATGGCAAGCCCTTGGACGCCCACCGAGTGGCGGGCCAGGTTCATCATGGTGAACATGTACTCGAGGCCCCGGTTCGCCTCTCCCACCAGGTAGCCGATGGCACCTTCCTTGTCGCCGTAGGCGAGCACGCAGGTCGGACTGGCATGGATACCGAGCTTGTGCTCGAGCGACACGGTGCGCACGTCGTTTCTCTGTCCGGGATCACCGTTCGCGTCGAGCAGGTACTTGGGCACCAGGAACAGCGAGATGCCCTTGACGCCTTCCGGCGCGTCCGGCAGCCGCGCCAGCACCAGGTGCAGGATGTTGTCCGTCAGGTCGTGGTCGCCGTAAGTGATGAAGATCTTCTGGCCGTGAAGCCGGTAGTGGTCCCCCTCGGGCTCGGCACGGGTGCGCACGGCGCTCAGGTCCGAGCCCGCCTGCGGCTCCGTCAGGTTCATGGTGCCCGTCCATTCGCCCGATACCATCTTCGGCAGGTAGACGCGCTTGAGCTCGTCGCTGCCGTGCCGCTCCAGGGCCTCGATGGCCCCCTGGGTCAGCAGCGGGCACAGGCCGAAGGACAGGTTGGCGGCGTGCCACATCTCCTGCAGCGGGGTCGCGAGCAGCCAGGGCAGGTTCTGGCCGCCGTATTCGGTGCTGAAGGCCAGAGAGTTCCAGCCGGTCTCCGAGAATTTGCGATAGGCGTCCTTCCAGCCCGGGGGGGTTACCACCTCGCCGTTCACGAGCTTCGAGGGCTCCGTATCACCCACCCGGTTGAGCGGCGACAGCACGTCGCGGGCCAGCTTGCCCGCTTCCTCCAGCACCGCCGACACCAGATCAGGCGTCGCTTCCTCGAGACCCGGCAGGGAGGCGACCCCTTCCAGGTCCGCCAGCTCGGCCAGAACGAACTGCATTTCATCGATGGGCGCGTTGTAGTCGCTCATGTGCAGACCTCATATTCGAATGTTGCGCCACGCGCCGTTCCGCGTGCGGTATATTGCCATTCAAAACCGGGCTCACGCGTCCGTCGTCGCGCTGCACCGGAATCCGATCTCGTCCAGCACCTCCCGGGTGTGCTCGCCCAGGCCGGGCGCCGAGGCAGGTCGAACCGGTGCGCACGGGGGTTCGAATCGGATGGGAAACGCGTAGCCGGTGCGATTCCCATCACCGGTGAACATCCCCCTTGCGACCAGTTGCGGGTCGCGCATGGCTTCCTCGAGAGTCAATACCGGCGACAGACAGCAATCGACGTTATCGAAGTGCGCCACCCAGTGCGCGAGGGACCGGGACCCGAACAGCTCCGTGAGCTCGCGGTGGATGCGCCTGCGGGTTTCGGGATCCTCCGGTTGATCGCTCCATTCGCGGCGGTCGATCGCCTCGCAGAACGCGGCCCAGAACTTCGATTCCAACGCCCCTAGGGCCACGTGCCGGTCATCCAGGGTGGCATACACGTTGTACCAGGGGAGCGCGCCGGTGAGGAAATCCTCACCGCGCGGCGCCGTCCCGCCGTGGTCGTTGAACGCCATCAGGGGCATGACGTTGTGGGCGAGAGCGCAGTCCGTCATGGCCACGTCGAGGTACCTGCCCTGTCCCGTCCGGCGGGCGCTGAGGAGAGCGGCCAGGATTCCCATGGCGGCGCTCAGCGACCCTCCGAGAACGTCCGCGATCTGGATGTTGCACAGGCCCGGCTGCATCCCGGCAAGGCCGATCTCATTGAGAATGCCTGCGTAGGAGAGGTAATTGATGTCGTGCCCCGGCTTCAGGCGATACGGGCCGTCCTGGCCGTAGCCGCTCAGGCTGCAGTAGACGATATCCGGCTTGACCTCCCTGACGGCCGCATAGTCCACGCCCAGGGACGCGACGACGCCGGGGCGAAAGCTTTCCAGGATCACGTCCGCGGTCTTCGCCAGGGCCATGAAGGCGTCCCGGCCTTGCGCCGTTTTCAGGTCGAGCGCGACGGAGCGCTTGCTGCGGTTGACGGTCTCGAAGAAGCTGCCCATGGATCGCGCGTAGTCGCCCACCACCGGATCCTCGATCTTGATCACGTCGGCGCCCATCGCGGCGAGGTGTGCCGTGCACATCGGCCCCGGCAGCAGGCGCGACAGGTCCAGGACGCGAGTACCTTTCAGCAGGCTCGATTCGTCGCTCATTCGATCCGGGTCCGTGATGGAAGTGGCTCTCGCTGGATTCGCCGCCGCGTCAGTCCGTCTCGAGCTCCGGACGGTTCGCGAACAGCTCCAGGGCCTGCGGGTTGGCCAGCGCCTCTTTGTTCTTCACCGGCTCGCCATGCACCACGCTGCGCACCGCCAGCTCCACGATCTTGCCGCTCTTGGTGCGCGGGATGTCGTCCACCTGGACGATCTTGGCAGGCACGTGGCGCGGCGTGGTGTTGTCGCGGATCTGCTTCCTGATGCGCTGCACGAGCTCGTCGCCGAGGGTGAGGCCCTCGCGCAGGCGCACGAAGAGCACCACCCGCGTGTCGCCCTTCCACTTCTGGCCGATGACGATGCTCTCCACCACGTCATGGATCTGCTCCGCCTGGCGGTAGATCTCCGCGGTGCCGATGCGAACGCCGCCGGGGTTCAATACCGCGTCCGAGCGGCCGTAGATGATGACGCCGCCATGCTCGGTGATTTCCACGTAGTCGCCGTGGCACCACACACCGGGGAGCTTCTCGAAGTAGGCTTTGCGGTACTTCGACCCGTCCTCGTCGTTCCAGAAGTAGATCGGCATCGAGGGGAAGGGTTTCACGCAGGCCAGCTCGCCTTTCCTGCCGGGCGGCAGCGCGCGGCCGTCCTCGTCCAGCGCCTCCACCGCCATGCCCAGCGACTTGCACTGGATCTCCCCGCGCCATACCGGCAGCGCCGGGTTGCCGAGGGCGAAGCACGCCAGTAGATCCGTGCCGCCGGAGATGGACGACAGGCACACATCGCTCTTGATGTGCTCGTAGACGAAATCGAAACCCTCGGGTACCAGCGGCGAGCCGGTGGACATGATGGTGCGCAGCGATCCGAGGTCGTGGCTGTCGCGCGGTGACAGCCCGGCCTTGGCAACCGCGTCGATGAACTTCGCCGAGGTGCCGAAGTAGTTGATGCCCGTCTCGTCGATGAGATCGAACATGGCGTTGCCGTCGGGATGAAAAGGCGAGCCGTCGTACAGCACAAGGCAGGCTTCCGAGGCCAGCCCGGATACGAGCCAGTTCCACATCATCCAGCCGCAGGTGGTGAAGTAGAACAGGCGGTCGTCCCGCTTGACGTCGACGTGCAGTCGATGCTCCTTGAGATGCTGCAGGAGGGCGCCGCCGGCACCATGCACGATGCACTTGGGCGCGCCCGTCGTGCCGGACGAAAACATGATGTACAGGGGATGATTGAACGGCAGGTGGACGTACTCGATGGCGCCGGCGGTGCAGGGCGCGACAAAATCGCTCCAGCTCACACCGCCGTCGATACCCTCGACCTCGGGCTCATCGACGGTGTACGGAAAGACGACCACTCGCGACACCGTGGGCAACTGGCCTCGGATCTCGCGCACTTTGTCGAGAGAGTCGTAGCGCTTGCCGCCGTAGAAGTAGCCGTCGGCGCTGAACAGCACCTTCGGCTCGATCTGTCCGAAACGGTCCAGTACACCCTGCACGCCGAAGTCCGGCGAGCAGGAGGACCACACACCGCCGATGGCGGTGGTCGCCAGCATCGCGATCAGCGCCTCGGGGGTATTGGGCACGTAGCCGGCGACGCGGTCACCCGGCTCTATGCCGGCATCGCGCAGGGCCTGGCTCAGGCGTGAGACCTGCTGATGCAGCTCCCTGTAGGTCAAGGACCGCTTGACCCGGTCCTCACCGCGGAATAGGACACCGGTGGCCTCGTCGTCGCGCCGCAGGAGGTTCTCGGCGAAGTTCAGCCTCGCATCGGGGAAGAATACGGCGCCCGGCATCTTGTCGCCGTCGCGAAGCACGATCTCCCCCCGCTCCGCGGCGATGACACCGGTCTGGTCCCAGACTGCACTCCAGAAGTCCTCCAGGTTGTCTATGGACCATTGGTGCAGCGCACGGTAGTCGTCGAGGCGGCGCCCCGACTGCCGGGACACGGCGGCGGCGAACTGCGTGATATTGGCGCGCGCCACCCGTTCGGCGGATGGCTGCCACAACGGTGACGCCATCTCTTCCCTCCTAGTCGACATCGGCGATCTTGACGACGGTGCGCCCGGTCACGGCGCCCTCGACGTAGGCGTCGAAAGCCCCGGGCAGCTCGTCGAAGTCGATCGTGCGCGACACGATGCGATCCAGGTGCCTCGGCTTGAGGTCGCTGCCGAGGCGTTCCCAGGTCGCGCGTCTGACCTTCGATCCGCACAACACGGAGTTGATGCCGAGCAGCGATACGCCCCGCAGGATGAAGGGCATGACCGTCGTATGCAGCTCGTGACTCGCCGCCAGCCCGACGGAGGCGATGTTCCCGAAGGGCTTGACGGTGCGCGTCAGCCACGTCAGCACCTCCCCACCGAGACTATCCACCGCCCCGCCCCACTCGGCGCGCTCCATGGGGCGCTTGCCAAGATCCACTTCTCCGCGCAGCAGCACCCGGGATGCACCCAGGCCGGTGAGATATTCGGCCGCGTCGCTCTTGCCGGTCAGGGCCACGACCTCGTAGCCCGCGCCGGCAAGTATGTCTATCGCGACACTGCCGACGCCGCCCGTGGCCCCGGTCACGACGATCGGACCGTGCTCCGGTGTCTGGCCGTTGCGCTCCATGGACTCCACCGCCAGCGCCGCCGTGAAGCCCGCGGTGCCCAGGGCCATGGCATCGAACAGGGTCAACGACGCCGGCAGCTTCACCACGCAATCGGCAGGTACCCGGACCAGCTCGGCATAGCCGCCGTCGCGGGTCTCGGACAGCTCGCAGCCGACCACCACCACGGGCTCGCCGGCCTGGAACTCCTTGCTGGAGGAGGATTCCACCCGGCCGGCGACATCGATGCCGCCAACCAGCGGGTACTGGCGCAGTATTCTGCCCTTGCCGGTGGCGGCCAGGGCATCCTTGTAGTTGATGTCGGAATACGCGGCGCGAATGACGACGTCACCCTCGCTGAGGTCATCGAGGGTGATGCTCTCGAACTTCGCCTGTATCCCGCCGTCGTCGTTGTGAATACGGAAGGCTTTGAAGGAACTCATGACTTGCCTTTTGTTGGACGATTACTCTTGGACAATTGCTGCTGGACAATTACTCTTGGTGCTGCCCTTGTCCGGGCCTGATCGGACCAGCGGATCCGAGCGACGCCGGAGAGGGTGCTCTGCCTACTCCATCCAGAGACCCTGTCAATCATGATGCTGGAGGACAACAGTTTAATGCCTGAAGAAACGATTTTCAGCAAAATCATCCGCGGTGAAGCCCGGGCCGACATCGTCTACCGCGATGAGCGCGTGACGGCATTCCGGGACATCAACCCCCAGGCGCCGACCCACATCCTCATCGTCCCGAATAAGCCGCTCGCGACGGTAAATGACGTAACGGAAGGGGACGAGGCCGATCTCGGCCACCTGTTCGTGGTGGCGGCGAAACTAGCCCGCGAAGAGGGGATCGCCGAGGACGGCTATCGCTTGATCGTCAACTGCAACCGTCACGGCGGACAGGTCGTGTTTCACCTGCACATGCACCTGCTCGGCGGCCGGCCCATGGGGAGAATGGTGGCGAAGCCGTAGGCCGGAGCTCGACCCGACGCCGTGCGATCATCGCGCCCCGTCTTCCGGCGCGACATCGCCAGTGATATACTGCTCGAGCCGCACAACGATGAGGAAAAAAATGATGACTCAGAAGTTGCGTCGCACCACCCTCAAGAGCCTCGCCCTTACCCTCCCAGCCGCCTGGATCGCCCCCATCGTTCAATCGGTGGTGCTTCCGGCGCACGCGCAGACGAGTGCGTGCAGCGCTCCCCGAGGGTGCTATCAATACGACAGCACAAACTCCTTCCACTGGCCGGGAGGGGCGGGGAAGGCGACGGTGACCTATTACATCAATTCCACCGATTGCGGAAACGAAACCACCCCCACCTCTGCCGGTACCGATAGCGTCGCGGTTGCAGCCAGCACAGAGGAAGCGTCGGCTCTGCTCGGGTGTGATGCCGTGGCCATCCGGTCAATTCCGACGGTTCCCGAGTTGACGGGCGGCTGTAGGTTCTTTGGCTGCGCGACGGGATAGTGGCTGGAACCACTACCCGAAGCCGCCATCAGGCGTCTGTGATTGGTCGCCTAGCCAGAGGTTGCCGACAGTCGGATTTCAACGGGGAGGGCTCGGGAAGCGCATCCGGGCTTGGGAAGATGTGGACAATTCCGTCATCACAACGACCGCAGGGATGCAGGAGAAATAGCCGGTCAGAAGAGGATCAGTGCGGGTCGGATTCGAATTCCAGAAATCTCTGAGGGGATTGGACCTTCGTCCCTTTTACACCAATCCCGACCCGCAAGGACAGCGTCGAAATGGATTCCCGACGCACTGCCGAAGGCGACTAACGCTTGCTGTACTGCGGCCGTTTGCGGGCCTTGTGCAGGCCGACCTTCTTGCGCTCGACCTCGCGGGCGTCGCGGGTGAGATAGCCGGCCTTGCGAAGCGCGCTGCGCAGGGACTCGTCATAGGCGGTCAGCGCGCGGCTCAGCCCATGGCGGATGGCGCCCGCCTGACCGCTGTTGCCGCCGCCTGAGACGTTGACCATCACGTCGAACCTGTCGCGCATCTCGATCCGCTCGAGCGGCTGGCGCACGATCATGCGCGATGTCTCACGCCCGAAATACTCTTCCAGCGGATGCTTGTTGACGATGATCTGGCCGCTGCCGCGTTGCAGGCGCACGCGGGCGGTGGAGGATTTGCGGCGGCCGACGGCAGTGAAGATTTCGTTGCTCATGGGATAGATGTCCCGGGTCAGATATCCAGGGGTTTGGGCTGCTGCGCCTGGTGCTTGTGCTCGGGGCCCGCATAGACGTGCAGTTTCTTGAACATGGCGCGGCCCAGCGGGTTGCGGGGCAGCATGCCCTTCACAGCCGTCTCGATGATGCGCTCGGGATGCGACTCGCGCATTTGCGAGAAGGTCCGGGACTTGATCCCGCCGGGATGTCCGGTGTGCCAGTGGTAGACCTTGTCGGTCGCCTTTCTGCCGGTCACGTGAATCTTCTCGGCGTTCACTACGACGATGTGGTCGCCGGTGTCCACGTGCGGCGTGTACTCGGGCTTGTGCTTACCGCGCAGGTAACGAGCGATCTCCGCGGCAAGGCGACCAAGCACCTTGTCGCTGGCGTCGATCAGGTGCCATTCGCGGCGGACTTCGGAGGATTTTGCCGAATACGTCTTCATAGCCTCTGCCAGTTGTCGGGGACCACACAAAAGGGACGCGGATACTACTAAAACTCCCCCGGGGTGTCGAGAGCGGCGCGATCGCGCCCCCGTTCACAGGCAAAAAAAAGGCGTGGCTAGAGGGGAGCCACGCCCAAACCACCAAAGGAGGATGGAGGAGTCTTTCTAAAACCCGGGCACCGCGTCCGGGCGATGCCTTAAAACCGTTCTAATCCGTCTGTTGCGTTGCAACGTGAGGATATAATAATTATCTAATATACCTCCAGGTTTGTCAAACGCATTTTCCAAAAAATTTGAATCAGGGGCGGAAGAGCTATCCTATTGATTTCAAAAGGTTTCCAAAAAACCTCTCGACTCCGCCGCCCGAATGCGTTCCTCCGCGCTAAAAAGGGCCAACGAGCCAAGCCCAAAAACGTTGACGTTCGCGGAAACGGAAAATGCGCGCGTCAGTCGTCCAGCAGTTCGATCCAGTGCCGGACGGGCAGATCGGTACCCGACTGCAGGTGTGTCTGGCAGCCGATATTGGCGGTGGCGATGACCTGGGGACGGCCCTTTTGCAGGGCGTCGAGCTTGTTCCGCCTGAGCCGGCCCGCCAGCCCCGGCTGCAGGATGGAATACGTGCCCGCCGACCCGCAGCACAGGTGCGAGTCGGTTACCGGGGTCAGCTCGAGGCCCCGGCCGGCCAGGATGCCTTCCACCACGCCGCGGATCTTCTGCCCATGCTGCAGCGTGCAGGGCGGATGAAACGCGACCCGGGGGCGTGAGGACGGCGGGGTGAGCCGGGTCAGGTCCTCCCCGGCGAGCACCTCGCTGATATCGCGCGCGAGCTCGCTGACGCGCGCCGCTTTTTCGGCGTATTCCGGATCATCGCGCAGGGCGTGGCCATAGTCCTTGACCATCACCCCGCAGCCGCTGGCGGTCGTCACGATCGCCTCGGCGCCGTCCTCGATGTACGGCCACCATAGATCGATGTTGCGCCGCATGAAGTCCAGCGCTTCGTCCATTGCCGAAAGGTGGTAGCTCACGGATCCGCAGCAGTGGTCGTTTGGGGCGATCAGGCGTATCCCGAGCCGGTCCAGCACGCGCGCCGCCGCTGCGTTGATGTTCGGGGCGATCGGAGGCTGCACGCATCCCTGAAGAACCACCATGGTGCGGGCATGGCTGCTGCGCGGCCAGGGCCGCGCCGGCGCACGGGGAGGTATGGTCCCCTTCAGGCCGCCGGGCAGCACCGGCCGTAGGAGCCGCCCCAGGCCCAGGGCCACCCCGAAGCGGCCGCGAAAAGGAATCGACCAGCGCAGCAGACGGCGCATCCATCTGCCGGGCAAGGGTCGCTCGACCTTCTGATCCACGAGACTCCTGCCGATGTCCGCGAGACGGGAGTACTCGACCCCGGAGGGGCACGTGGTCTCGCAGTTGCGGCAGGTCAGGCAGCGATCGAGATGGAGCTGGGTGGTTTGCGTGGGTGCATGGCCCTCGAGTACCTGCTTGATCAGATAGATGCGGCCGCGCGGACTGTCCAGCTCGTCCCCCAGGAGCTGGTACGTGGGGCAGGTGGCGAGGCAGAAGCCGCAGTGCACGCACTTGCGCAGGATCGCGTCCGCGTCGCGGCCTTCGCGGGTATCCCGTATGTCATCGGCGAGCCGGGTTTGCATCGCGTCAGATATCCGCGTACATCCTGCCTGGATTGAGAACGCCATGGGGATCGAAGGCCCGCTTGAGGTTGCGGTGCAGAGCAAGCCGCGGGGCTTCGAGCGGGTGGAAGACGTCATCGCCGTCGTGGCCCCGGAACCAGGTCGCGTGCCCCCCGGCAGCGGCGGCGGCCCCACGCACGACACCGGCCGTCGCGTCGGTCGCCACCCAGCGCAGAGCCCCGTTCCATTCCAGCAAGGTGGCGCCGGACAGTGCCAGGGGCGGCGTGGCAGGCGGCACGGAGATTCGCCAGATCGAGCCGGCGCCCTGGAAGAACGGATGCTGCTGTTCGCGCACCCCGGTCCAGAAGTCCGCATCGGACATCACCTCGCCGCCGAGCCTGCTCTGCGCGCTGCGCACCCCGGCCTCCGCGCCGGAGAGCCTCACAAGGAGCCTCGCCCCGTCATGGCAGGTGGCGCTGATCGGAAAGGGCCGGCCGGCCCAGCGATTCATCGCGTCTATCGCCTCGCCCTGGTTGTAGTCGAAGGCCAGGGTGACCGTCGTCACCGATCTCGGCAGGACCTTCACGGAAACTTCGACGATCACACCCAGCGTCCCCAGTGCGCCCACCATCAGGCGCGAAACGTCATAGCCTGCCACGTTCTTCATCACCTTGCCGCCGAACGAAAGCGCCTCGCCGAAGCCGTTGATGATTCTGCAGCCGAGCAGCAGATCGCGCGCGGCGCCGGCATAGGGGCGCCGCGGTCCCGATAACCCGGTGGCGAGCGCCCCCCCGATCGTGGCGCCGTCGCCGAAGTGCGGGGGCTCGAAAGGCAGGATCTGCCCGTGCTCGGCCAGGCTCGCCTCGATCTCGCTCAGCGGCGTGCCGGCGCGTGCCGTGAAAACCAGCTCGGAGGGCTCGTACTCGACCATGCCGCGATGAGCACCCGTGTGCAGGGGATTCCCGCCAACGCGGCGGCCGTAGAAGGCCTTGGTGCCGCCGCCCTCGATCCTGAGCGGCGAGCGGCTTTCGGCCGCCTTCTTGATGGCTTCCCGGGCCTGCTCTACGAAGTCGGACACCGCAGCGGGCTCAGTGACGGATCACGACCGGGCGCGACCGCAGGGCTTCAGCGACGCCCTCCCATGGCGGCGGGAGATGGGGGCAGGCATGCGCTCAGAACCGTTCCAGCTCGGGGAATTTCAGCTCGCCCCGGTGCACGTGCATGCCGCCGAGCTCGGCGCAGCGGTGAAGGGTCGGCACCGCCTTGTCGGCGTTGAGCAGTCGCTTGGGGTCGAAGGCGGCCTTCACGGCGTGAAACTGCGACAGAGCGAGGGAATCGAACTGGACGCACATCTGGTTGATCTTCTCGACCCCGACGCCGTGCTCCCCGGTGATGGTGCCGCCCACCTCCACGCACAGTTGAAGTATCTCCCCGCCGAGCGCCTCGGTACGCTCCAGTTCCCCGGGGCGGTTGCCGTCGTACAGGATCAAGGGATGAAGATTGCCGTCGCCGGCGTGAAAGACGTTCACCACCTCGAGCCCGTATTTCGCGGACAGCTCGGCGGTGCGGCTCAGGACTTCGCCGAGCCGGTGCCTGGGGATGGTGCCGTCCATGCAGTAATAGTCCGGCGAGATCCTGCCCACAGCGGGAAACGCGGCCTTGCGGCCGGACCACAGGAGCTGGCGCTGCGCCTCGTCCCGGGCGACCTGCATGCTCGTGTAGCCGCTCTCCTTGAGCACCCGCTGCACGCGGGCGATCTCGGCATCGACCTCCTCGGGGGTGCCGTCCAGCTCGCAGAGCAGAACTGCCGCGGCGTCGGTATCGTAGCCCGCGTGAACGAAATCCTCCGTGGCCCGGATGGCGGGGTTGTCCATCATCTCCAGGCCGGCCGGGACGATCCCCGCGGCGATGATGTTGCCGACGGCGTGGCCTGCTTTTTCGACGTTATCGAAGGAGGCCATGATCAGCTTCGCCGATTCGGGCTTGGGGATCAGCCGGACCGTGACCTCGACGATGATCCCGAGCAGGCCTTCCGAGCCGGTCATCAGGGCCAGGAGGTCGTAGCCCGGTGAATCCAGGGTGTCACCGCCCAGGGTGACCATTTCACCGTCGATGGTCACGATCTTCAGTTTGAGGATGTTGTGAACCGTCAAACCGTACTTGAGGCAGTGCAGCCCGCCCGAGTTCTCGGCGACATTGCCGCCGATGGTGCAGGCGATCTGCGACGAGGGGTCCGGCGCGTAGTACAGGCCAAGGTGCGACACGGCTTCGGAAATGGCGAGGTTCCTCACCCCCGGTTGCACCGTTGCCGTGCGGTTGGCCGCGTCGATGCCGAGAATCCGGTTGAACTTGGCGAGAGAGCACAGCACCCCCTCCTCGATGGGGAGGGCCCCGCCCGACAGCCCGGTGCCCGCCCCGCGGGCCACCAGGGGCACGCCGTTGTCCCGGCAGTAACGGGCCACGGCCTGCACCTCGGAGATCCCGGTCGGCAACACGACCACCAGCGGCAGCCGCCTGTAGGCGGACAGTCCGTCGCACTCGAACGGCCGCAGCGACTCTTCGTCCGCCAGCACGCAATCGGGCGGCAGCAGGCGTGCGAGGTCGGCGGCGACGGAAGCGCGGGTGGGCAACGGTTTCGGGCTCGCAACCATGGAAATCAGTGTAACGCGCCATGCCAAATGGATGCGAATTTTGTATACTGTCGCCATTTTCGGATTACGAAACCATGCCGAAGAGCGCCATCCAAGTCATCGACCGGGCCGCCCGTCTGGTGGACCTCATCGCCGCCAGCGATAAGAGCGTGCCCCTCAAGGTCCTGGCCATAGACGCGGAGCTGCACCCCTCCAGCGCGTTTCGCATTCTCGCTTCCCTCGGCACCCACGGCTATGTCGAGCGCGATGAGGCTGGACGGTACCGCCTCGGTCGCAAGCTCTTGCAGCTCGGAGGACGGGTGCAGGCCCACGTGAGCCTGCGCGAGGATGCCAGACCCATCATGGAAGCCCTCCGGGACTCTCTTCACGAGACCATCAATCTCACCGTGCGCGATGGCAACGAGGTCGTCTATATCGAACGCGCGATCACGAACAAGAGGATGATGCGCGTCGAGCAGGTGATCGGCAGCCGTGCGCCGTTGCATGTTACGGCGGTGGGCAAGCTGTTTCTCGGCGAGGAAAGCGACCAGGGCTTCGACTCTTACGCCAGGGAGACCGGACTCGCGGCATTCACCCCGCACACGATCACCCAGCCGGAATCCCTGCGGTCGGAGTGCATCAACGCAGTGAAAGCCGCGTATGCCGTCGATTCCGAAGAGGCCGAGCCCGGCGTTTCATGCATGGCGGTGCCGGTTCGCGACCATTCCGGCCAGCTCGTGGCGGCGATATCGATCTCGGCTCCCACCAGCCGACACGAGGAGGATTGGGTGCCGCGGTTGAAGGAGGCCGGCCTGGAGCTTTCCAGCCGGCTCGGATACTACGGCCCGAATACCTGACCCAGCAGCCAGAAAGCCAGCACCGCGACACCCACTGCGCAGAACAGGGCGGCCGGCATGTTTCTTCCCACCCGGTAGATAACCACCCCCACGACCACTGCCAGCACCTTCACCCAGGCGGCCCGCCCGAAGGTCAGGTGTCCCTCGGACAGGAAGATCGCCCGCGACACGATGCCCGCCGCGACGGCGAACGAAATGTACGTCAGGCAACGGATGTAGGCGCGCCCGAAGTCGCGAAGGCTCCGCCAGAGGAACGGCGCGGCGCGCAGCGCGTAGGTGCCAAGCCCGGCTCCGAGCACCACTGCCGTCCACTGCAGCTCAGTCACCGGCACCTCCTGACTCTTCGCCGGCCGGCGCCGCCCTGAAATTCAGGGCCAGTCCAACCGTCAGGGCGACCACGAACAACCCCCAGCCGGGCAGGACGACCTCCACCAGCGGCGTCAACAGGAAGCCCAGTACGACGGCGGCGCTCTCGTTGCGCGTCTGCTTCTCGCCGGCGAGCATCAAGGAGAAATACACCGGCAGGAACAAGGTCGCGCCGAAGGCCATCAACGCCGGCATGCCCGTTCCAAACCACATCCCGACGGCCGTGCCGATCAGCGCCGCAGGCAGCACCGCGAGCACCACGCCCTGGTAGAACGCGAACGGGTCGGCGACCCTGCCGGCACGCCAGTGAAAGAAAGTCGTCAGGTAGGTGGTGGCGCTGATGAACGGGCACCAGACGAGGTTGGTCAGCCGGCTGTTGCCGGTGAAGGTGCTCGCCAGGGTCAGGCTCATGACGAAGAACCGCAGATTGACGACGATCGCAATCGTAATCATCTGGATGATCCCGCCGCCCTGGTGGGCGACGTCGGCCATGGCGAACTGGGCCGGCGCCGCGAACACCACCAGGCTGGTCAACACCGTGACGAGGTGCGGCATATGCGCCAGGCCCGACGCCAGCCCGACTCCGAAGAACATGACCACGAATGTCGGCACGACGTTGGCGCCGGCCTTGAATCCGCTCCCGGTGTCACCCATGTTCAATCGCCGGTTCATCGAGGTCTCGACGGGAGCCCTTCGCCGCCTTTCGGGCTTCTCCGGCGCGAACAGCCGACGCCCCGGCCGGACCGGCCACCGCCAGGATATTCAGCTCCCCCGCCGAACGGCGTCCGCCACGGCGGCGCCGAGGTCGGTCGTGCCGGCCTTTCCTCCCATGTCCGGGGTGTGACAATGGCCGCTCTCGAGCACCTGCTCAATGGCGACCTCGATGCCGCGGGCCGCGTCCCCTTCGCCCAGGTGCTCGAGCATCATGGCACCGGACCAGATCTGGCCGATCGGATTGGCGATGCCGCGCCCGGCGATGTCCGGCGCCGAGCCGTGCACGGGCTCGAACATGCTGGGGAAGTCCTTCTCCGGATTGATATTGGCCGACGGCGCGATGCCGATGGTGCCCGCCACCGCCGGACCCAGGTCCGAGAGGATATCGCCGAACAGATTGCTGCCCACGACCACGTCGAACCAGTCGGGATGCAGGACGAAATTCGCGGTGAGGATATCGATATGGTACTGATCCGTCCTGACGTCGGGGTACGCGGCCGCCATCGCGGTGAAGCGCTCGTCCCAGTAAGGCATCGTGAACACGATGCCGTTGGACTTGGTCGCCGAGGTCAGATGCTTCTTCGGGCGGCTGCGCGCCAGCTCGAAGGCGTAGCGCAGCACGCGGTCGACGCCGGTCCGGGTGAAGACCGTTTCCTGCACGACCAGCTCCGAATCCGTGCCCTCGTAGAGACGACCGCCGATCCGGGAGTATTCCCCCTCGTTGTTCTCGCGCACGACCCAGAAATCGATGTCCTCGACGCCCCGGCCCTCGAGCGGCGTGGGGATGCCTTTCATGAGGCGAACGGGCCGCAGGTTGATGTACTGGTGCATCTCGCGACGAATGGGGATGAGCAACCCCCACAGGGACACGTGATCGGGCACACCGGGGTAGCCGACGGCGCCCAGGAAGATGGCATCGAAGCCCTTGAGCTCGTCGATGCCCTCTTCCGGCATCATGGCCCCGGTTCGCCGGTAGCGTTCGCAGGACCAGTCGAACTCCTTCCACTCGAAATCGATGTCGAAGCGCCGCCCCGCCGCCTCCAGCACCTTGATGCCCTCCGGCACGACCTCGCGGCCGATGCCGTCCCCCGGTATGACAGCAATGCGATAGGTCGTCATGGTGCTCCAGAGCTTGAACTGGCGGGCGGCATTATACGTGAGGTGGATTGGAATTCATTCCGGACAGCAGTGTCCGGAGTGGCGCCAGTCGCCAGGTGCTTGCGGGAATATATCGGAATGATTTCCAAGCCCCATCTGGTCCTGCGGGTCGGGCTTCAGCCCGACAAGCGCATGCGTCATTTCCAACGACAGCCGTCGGAATAAATTCCGACCCACAGGGAAGTGGGGAGTGCCGGAGATCGTCGGGAACGAGATCCGGCCGACCCACATTCGGGCCTCCTTCGATAGCGCCAGGATTGTGACGACGACCCGCGCATGCACCAACCCGCACGATCTCCGATACTCTCGCATGGACAAAGGCGGGATCCTGTTCTTTCCGGTATAGTCGTGGAGTATCACGTTCGACGTGGATTCCCGGTTCCCGAAAATTGCAGCAACGACACCTAAGCGGCATCGACAGATTCGTCGTCGGGTTCGACAAGGCGCTCAGGACCATGTTCGCCACGCCGATCGCCAAGCGCCCGTACCCCGCGGACGAAGGGGATGAGGTCGAGCCCGAAGCCGCATCGGAGGCCGACACGCGCCTCGCCGGAGCGCTGATGCGGGTCAATCACGCCGGGGAGGTCTGCGCCCAGGCCCTGTATCAGGGCCAGGCCCTGACGGCTCGCAGCGCCCGGGTGCGCAAGGCCATGGAGCAGGCCTCCGACGAGGAGAACGATCACCTGGCCTGGTGCCAGGCCCGCCTGGACGAGATCGGCGAGCACACGAGCCGACTCACGCCGGTCTGGTTCCTGGGCTCTTTCGCCATGGGCAGTGCAGCCGGCGTGTTCGGGGATCCATGGAGCCTGGGTTTCCTCGCGGAGACGGAGAGGCAGGTGGTACGGCACCTCGAGAGTCATCTGCAACGGCTTCCGGCCGCGGACTTACGGAGCCGGCGGATCGTCGAGCAGATGAAGATCGACGAAGGCCGTCACGCCCACCGTGCCCTCGGGGCGGGAGGACGCGAGCTGCCGGAGTGCGTGAAGAGCGCGATGGCCGCAACCGCGCGGATCATGACGAGCACTGCCGCGAAGGTGTAGCCGCCACGGCGGCGCCGATCGCTCGCGGAGACTGCGCAAAGCGCAGAAGGGCTGCTACAGCCGGCCGCTGACCGAGGTGATCACCCGGTCGTTCTCGAAATACACGACGTACTGCGGGTACTGCCATCGCGTAATGGGGGGCTTGCCGACCGCCGCCCAGGTCTTCTGCGGGTCGCCGAAGGTCTGGCGGACCTTGGACATGCTCATGTCGTTGGTCGGGGCGTTCGCCGGGGTCCTCGGCAACGGGCCTCCCGCGTCCGCAGCGACGGGCGCGGATTCGCCCGCGGACGACACCCCGGTCGTCAACATCTGACCGTTGTAGCGCCACTCGGCCGCGCTCGCGGCCAAAGGGAACAGCAGCAGGACAATGAGAAGTCTTCTCATTGGCAAAATTATAGCGGCTGGACCGCGCCCTGAATGACGGCATGTCCCCTCCTTCCGTCCGGCTGTCGACCCGTTCGGGACCCGGTGTATTTGAGGCTGTGGGTGTGGATCAGTACCAGCGTGAACAGCGCCAGCGCACCGGCCTGGTGGCTCGCGCCGAGCACCACCGGCACCCGGTACAACAGCGTGGTGATACCCAGGGTGACCTGTACCACCAGGGCGAGCAGCATGAGACCGGAGGCCATCCGCGCGCCGTCACCCCGGGGCAGGCGCAGCGAAATGCAGCCATAGGCCACGATGGTCAGCACCACGATGCAGGCCATCAACCGGTGGGTGAGCTGAACGGTCTCCACATTCTCGAACAGATTCCGCCAGGCCGGGCTCATGGCCCACACGCCGCTCGGTATCCATGCTCCGCCCATCTTCGGAAACGTGTTGAACACGAACCCGGCGTGAGTCCCGGCGACGAACCCGCCGCTGGTGATCATCACCAGGACCACCGCCACCGCCGCCCAGCCGAAGCGATGCCACCGCGCGAGAAGCCCGGAGCGCCGTTCGGTGCCGCGCCACAGGCTCAAGGCGGACCACAGAATAAAGCCGTAGATGAATACCGCCAGCACCAGGTGCGCCGCCAACCGGTACTGGCTCACACTGGGGCGGTCGACCAGGCCGCTTCGCACCATGAACCAGCCGAGCAGGCCCTGTGCCCCGCCGAGCAGGAACATCGCGGCAAAACGCGGAATCATCGGCCGCGTAATGCGGCCGAGGACGATGAAGACGATGAGGGGAACCAGAAACACGAGGCCGATCAGCCGGCCCAGCATGCGGTGCGCGTATTCGACGTAGAAGATACGCTTGAACGCCGCGAGGGACATCCCCTGGTTGACGTCGTGGTATTCCGGGAATTGCTTGTACTTTCCGAACACCACCTGCCAGTCATGCCTCGTGACCGGCGGGACGACGCCCATGATGGGATCCCAGTTGACCATGGACAGTCCCGAATGGGTGAGGCGCGTGACACCCCCGAGCACCACCATGCAGTAGATCAACGCGCAGCAGACGAACAACCACGTCGCCACCGCTTTGTTGCTTGACCGCGTCATCTACTGCCAGCCGCCGCGGTCAATCGTATCTTCTGAAGATCAGCGTCGCGTTGGTGCCGCCGAACCCAAAGCTGTTGCTCATGACCGTCGCGAGATCCATCTCGACCGCTTCCCGCACGATGGGAAAATCCGCGGCAGCGGGATCCATGTCGTCGATGTTGGCCGAGGCCGAGATGAAACCGTGCTTCAGCATCAGAAGCGAGTAGATGGCCTCGCACACCCCCGCGGCCCCCAGGCCGTGACCCGTGAGGGACTTGGTGGAGCTGATGGGAGGCACCTCGTCGCCGAACACCGCGCGCAGGGCTTCGAGCTCTTTCAGGTCGCCCACCGGGGTGCTGGTGCCGTGGGCGTTGACGTAATCGACGCCCCCTTCGAGGCCCGCCAGGGCCTGCTGCATGCAGCGGGTCGCGCCCTCGCCGGAAGGCTGCACCATGTCGAAACCGTCCGAGGTCGCCCCGTAGCCCACCAGCTCGGCGTGGATCTTCGCGCCGCGCTTCAGCGCGTGTTCGAGTTCTTCCATCACGAGAATGCCGCCCCCGCCGGAGATCACGAAGCCGTCGCGCCGCGCGTCGTAGGGCCGTGAGGCTCGATCCGGATGATCGTTGTAGCCGCTCGACAGGGCGCCCATGGCGTCGAAGAGGACGCTCATCGTCCAGTGGATCTCGTCGCCGCCTCCGGCGAACACCACATCCTGCTTGCCGAGCTGAATCAATTCCGCGGCATGGCCGATGCAATGGGCGCTGGTGGCGCAGGCCGAGCTGATCGAATAGCACATTCCCTTGATCTTGAAAGCCGTCGACAGACACGCCGGCATCGTGCTGGACATGGTGCGAGTCACCATGTACGGGCCTACCCGCTTGACACCTCGGTCGCGCAACGCGTCCGCGGCCCGCACCACGTTCTCGGTGGAGGCGCCACCGGAGCCGCAGATCAAGCCGACGCGCGGATCGCTGATCCGGCCCTCGGAAAGTCCGGCGTTTTCGATGGCCTGCTGCATCGCGAGGTAGCCGTAGGCCGCGGCGTCGCCCATGAAGCGCTTCAGCTTACGGTCGATCAAGGCGTCCAGGTCGAGGGTGATCGAACCTTCCACCCGACTGCGCAGCCCCATCTCCTCATACACGGGTTGATAGACGATTCCCGAGCGGCCGGTCTTCAAGCTGTCCAGCACCTGCTCCGTGCCCGTGCCGATGCTGGACACGATCCCCATGCCGGTGACCACTACCCGCCTCATATCGGCTCCGCGGCCTCGATCGGCCGCCGGATTGCCATCCCGCCCGCCGGGCGCCGTCGCGACACCCCCGTCACCTCAAGCCGCCCTTCGACCCGGGAGGAGCCGAGTATCGTTTCCGGTGCCATCATGGATATTCGTATCAACACATTCCTCGTAGATTCCCACGCGCCCGCCCGGCAGCCCTCAGGCCCCCGGTCCGGCGGTTTGAACCGAGGTGAACAACCCGACTCTGAGGTCCTTGGCGATATAGATCACCTCCCCGTCGGCCTCCACCGTGCCGTCAGCGATCCCCATGTACAATTTTCGCATCACTACCCGCTTGAGATCGATCCTGTAGCGCACCAGTCGCGCGTCCGGAGTGATCTGGCCCGAAAACCTGACTTCTCCGGCCCCGAGCGCGCGGCCGCGCCCCGGCCCCCCGCACCAGCCGAGATAGAAGCCCACCATCTGCCACAGGGCGTCGAGCCCCAGGCAACCGGGCATCACCGGGTCCCCGATGAAGTGGCACTGGAAGAACCAGAGGTCCGGATGCACGTCGAGCTCCGCGACCACCCCACCCTTGTTGTGACTCCCGTCGACGTCGTCGATCCAGGTGATCCGGTCGAACATGAGCATCGGGGGCGACGGAAGCTGCGCGTTGCCCGGACCGAACAGCTCCCCCCTTGCACAGGTCAGCAACTCTTCGTGATTGTAACTGTGTTGTCTGGTCATGAGTGCCTGAGGCGGGGCAAAACCTTAGCCTAGCGTGGCCCGGCAAAAAATCAAGGGACCTCCGCGGGGCCCGGCCTGCCTCCGGAACCTGTTGCGGACAAGCCTACAGCAGCCAGTAAAGCGCGGCCGGTATTGTAACAACCGCCGCAAGATTGCCGATCAATACGATGGACGCGACCTTCTCGGGCTCCTGTCTGTATTGCTCGGCAAACAGGTAATTCAGTACCGCGGGCGGCAGGGCTCCGAACAGCAGCAACTGCCGCGCCTGGAGATCCGGCAAGCCCAAGACGGCCGCCGTGATCAGGGCGACGGCGATGCCCGTCGCCGGGCACACCAGGGCGCTGATCAAGCCGATGTTCCATTGCCCCCAGTCGATATCGAGGAGCCTTACTCCCAGGGAAAACAGGAGCAGCGGAATGGAGATATTGCCGACCATTTCGACGGGCAGAGCCAAGGCAGGGGGAAGCTCCAGGTGCAGGAAGCTGAAGGCGAGTCCCGCCAGCGTCGCGAGGACCACCGGGGAGGCCAGCACCCGCCACGGTCGCACGGTGTGATCCAGCAAATAGCGGCCCAGGGTGAACTGAAGTATGTTCTCGACGATCAGGAAGATCACGGCAATGGACAAGGCCTTGTCGCCGAAGGCCAGCACGATCAGTGGCAGGCCGAGATTCCCCGCGTTGGTGAACATCATGGGCGGCACGAAGGTCCGCCACCCGACTTTCATCGCCCGCGCCGCCGGGTAGGCCAGCACGCCCGAGCCCAGTACGACGATGGCGGCCGCGAGCGCGGCCCGAGAGTAGTGGGCGAACGTGAAGTCCTTGCGCGACAGTGCGTAGAAGACGAGGGCGGGAACGAAAACGTCCATGTTGATGCGGTTAACCACGCTCATGTCCGGCCGCTTGAAACGACCGTACACATAGCCGAGCAGGGCGATCAAGAAGACCGGCAATACGATGGAAAGGATTCGAAGTGCCATTGTTATGTTTGGGTATCCTGGACCGGACTTCAGTCCGATTCACAAAATGTCGGAATGAATTCCGACCCACATGGATGTGGGGAGTGCCGGAAATCGTCGGGAACGAGATCCGGCCGACCCACATGGATGTGGGGAGTGCCGGAAATCGTCGGGAACGAGATCCGGCCGACCCACTTCGGATGTGGGGAGTGCCGGAGATCGTCATCCGGTCGACC
>JBAUWJ010000052.1:0-12439 GCA_049583715.1 Arenicellales bacterium | reverse complement strand
GAGGTAGACATTGTGGGTCGGAGGCCGGGAGATTCCCGATGCCTAGCCCAGAATCGGGGCACGAGGCCCCCTCCCCGCCAGCACGAGCGAGAGACCGCTCCCTCTCCCTCCGGGAGAGGGCGGGGGTGAGGGGGCAGTGTTTGGGACCACCCTCACCCTGGCCCTCTCCCGCCGGCGGGAGAGGGACTGCAGGGCCCCTTCCCTTAATCTTTCCGGAAGCGTGCTCCGGTTCAGTAGTGGAGAGGTTAGAATTTTCCACATGACAACTATCGATGATTGCTATCGCGGGTTTCGGGAGACCTACCTCGATTACGCCGCGTTGAGTGAGCAGCTCCACACTTGGGCGGAGGCATTTTCCCATTGCACGCGGCTGCAGTCCTTGGGCCGTACGCCCGAAGGGCGTGACATCTGGCTGTTCAGCATTGCTGGGGATCCCGGGCGCGCCGGGCCGGCCGTGTGGGTCGACGGCAACATGCATGCCGGCGAGGTGGCCGGCAGCAGTGCTGCGCTGGCTATCGCGGAGGCGGCGCTGCGGGTGCACGTTGGAGGAGAGCCGCTGCTCGATCTGCCCGAAGCCCAGATGGACGTTCTGCGCTCGGTCACCTTCCATGTCTGCCCGCGCATATCGCCCGACGGGGCCGAGGCCGTGCTGCGCGAGGGGGGATTCGTGCGTTCCGTGCCGCGGCGGTGGCGTGAAGACCGCCGGGATCCATACTGGCTGCCGCAGGATATCGACGGCGATGGCGTTCGGCGCTACATGCGCCTGCCGGACGCGGCCGGCGAGTTCGTCGAATCGGGCGAGCACCCGGGCCTGATGCTGCCGAGGCGCATACAGGATCCGCCGCCCTACTACCGCGTTTACCCGGAAGGCGTGATCGAGAACTTCGACGGGCGCACCATCCCCGAGCCGCAGTTCCTCGCGGACACGACCGACCTGAACCGGAATTTTCCCTGGGACTGGGCGCCGGAGCCGGAGCAGGCCGGGGCCGGCAGCTATCCCGGGTCGGAGCCGGAGTCGCGTGCGGTGCTGGAGTGGAGCAGCCGCCATCCGGAGCTCTATGCCTGGCTCAACCTGCACACTTACGGCGGCGTGTTCATCCGCCCGCTCGGCCACGAGCGGGACGTTCGCATGAACCGCGCCGACCTCGCTGTGTACCGCCAGCTCGGGGCCTGGGGCGAGGAGCTCGTCGGCTACCCCACCGTCAGCGGTTACGAGGAGTTCACTTACGAGCCGGAGAAGCCCCTGCACGGCGACCTCACCGACTACGCCTACAACGCGCGAGGCTGCCTCGCCATCGTGTGCGAGATCTGGGACCTGTTCCATCAGGTGGGCCTGCCCGAGCCCCGGCCCTTCGTGCACCGCTACACAGCGCTCAGCCGCGACGACCTGCGGAAGCTCGCGGACTGGGACCGGGCCGAGAACCAGGGTCGCGTGTTCCAGGCCTGGAAGCGGCACCACCATCCGCAGCTCGGCGAGGTGGAGATCGGCGGGCCCGACCCGCGCATTGGCCTGCGAAATCCGCCGCCCGAGCGACTGCCGGCGATCTGCGAGGGACTCGCAGGCTACTGGCTGCGCGTCGCAGCATTGCTGCCGAGGCTGGTGGTGGAGGACAGCGGGAGCGAGCGGACCGGCGGGGACGTGAGCTGCGTCACCGTCACGGTCGCCAACCAGGGCTACCTGCCCACCTGGGGGCTGAGCTCCTCTCGCGAGCTGACCTGGAACACCCCGGTCTACGCCGAGCTGAGGACCCAAGGCTGCGAGCTGCTGGACGCCGGCAGCGCGCGCCGGGAAGTCGGGCACCTGCGCGGCTGGGGTCGCGGCCTCGGAGAGCACGCCGATGCGCCCTTGTACATGCGCTCCGGCGGCAGCGATAACCGGCGGACGTTGAGCTGGCATGTCAAGGGAAGTGGTGCTGTCGTGGTGCGCGTCGGGAGCGCGCGCGTGGGCTGGCAGGAAGTCGAGGTTCGCGTGTAAGGGTTGTACGGCTTTCGTGGCCGTCGAGGCTGCTCGCGCTGCGCCCTTGTTGATCCCCCCTCTCCCTTACTTTCCCCCCTTTGGGTGAGCGGAGACAAGGGACTGGCGGCTCGTACCAGAATGCGTCGAGCAATGTCTGGAGATTTCCGGGGGCGCCGGCGGGGCACAGGTTGACTCGCCTCGGAAATGCGTGCTACATGTTGTATTACTTTTTGTAATACATACTGCAGCGGTACCAAAGCCCCATGAGCAACATCAGTATCCGGCTCCCCGATGATTTGGAAGCACGGCTCGATCACGAGGCCCGCCTGGCGGGCAAGAAGCGATCGGAGCTGGCGAGGGAGGCTATCGCCAGCCACTTGAGGCGCCTGCAACGGGCTCGGGTCGTCGGAGACATGGTCCAGGAAGCGCGGACGCTTTATGCGGACCCCCGCACCCGGGTAGAGGACCGGGACGATGCCGGTGAGGGACTGGAGGAATGGCTCGAAAGCGTCGAGGCGGAAGAACGGGGCGCCGGTATTGATCCCGACGACAAGTGGTGGGATTGATGCGGCGGGGCGAGGTCTGGGTGGCCAGTTTTCGTCCCTGGCGCGGCCGCGAGGTCGGGAAGGTGTGTCCCTGTCTGCTGGTCCAGGCCGACTGGCTCACCCGCGCCGGAGCGGTCACGGTCCTGGTGCTACCGCTGACGACCCGGTCCCCGGGAGAAGGCGGCGGGAAGCTCCGCATTCCCCTGCCCGCGCGGGACAGGCTCAGGCGATCCTGCTTTGTGATGGCCGACAAGATGCGTGCGATCGATCGTGAACTGCTCGGGGAAGGGCCGCTGACGACGCTCACGCGAGAGGAAATGCGGGGCGTGGAGAAATCGTTGCGGGCGGTGTTGGGAGTGTATTGATCGCCGGGGACGACATGGCTTTGTGGAGACCGAAGGCCTTCAAGCCCGCGATTTGTTGACCAGCTCGTTCAAGACTTCCACCAGGCGGGCGACGACCTCCGGCTCCGGAAGGGGCACTTTGAGGTATGTGCGGCCACTCTGTGAATCGGTCTCGACGCGCGGGCCCGCGTCGCGGGCGGCTTGCCCGTCCGCCTCACTTCGCCGGGCGCCGGAAAGGGTCTCGACGAGCGCCAGTCCCGCGCTGATCAGACCGGACCAGGCCGCGCTCACCGCCTCGCCATCCCCCTGATGCGCCGTGGCGGAGCCCGGGGGCTCCGGTCGGCCTCCGGGTGCTTTGGGGTCGGCCACCGGCGGCGGTGCGGTGGGGGTATCGAGCGCAGCCGGCTGCGGCGCCTCGGTCGGCGGCTCCCCGCTCATGCCACTGGCCGCGCTCACGCGCTCCATGAACTGCTCCAGCCTCGTACCGTTCAGGAAGATGTTCTTGTCGCCGCCGTCGAGCACCCCGGTGAACAATGATTGCTTGAAAGCCAGTGTCGAGAGCATGTTCTCCTCGATCGTGTCCTCGGCGACGAAGTTGACCACCTGTACGCCGCGCGTCTGACCCAGGCGATGTACGCGGCCGATCCGCTGCTCCAGCACCGCCGGATTCCAGGGCTGGTCCATGTTGATCACCACCGACGCCGCGTGCTGCAGGTTGAGCCCGGTGCCGCCGGCATCAGTGGACAGAAACACCCGGCATGACGGGTCCTCGTTGAAACGGTCGACCAGGACGCCGCGCTTCGAGCCTGGCACACCGCCGTGGAACAGCACGTAGTCCCATCCCCGGGCGTCGAGCCGGCGGATAATGAGCTCGTGGGTGCGCACCCACTGGCTGAACACGACCGCCTTGGCCGCCGGGTCCTCGAACAGCTCTTCGAGCAGCGTCGCCAGCTCGTCGGCCTTGGCACCGTGGTCGGTGGTCTTGTCGAGGAGGTAGGTGCTGTTGCACGCCATGCGCATGTTCTGCAGGGCGCAAGTCAACAATCGCTGATCGACATTCGACAGGTAGCCGGTCCTTTTCCAGCGTTGCACGATGCGGGCCACGGTATCGCCGTTCTCTTCGTGGTGCGCCCTTTGCTCGCGTGTCATGGGCACGAAGATCGTGTTGTCGATCCGCTGCGGCAGCTCCCGCAGCACGTCGGCCTTGCGCCGCCGGATGAGGATGGGCGCGAGGGCCTCGCCGATGCGGTCGAGATCGCGATAGCCGATCACCCGACCCGTGTCGTTGCGCACCTGGTGGTCGTGCTGCAGGCGCCAGGTGGGACCCAGCCGGTGGCGGTCGACGAGCTGCACGATGGACATCAGCTCCTCCAGCCGGTTCTCCAGCGGCGTACCCGTGAGGACGATGGCGTAGGGACTGTCCACTTGCTTCAGGGCCCGCGCGGCGATGGTGTTCCAGTTCTTGACCCGCTGGGCCTCGTCGACGATCAGCACGTCCGGCTGCCAGGTCTGAATTGCTTCGAGGTCCCGGCGCACGCTCTCATAGTTGGTGATCTTGCACGATCCCGCCTCCCGGTACTGTGCCTGGCGGGCGGCGCGCGGGCCCACGATGACCTGCGCGTCACGGCCGGCGAAGCGCGCGATCTCCCGCTGCCACTGGTGCTTGACGGAAACAGGGCACACCACCAGCACCCGTTCGGCCCCGAAGTGCCGGGCCAGGAGCTCGCTCGCCGCGATAGCCTGCACGGTCTTGCCGAGCCCCATATCGTCGCCGATCAGGGCCCGGCCCGCGCGAGCCGCAAACAGGGCGCCTTCGGCCTGGTAGGGATAGAGCGGCGTCTTCAGCAGGTTCTCGAGGCCGCGGCTCGCTCCGCCTTCGGGGTAAGCCTCATCCAGAACCCGGCGGCGATGCCCGGCGTCGCGGACCTCGGCAATGAACGTCAGGGCGTCTTCATAGCAGCGCAGCTCGTGCTCCGTCTCTCGCGCCCGTGCCACGAAGGCCTCGAGACGCTCGAAGCGTGAGGTCGGCAGGCGCCAGTCCTGCTGTGCCTCGAACAGGCGGGCCGCGCTGCGCCGCACCTTTGCCGGGCACTCGGTACCGGGACGAAAATGGACGGTGCGCTCGGCGCCGTACCGCAGGTAGATCTCGCTATAGGGAGGCGAGAAACCCTGTGCCAGGGCCTTCGCGCCGCCGCGCTTTTTCTCCAGCCGGCCCAGCGTGAACTCGATGTGCTTGCAGGTGCCAAGCATGTTGGTGGCGAAGTCGGGGCAGGAACAGAAATTGTCGCCGAGGCGAACGCCGCGGATGGCGACCCGGTAGCGGCTCCCCTGCTCCGGATTGTGGACGGAGAACTTCGAGAACACGGGCTCATCGCCCAGGTTTTGCAGCACGTAGGACTGCTCCCGGCCGTACTGGCGGCGCAGCGCGGCCTGCCATGCCTCGACGTCGAGCTCATCGGGCCGGCGTGAGGGGGACAGCCGCTTCCCGGTCTTGTTCCTTCGCTTCCTGGAGGCTTTGCCGCGGCCCGGCGGTACGGTGGATTGCTTCTTCCTGGCCATTGTCCGGCGAGGCTATCACAAACGGAAGCCCGGGACGGGGAGCGGACTGCTACAGGCCCGGGCAAGGGTCTGTTCTCGTCGTCCAGGATCGCGGATACCCTGCTGACGAACCGATACGGGGCGCGGCATGACTTACGTCTTTCGTCGCCCCGCCCAGGATGTGGACTTCCCCTGCACTGCTTCCCGCAGATGTGCTCGACGTCGAGTCGAAGGCGGGGAACGGCTGGATTGCCTCGTTGCGACCGCAATGACGAAGCTGGGGGAGGGAGCAAGAAGTGGGCGGCGGCACAAATTGAGGCGGGCGCTCCTGAAACCAGGATTGATGGCCTGTGGCCTTGCCCTGACGCCCCGGGTGCGATGCCTCTCGCCGGTACTTGGGCCCGTGCTCGCCGCCCGCTGCCAGCATAGATCCGGGCACCAGCGGTGTTCAAGCACCGTGCATCGGAAGGCGCCTCGGGCTAGAATGTGTAGACTTATGTGTGGAACTCAACACAATGGCGACGAATCTATCCATTGACCCCGAGCTGCTGGAGCGGGCGCTCGAGCTGAGCGGGGAGCGCACCAAGAAGGCAGCGGTGAACAAGGCGCTGCGGGAGTTCATTGCACACCGGGAGCAACGGCGCATTGCCGGGCTTTTCGGCAAGCTCGACTGGGATTCCGGATACGACTACAAGAAGGAACGTTCCCGCCGTGGGCCTGCTGGTTGATACCAGTGTCTGGTCCCTGGCGTTTCGGCGGGATGCGCCGCCTTCCATCGCGGAGGTGGCGGAGCTCAAACGGGCCCTGGAGGCGGGCGACGACATTTACGTGACCGGCCTGATTCTCCAGGAGCTGCTCCAGGGGTTCACGAAGCCCCGAGCGCACAGGCTGATCAGGGAGCACTTCGAAGCGCTGCCCCTGCTGATCCCGGATCGGGATGATCATATCCAAGCGGCGGAGCTGCGAAACAAGTGCAGGCGAAAAGGCATCCAGGCCGGCACCATCGACGCCTTGCTGGCCCAGCTTTGCATCCGTCATGCATTGACGATGCTGACGGCGGATCGTGGCTTCAGGGATATGTCGGGGGTTGTTCGATTGTCGGTGTGGAGGTGATTGTTGTCCCCCTCACCTCGGCCCTCTCCCCCCTTGGGGGAGAGGGAATTCAGGCGCCCGGGTTTTGCGGCGGCTTTCTCTGTAGGCGATGTAGGTGGCGGCGCTGAATATCGTGCCGCCGCCGATCCAGATGGCGGCGTCGGGGATCTCGTCGAAGAGGAGGTAACCGATGATCGAGCCCCAGATGAGCTTCATGAAATCGAGCGGCAGGACGGTGGTGGTGTCCGCCATGCGCAGGGCCTGGGCCAGGGCGAGCTGGGCGAGGGTGCCGGCGACGCCGGTGAAGACGAGCCAGGCGAGCTGCACGGGGTCGGGCCACTGCCACACGGGCACGGCCGCGAGCAGTGACATCGGCGTCATCAGCAGCACCATGTAGGAGGTGATGGTCACCGACGAGTCGGTGCGCGACAGATTCTTGATGATGATGATGGCGAACGACCACACGGCCGACGAGCCGAGCACGAGCAGTGAGCCGTGATCGATCGCCTGCACGCCCGGCCGGATGATGATCAGCGCGCCCGTTAAACCGACGGTCAGCGCGGCCCAGCGCCACAGCAGCATGCGCTCGCCGAGGAACACGACCGCGAGCACGCTCGCGAACAGCGGCGCCGTGAAGCCGAGGGCCTGCACCTGGGCGATGGGCGTCAGGGAGAGGCCAGTGAAGAAGAGCAGCATGGCCGCGACGTTGAGCAGTGCGCGCAGGGCGTGCAGACCAAAGCGCTGAGTGTGCAGTGGCGCGATGCCCTGGCGAACGAACCAGGGCGCCAGGACAATCAAGCCGAAGAAGTTGCGGAAGAAAGCGATCTCGAAAGGATGCAGATGCAGCCTCACCGAGAGATAGCGGACCCCGCCGTGCATGGAGGCGAAGCCGACCGTCCCGGCCACCATGAGGGCGATGCCGATCAGGGCAGGCGATTTGTCGCCGAGTTTGTGCTTGACGAGGGCAAGACGCAGCAAGTGGAGCTCCGGGCGCCGGCCGGCGCGGGCGAAAGGCGATGATAAGCTTTCCACGGCGGGCGCGCATGCCCGCGCCGGTGAGCGCCGGTCGCGCCCGCGGATCCGCTTTTGTCTTGGGAGGGCGCAGCGGAGCTTGTAGAATGGCCTCGCCTGACTCGCAACCGAGGCGGTCTTGCCAATGATGAAGACCATACTCCTGCCCTTTCGCAGCGCCGAGCCGCCCCGCACGGCGATGGAGAGCGCGTATTCCGTCGCGGTCCGCTTCGGCAGCTACATCGAGGGCCTGTTCGTGCGCCAGCCGCCGCCGATCGTCTCCGGGGAAGGCATCACCATTCCCGGCGAATATCTGGCTGACCTGGCCGAGGAGACGCGCCGGCTCTCCGAGCGCGCCCGGGAGCATTTCACGAGGTTCATGGCCGACAAGAATGTCCCCTTGAGCGACGTCAGGCTCTCCAGCGACAAACCCTCCGCGGGGTGGAGCGACGTGGAGGGACCGGGACATCAGGTCGTCGGCGAGTACGGGCGCTTGTTCGATCTGATCGTGGTGGGCTGCGCACCGTCGGAGGCCACGGTCGACCGCGACGTGCTCTGCGAGGCGGCGCTGTTCGACAGCGGGCGTCCGGTGCTGGTGGCCGCGGCGGAACCGCCGGCGACCCTGGGCGAGACCGTGGTCGTGGCCTGGAACGGCAGCACCGAGACCGCGCGCACCATCGGCCTCGGCATGCCGTTCCTGCTGGGAGCGAAGAAGGTGGTCGTGCTCACGGTCGAGGGCGCGACCGTCCCGGGGCCGTCCGCCGGCCAGGTCGCCGATCACCTGGTGCGCAATGACGTGAAGGCCGAACCCAGGACGGTACAGGCGGACAGCCGCGCGGCCGGCGAGGCGATACTCGCCGAGTGCCGCGAGGCCGGCGCCGACCTCCTGCTCAAGGGTGCCTTCACGCACAGCCGGCTGCGGCAGCTCATTTTCGGCGGGGCGACGTCACACATCCTGGCGCATGCGGATCTGCCGGTGTTCATGGCGCATTAGGTTCTTGAATTCCCCCACCCCGCCTTCCTCCTCCGACGGAGTGTTGAAGCGCCCTCTCCCGCTAGCGGGAGAGGGAACTTGATCTCCCTCTCCCTTCGGGCGGAGAGGGGACACTGAGGATCAGATATGTTGGGAGCCAGGTTCGACGAAGCGCTGCAGCTTGCGAGACACCTGCACCGCGATCAGACCCGCAAGGAGGTGCCGGTGCCGTACATGGCGCACCTGATGGCGGTGGCGGGAATCGTGCTGGAAGCGAATGCCTATCACCAATTCGACAACATCGAGGACGTGGCGATCGGGGCGCTGCTGCACGACGCGATCGAGGACCAGGGGCACCGGATCGACCTCGAGGAGATCAGGCGGCGGTTCGGGGACAAGGTGTGCGAGATCGTGCACGACTGCTCGGACGCGATCATCTCGGAAGCCCATCAGAAGAAGGCGCCCTGGCGGGCGCGCAAGGAGGCGTTCATCACCAAGATCAAGGACAAGTCGCACGAAACCCTGCTCGTCTCGTGCGCGGACAAGCTGCACAATGCGCGCTCGATTCTCTTCGACCACGCGCGGATCGGGGACCGGATCTGGGACCGCTTCACGCCGGAGAAGGAGGAGACGCTCTGGTATTTCGAGAGCCTCGCGGAGTCATTCGAGGAGGCCTGGCCGGAGAATCCGTTGCTGCCGGATTTCAAGGAAGTGGTCGGGCGAATGAGGGAGGTTGCCGAAGGGAAGGATTGAGGGAGGTCCCGATGCCGGGAGACGGGCCGGGACCCCGGACTGATCGATCCGTGTCGACGGCGCGGTGGTACACTGCCCTGAGCGGGCGTCTGGGGTTCCCTTCGAAACAACTACCGCGCGGGGGGCCGCCGGGAGAAGGACATGGGCGCGAAAGGGACGCAGTCGATGATTGGACCCAGCCGTTGGACGGTGCCGGACATCAAGGTCGAGCTGCTCACCGGCCTGATCGTGTTCGTGCAGACGACGCCCCTGGTGATCGGAGCGGGCATCGTGGCCTTCTCCCCGCTGGGTGCGGAGTACACGACCCTGGGCACCCAGGCGGCCCTGTATGCAGCGGTATTCGCCACGATCCTGGCTTCGCTGCTGGGCGGCTCCGTGTTTCAGTGGACGGCACCACGCGTGGCGCTGGCCGCCGTGGTGGGCACACTGGCTGCGAACCTCCTGCGTGATCCGACCCTGACCCAGGCCGCTGCGGGCAGCGCAGTGCGGCCCGAGACGGTTGTCGTCACGCTCATGTTCCTCAGTGTCTTCCTGGCCGGCGGCTTTCAGGTCCTGTTCGGCGTGCTGCGCCTGGGCACCCTCATCCGGTTCATGCCCTATCCCGTGGTGGCCGGCTTCATGAACGGGATATCGGTACTGATCGTCCTGGACCAGCTCCCCCACCTGCTGGGCCTGCCCGGTGTCGGCAGTCTTCCCGGCGTGCTCGAGGGCACTGTGAGGCTCGCCTGGCAGCCCCTGGTCCTGGCCCTCGCGACTCTGGCGGCGACTTTGATCGTCGTCCGGCTGCGCCCGTCACTGCCAACCGCGCTCGTGATCCTGTTCGTCGGCATCGGGATCTACTACACGGTCAACCTGGCGACGGGAGGCGTTTTCCGTGTCGAGATGCTCGGCGTCGTCCCGGCCGGTCTGCCGGTGCCGTCACAGGCATCCGCATTCGCGGACCTGCTCCGGCTGCCCCAAGGCTGGTCCCTCGCCGGGACCGTTGTCGGGGCGTCCGTATCGATGGCCTTGATCGGGTCCTTCCAGTCGCTCATCAGTGCCGCCGTTGGCGACTCGCTCAGCCACACGCGCCACGACAGCAACCGCGAGCTTCTGGCCCAGGGCATCGGAAATGCCGTCGCCTCCCTGTTCGGCGGCCTGCCGAGCGGCGGCTCGCCGAGCCAGGTGCCGGCGGCCTATCACGCCGGGAGCCGGAGCCGGCTGTCGCGCGTCGTGACCGGTGTGCTGTTTCTGTTCGTGGCGATGGGCCTGGGCCGGGTCTTCGCGGTCGTGCCGGTGGCGGTGGTATCGGTCATCCTGCTCAAGCTCGCGGTGGACATCTTCCCCGCCTGGAACAGGCAGTTGCTCAAGCGGCTGCTCACGGGTCGCAAGTGGACCCGCCATACCAGCATCATTTTCAACCTGGCGATCACACTGCTCGTCACGGTGTTGATGCTCACGGTGGGTATCGTGACGGCGGTCGCGGCAGGCATGGGCCTGTCTCTGCTGTTCTTCATGCAGGCACAGAGCCAGGGGGTGATACGCCGGGAGTACCGCGGCGACGTCGTCCACTCGAGACTGAGGCGCAGGCGGGAATCCATGGCCTACCTGATGCGCCACGGGCGGGCAATCCAGGTCTTCGAGTTGCAGGGTCCGATCTTTTTCGGCTCCTCGGACGAGCTGGCCCGGCGAGTGGAGGATCAGTCCGGAGACGCCCGCTACGTGCTGCTGGATTTCAAGCGCGTCAACGATGTAGACAGTACGGGGGCAAGGTTCCTGGACCGGCTCGACAAAGTGCTCGCGTCCAGGGGCCGGACGATGGCCATTACCTATCTCACACCGGGGCAGGACATTTACGGCTTCCTGATGGACATGGGCGTGCTCGACGAGGACCTGCGGCAACGGGTGTTCCGGGACACGGAGTCGGCGTTGGTGTGGGCCGAGGACCAGCTTCTGAAGAGGCGGGAAAGGGAGCAGGAAGACGACAGCGGGATCGGGCTGCACGAGGTCGCGGTGATGGAGGGCCTCGGCAAGGATGACCTGGCGTACCTCGCTGCACACTTGCTCGATGAGTGCGAGTACCAGCCGGGCGAGCGGATTATTGCCGAGGGAGACCATGGCGACCGGATGTTCTTCCTCGTTCGCGGAACGGTCGACGTGACCAAGAAGCTGCCCGACGGCGAGGTTCGCCTGATGAGCCTTCGCCCCGGCTTCACCTTCGGATCAATGGCGCTGCTGACCGGGGAGCCCAGGTCGGCGGACGTCGGCGCCAAGACCCGGGTCGAGTGCTACGCGCTGACGGAGCCGGCCTTGCAGCGCCTCTGCGAGGACCACCCGCGGATCGCAATCCGGCTGCTGCTGAATATCAGCCGCGAGCTCGCGGACCGCCTTGCTGCAACATCGCGGGTCGTGCAGGAGCTCGAGAAGTAGCCGGGCTGGCCGGGTCGGGGAGGTGCGAAAGCCGGGGCGGCTACTTGCCCTTCAGGTAGTGCTGGTCCCGAAAGCTGCCCACCCAATGGGGCTTGAAGACGACGAGCATCGTCATGATAGCACCGTTGATGAAGGCCTCGGCGAACATGGTGATGGGGAGCATGGCGAAGTAGCCGCCGGTCTCGAGCTCCGAGACGGTGTAGTGCGGGCTGGTGAGGAGTGCGGCCATGCCGGTGGCGCGGCTGGCGAGCATGGCCAGTGCCCCGGCGAGGAAGCAGCAGATGAAGATGTAGATGAAGAAGTGTCGCGGGAGCCAGCGGCGGGCGGCGTGGTAGATCAGCCACGTTGTCGCGATGGGGACGGCGCCGTTGCACAGCACGTTCGCCGTGAAGGCGGCCCATTCGGCGTGGCCTTCGATGGTGGCGAGGAGCTGTGCGGCGCACACCACCAGGAAGGCGAAGGCCCAGCCGAACATGAGGGTCACGGTGGTAGCCATGAGGAGGTGGAACTCCAGGCCCGGGTTGGCGGGCAGGGCCGCGCGGAGCTGCCAGAAGAGCCAAAGGAGCACGGCGCTGGCGAAGAGGATGTTGCTGTCCTCGCGGTTCTTCAGATATCCCCAGGGGGCATGGCGCAGGCTCTGCAGAAGAATCACGGCGAAGACGGCATGGGCGAGCCACTGGAGTGGACCTGCGAGGATGGCGGCGGGGAGGCTCATGGGTGGACGAATTTCAAGACACTCAAGCCGGTTTCCGAATCCTTCAATTGTGGGTCGGAATTCATTCCGACAATTGTCTCATGTCGGAATAAATTCCAACCC
>JBAUWJ010000051.1:0-7993 GCA_049583715.1 Arenicellales bacterium | reverse complement strand
CTCCTGCCAAAGCGCTTCTCGCGCTTCTCGGCGAGGGCAGCGTCTCTGGCCCTGGCAGCGGCCGGCACGGCCAGGGTGACCTTGCGGCGGGGCTTGCGTCTCCTGCGCACGATCCTGGGCGACCTGTTCGGCTTGTAGGTCGACGCTGCCCGCTTGGGGCCGTTGGTCCGCATCGAGGCAGGGCGGGGACGCTCGGGCTGCCCGCCCGCGCTCACCTGCGGCAGCACAAGCGACATCGCGGCCGCGGATACCATGGCAATTGTCAGGGTGCGCATCGGGCGCTTCGCCTTCGGGACAAGCCGGTTCATTGGGCATAGTCCTGCAGGATGAAGTCCTTGTTCTTGAAGTCGCTCAGGCCGACCAGCCAGGGCAGGTCGGGATGGACATGCGTCTTGTCGTTCATGATATCGGTCATGGCATAGGACTCGATATCATGCGGCGCAACCGCGACGTCCCAGATCCTCAAGCCCGCAATGGCGCCCTTGAAAAGCGCATGTTCGCCATCCGCGCTGCCGATCCAGAAACCCGCCGAGGGCAGTGGATGGAAAGTCATGTTGAACCGGCCGATGGCCTTGTTGTCGACGAGGACCAGGATCGAGCTGCCGTCGTCGATGATGGCGACATGGTGCATCCTGCCGTCGGTGAAATCGAAGGCGGCCACATCCGACTTGTCGCCGCTCATGACGCCAATCCCGTCCCGGCCGCGCAGCAGGGACACGAGATAGGACGGGCCCTCGGGGCCGGCATTGGACAGGATGACCGGATCGTATCCCGGGTCCCCGGTCCAGTCCGGCTGCACCCAGAATTCGATGGTTGCGCCGTTGCGCAGCGTCATCCGGTTATCGGGCGGGAATTGGAGGCTCTGCGTGCCGTCGAGCACGAGCGTGTCGGGAAAATACTTGGCCATGACCGGCGAGGCGACCAGCATCGCGGCGAACAGCAGGGCAGTCAGCTTGCGCATCGGGAGCTCGCTTGTTTCGGGGGAGTGTGGGCCGGCGCAGGGGCCGGAACGGGGCTCGGCAGAGAAGCAACCGGCATGGTTCAATTGATCCAGTCGAAATTGACGTAGCCGTCGGCGTAGGGCGCCAGATCGAGAGTCCGGTCGCCCTGCACCCTCGCCGGCGCATTGCCCGCGGCGGCAGAGAGCCTGAGCTTCGCGTTTGCCGGAAATGTCGCGCAGCTCCGCGCGCCCGCGCCTCTCGTGACAAAGGGATTGATATGTGGGACACCGTGTGCGAGCCGGCGGTAGCCGGACCTGTGATTGATCATGCACACGCGCACCAGCCCGGCGCGGTAGCGCGCCCTTCCGAATGTGACGCGGATGTGCTCGGTCGATCCGGTGTGTGTGGTGATAGCGATGATCCGGATCAGCCCGGGCGCCGGCCTTGCCGGGACGACGGGCGCCGCAACCGGATGCGCCTCATGTGCCTCCAGATATTGAATGAGTGCCTGCTTCAGCTTTTCGCGCACGGTCGTATAGACTTCCGGCTCCTTCGGGAAGTAGAGCGGATTGAGCAGCTCGTAGATCGGCCGCAGGTCGGCGAGGATCGGATAGGGGGAAGTGCCGGTGGCGTGCCCTTCCGCGGAGAAGCTGCCCGTGCCGCCGACCGCCTCGAAGTCGCTGTTGCTGGTCTCAGAGAGGAACTGCGATCCCCGGCCTTCCTGCGTGAACCTGCCGCTTTGGGTGCCGAGCTTGAAGCCACCGATGGCGAGGCCGGCATTGGTGTTGACGTTCTGGCTGTGCGAGCGCCACTTGGCGACCGTGGACTGCGTAAAGCTCGCCCACATCCTGGCCTGCGAGCCGTAGGTCACGGCATACGCATAATGCGTCCCGAACTTCTCGATCAGCTCGCGATAGCGCCCATAGCGCCGCGCATCGTCGACCGCATCGATGAAGGCATCGCTCAATTTCGCGAAAGGCTCGTCGAGGACGAGTGTGTAGAGCTTGTGGCGAGCGAAGCCCAGCGCGACGGAATGTTGCGAGCCGAGCTCGCCGCTGAGCGCGGTCTGCGACGCATAGCTCGCGCCGGCGGCGAGCGATCCGAGTGTCTCGCCCGTCTCCTGGCTCTTCTGCGTGAAGCCGATATTGACGCCAAAGGAGGCCGCTTCCGTCTTCTGGTAGTCGAACTGGCGCGAAATGAGCTGTTTGGACGTCACCGTGCCCTGGACGCCTTCCGGGATCAGCTTGAGACCAAGCGGAACGGTGCGCTGCTCGACGATCGCATAGTCTTTGGGATCGGGGGCCGCGAAAATCTCGGCCTTGCCGTTGTCGTTGAGCTCGAAAGCGTTCTGCGTGACGATGTCATAGCCCCGGCGATTGGCCGCGAGATTGTGCAGGTTGAAGTTCACGGCGAACACGTCCAGCGAGCTCACGTCCTGCTTCTGCGTGACCGTCGGCACGGGCCGCAGGAAATTCCGGCCGGCCCAGCGCAGCCGCACCTTGCCGGTGCGCGACACATCCACCAGCAGCCTGGTCGGCGGTGGGAGCGTCGTCACATAGGTCTTCACGGCGCCATCGGGCACCATCACTTTCGACATCGGCACGCCGTCGCGACTGACCAGGACCAGCGGCTCCGCGCCGCTCGTGGCCGGCCGGATCGTCAGGGTCTGCGCGTCGTCGCTCTCCGTGACGTACATCAGCACCGGCGTCGTGTAGCTCGCGTAGGCGAGGCTGGGCTTGAACGCCGTGCCGGGAACCGCGCCGAAGCTCGTCGGCGGACGGCTGTCGTCGAAGCTGATCGGAACATCCTGTTCCCAGACGCCGTCGAGCCGGTAGCGACAGTCTTCCATCAGCTTGTTCTTGTCGGGGGTGCCGCTGTCGATATCGAACGAGGCGAACACGCGCGCGGTCGTCGGGTCGGTCATGCTGGAATTGCGGCTGCGTACGCGGCTGCTGCCGGTCGTCGTCACCTTGGCTTCGAGATTCTGCGGTTCCTTGCAGCCCTTGAATGCGACCACCGGACGGCCGGCGCGGCGGACGGGCGAATTGGCTGACTCGCCGGCGGCAACAAGCGCGCGGCGCTGCGCATCCGTTTGTGTTTGCGCGAACACATGCGTTGGCAGGGACATCGCCACAATCCCGGCGATAAGCATTAACACAGCTTCCGGACTGCCTTTCGCCTTCGACTTCACTCCTCTTTATCCGGCCCCTGCGCTTCGCGCAATGATTGTGTCAGTCATTCAACGCCACCCCTGTCGGCTGATTATCCCAATCCTACGCTGACGGATCGGAATTTCAAAGAGAAACCGGGTCACAGCGCATTTGTTCCTGATATTCGAAACGGGTGAGATTCCTGCAGACTGCAATGCCGTTCTTCAGTGTCCGGTTTCCTCCTTCCGTGCCGCGGGAATCAAGGTTATGCATGTCGTCCGTCACCCAGACGCCCGAATCAAGCGCCGTGGCCCGGCATTCCGAAGAGAAGGACAATACGAGTGTTTACGAGGATCATCCCGGCTGCTATAGCTCCGGATGGGCGTTCCTGCGGTCCTATGACCTTCCCGGCTTGGCCGCATGCGGGGAAATCGCTTGGAAGTCGCAGGCCCCGAGTCCGCGCCAATCTCGGCGGGCGCTCCCGGGGCCGTTTGTCAGCACATTCCCATAGCCGGTACGAAAGGAGCTTGTCCCGCTGGTTTTCGGGGCGGAGAATGCTCGGCAAAGCCAAGATGCTGGTTATCACGGAGACGGACATGGACACACATACGCTGCATCGGTTCCTGCGAGCCCTTCTCGCATCCCTCTTACTGCTGCTTTCCAGTCCGGTCTTCGCCGGCTGCTTTCCCGTCCCGGCGTTCTGGGGATTCGCCATAGCCTGCACCCTCGACAGGGAAGGGAGGGGCCCCGAGCTCCTGTGCGGAGCAGAGAAGGTCGACAAGCAGGAGCACGGCAGTAGCGGGAGCTACGTGATCAGCGGTAAGTGCACCGGCGGTCCCGACAATCATTCATACTTCTTCGAGGGGGAGTCGAATTCGGACATATTCGTTCCCGCTACGCCCAGGAATACCCAGGAGAGCGTGACGATCTTCACCGATGCGGCGCACCACAGCAAGCTCGGAAAGATTCAGGGTGTCTACACCTGCCAGACGAACCCGTTCACCGACATTGGCGCGTCATGCAAGGCGGACAGCCATGCGTCGACCGTGCAAGGCAACGACATCCTCCTGACTCGCCAGCCGCTGATGCGGGGCCTTGCCGCGTCCGAGAACGTCGGATCGTCCAGCAGTGCCTTGAAGACCGCCGAGCCGCGGGGCTACGCGGGTGTCTTCCATACCGGGAACGATCCCTACTACCTGTGGCGGGCGAAGGGATGGTCGGCGTTCGTGGACAAGTGGAAGGAGCTTTCGAGCGTCGGGCTGCGCCTCGCGGACATCGAGACGTTCAAGTCCGGGGGTGACGTCTGGTTCATCGGGGTATGGCGCGAGGGCCACGATGCCCATTACCTGTGGCGGGCGAAGGGATGGAAAGCGTTCAGCGACAAATGGAAGGAGCTGGGTGCGAAGAAGCTGCGCCTGACGAGGATCGAGACCTATACATCGGGCAAGGATCGCTACTATGTGGGCGTGTGGCGCTCCGGGTCAGACGGCTACTACCTGTGGAGCGGCGCCACTTGGAAGGACTTCACCAGCAAGTGGTCCGAGCTCAACAAAGACAAGCTGCGGCTCGTGGACATCGAAACATATGCGGGCGGCGATGGCATCCACTACATTGGCGTGTGGCGCTCCGGCTCCGATCGCTACTACCTGTGGAATGTCGATTCCTGGAAAGCGCTGGCGGACAAGTGGAAAGAGCTCGGGCCAAAGCACTACCGCCTCATCGACGTCGATGTCCTGAAACAGGGCAACAAGACCCATTACATCGGCGTTTGGAGATCGGGCACGGGCGGCTATGCGCTGTGGCACTCGAGAACCTGGAACGGCATGGTCGACAAATGGAAAGAGCTAGGCGCCGAGCATCTGCGGCTGACCGGTCTCGCCGTTGACTGAGAGAAACCGGGTTAGAGAATCTGCGACCCGGTTTCTTCGTTACACCGTGAGTATCTCGGTCACGAGACCGCCTCGATCCGGTCGTCGGCCATGCGCTCGCGCAGCCATTGGTACCAGTCTTCCAGCCCCGTGCCGCGGGTCGCCGACAGCGCCAGCACGTCGATGTCCGGGTTGACCCGGCGGGCGTACTCGATGCACCGGTCGAGGTCGAATTCCACGTAGGGCAGCAGGTCGACCTTGTTGATGATCAGCAGGCTCGATGCCCGGAACATGTGCGGGTATTTCAAAGGCTTGTCGGCTCCCTCCGTCACCGACAGCACGGCCACCTTGGCCCGCTCGCCCAGATCGAACAGGGCCGGGCATACCAGATTGCCCACGTTCTCGATCATCACCAGCGAGTCGAGAGGCGGATCCAGCTCCTCGAGCGCCCGCGCCAGCATGTCCGCCTCCAGGTGGCAGCCGGTGCCGGTGTTCACCTGCACCGTCGCGCAGCCCGTGGCACGGATGCGCTCGGCATCGAACACCGTTTCCTGGTCTCCTTCCACCACGCTGATGGACACTTCGCCCAGAAAATCCCCGATGGTGCGCTCGAGGAGCGTGGTCTTGCCGGCGCCGGGGGAGCTCACCAGGTTCAGGGCCAGGATTCGTCGTCCTTCCAGCCAGCCCCGGTTGCGCTCCGCCAGGCGGTTGTTCTTGGCCAGCACTTCCTGTTCCAGCGACACCGTAGCCCCGTGGCCGGGACCGGGGGTGCCGTGGTGATGGTGGTGCGCAGGGTGGTGATGGTGATGATCACCATGGTCATGCCCGTGATGGTGGTGGCCGCGCTCATGGTCCGCCTCGACGGGGTGAGTCTGGCCGGTATCGGGATTCGTGACCGTTGCTTTGGCGCCGTCGGAACATCCACAGGTCGTACACATCACAGGCTCTCCTTCGAAAAATCAATCGTGGTCAACAGGAATCCGCTCGTTGAACGGGTCTCAACAGATCCTTGGAAGCTGCTCGCCCACCAGCATGTCGACGATGCGCTCGCCGCCGAAGCCGGCATCCAGGGTGACGCGGCCCGGCGGCGCTTCGCGGACCTCGCCGATGATCGCGGCGTCACGCCCCGCGGGATGATCCCGCATGGCCGCGAGCGCGTCCGGCGCCCGGGCCGCCGGCACCACCGCGACCAACTTGCCCTCGTTGGCGAAGTAAAGCGGGTCCAGGCCCAGGATCTCCGACACGCCCTTCACTGCCTCGCGCACCGGGATCGCGTGCTCGTCGAGCCGAATGCTGACTCCCGCCGCCTGGGCAAACTCGTTGACGACGGTGGCGATGCCGCCGCGGGTCGCGTCCCGCAGACTGTGCACCTGCGGACAGGCCTCGAGCAAGGCTTCCACCAGCCCGTGCAGCGGCCGGGTATCGCTTTGGACGGGGACTTCGAGCGCCAGGTCTTTGCGCGCCGCAAGGATCGCCACCCCGTGGTCGCCGACGTATCCGTTGACGATGACCTTGTCGCCGGGTAGCGCCCGGTGGGCGGCTATGTTCACCCCCACGGCGATCACCCCGAGACCGCTCGTGTTGATGAACAGCTTGTCCACCGCGCCCCGGTGCACCACCTTGGTGTCCCCGGTGACGATCTGCACGCCCGCCGTATCGGCGGCCCGCTTCATGGACTGCGCGATGCGCCGCAGGTCCGCCACCGGGAACCCTTCTTCCAGGATCATGCCGCAGGACAGGCACAGCGGCCTCGCACCCCCCACCGCCAGGTCGTTCACCGTTCCGTTCACCGCCAGCTCTCCGATATCGCCGCCCGGAAAGAACAATGGATCGATCACGTATGAATCGGTGGTGAACGCGAGCCGGTCGCCGTATTGCGAGAGCTCACCGAAGGCGAACCGTGCCTGGTCCTCCAGGGTGGCCAGCCTCGGGTTGTCGAACGTGCCCACGAATACATCGTCGATCAGGTCACGCATCGCCTTGCCGCCGCTGCCGTGGGACAGCGTCACGGTATCGCCCCGCAGCCTGCCGCCCCGGCCACGGAGCTCCGGTCTGGACGCGGAGTACGTCATGCCTCCCCCGTCTTTCTGCATGCGTCGACGACGTTGTCCACGCCAGCGGCTTGCCCGCGATCGATCCCGTAGTTGTACACCGCGGCGCAGGCTCCCTCGCTCGACACCATCAGCGATCCGAGCGGCGTCTCCGGAGTGCACGCGGTCCCGAACACCTTGCACTGCCGGGGCTTGATCACGCCTTTCAGCACCTCGCCGCACTGGCAGGATTTGGGATCGGCGATACGCAGGTTCGGCACCGGGAACCTGCGTTCGGCATCGAAGGCGGCAAAGGCATCGCGCAGCCTGACGCCGGAATGATCGATCGATCCCAGGCCCCGCCATTCGAAGAACTCACGCAGCTCGAATACCCGGTGCACCGCCTCCAGGGCCGCGATGTTGCCCCGCTCCGGCACCACCCGGCGATACTGGTTCTCCACCTCGCAGCGTCCTTCCGCGAGCTGCTTCATCACCATCCACACCGACTGCAGGATATCCAACGGCTCGAAACCGGATACCACCAGGGGCTTGCGGTAGTGGCGGGCAATGAACTCGTATGGTGCGTTGCCGATCACCATCGATACGTGGCCGGGGCCCAGAAAACCGTCCAGGGTGAGCTCCGGGGAGTCGAGGATCGCCTTGATCGTGGGGATGATGGTGATGTGGTTGCAGAACACCGAGAAGTTACGCACTTTCTCCTCTTGCGCACGCAACAGGGTCAAAGCCGTGGAGGGCATGGTGGTCTCGAATCCGAGGGCGAAGAACACCACTTCCCGCTCGGGGTTCTCGCACGCCAGGCGCAGCGCATCCATCGGCGAATACACCATGCGGACGTCGGCGCCTTCCGCTTTCGCCTGCAACAGGCTCTTCCTCGAGCCCGGCACGCGCATGGCATCACCGAAGGTCGCGAAGATCACGTTCGGCTGCTCGGCCAGCGCGACGCAGTCGTCCACCCGGCCCATCGGCAGGACGCACACCGGGCA
>JBAUWJ010000050.1:0-4044 GCA_049583715.1 Arenicellales bacterium | reverse complement strand
CTGCTCCTGATGGTGGGTTCCGGATTCCACACCAAGGGCGTGGACCGCGCCTTGCGGGCGCAGGCTTCGCTGCCGCCCGGCCTGCGGGCAGCGACCCGCATGGCGGTGGTCGGCCGCGGCGACACCGGGCGGTACCTGCGCCTGGCGCTGCAGCTCGGCACCGCGGGGAACGTGGTGTTCACGGGCGGGCGGGACGACGTGCCCGAGCTGCTGCGCGCGGCCGACCTTCTGGTCCATCCATCGCGCCAGGAGAACACCGGCACGGCGATCCTGGAAGCGCTGGCGGCGGGCCTCCCGGTGGTCGCCACCGCGAACTGCGGCTACGCCCACCACGTGCGCGATGCCCGCGCGGGGGTGGTACTGGATACACCCTTCGAGCAGGAGACCCTCAACCAGGCGCTGTGGGACCTCCTGTCGTCGCCGGACCGGAGTCTTCTGGCCGGCAATGCCCGGCGCTACGGTCACGACGAGTCCTTGTACCGGATGCCGCAGGTCGCCGTCGACCTGATCGAGAGCTGGCACTACGAAGCCGCGCCGCTGCCGTTCTATGGCTACGTCCACCGCGAGCTGGCCGACCTGTCGCGGCGGCTGCACGGTCTGGAGGACTGGCTGGGCCTCGACGGAGAAGTGTTCCGGCGCGCGCGTGATCGCAAGACCCTGCGCTTCGAGCACCGCGGCAGGCGGTATTTTCTGAAGGCGCACTTCGGCGCCGGCTGGCAGGAGATACTGAAGAACCTCGCGCAATTGAAGCTGCCGGTGCTCGACGCCGGCAACGAATGGCTGGCTATCCATTTCCTCGAGATGCTCGGTATTCCCGCCTTGACCGCCGTCGCCTACGGCCGCGGTCCCGGCCTCGCCGGGCGCCGCTCGTTCATCGTCACCCGCGAGCTGGAGGGGATGATCAGCCTGGAGGACTATGCCGCCCGGCCGCGCACCGGCGCACGTTCCGAATTCCACCGGCGCCAGCGCTTCATCCGCACCATCGCGGCCATGGCCGCCGCCCTGCACGCCAACGGCATCAACCACCGGGATTTCTACCTCTGCCACTTCCTCTTCGATCCCGGCGCGGAGCACGAGGTGCTGCATTTGATCGACCTCCACCGGACCCAGATACGCCGCCGAACGCCCCGGCGGTGGCGCGTCAAGGATATCGGCGGCCTGTACTACTCCGCGCTCAGTGCCGCACTGACGCGTCACGAGCGCCTTCGCTTCGTGAAAGCCTATGGCGGCGGTGATTCATTGCGCGCGGCCCTCGCCGACGGGGCTTTCTGGTCGAGGGTCGATCGCCGGGCGCGCGCGCTCAAGCGGGCGGAAGACCGACGCGGCAGCCCCGATCCGTCCGGGGCCACCCGGCACGTGATCTGAAGTCGCGTGCACCGGGATCAGCGTAAAGAAGGCATGTGGTACATCGCCGGTCCCGGGCAGGGCTGCCCGCTGCTCGATGAAATTATCGCGAGACCCGATTCGGTCATGTCGCGCGGCAGGGTCCTCAAGCACGACGGCACCACCACGGTAATCTTGCTGGAGGAGCAGGGTCGGCGCTGGGTGGTCAAACGGTACAACACCAAGAACCGGTGGCATGCCGTCAGACGCACGCTCCGGACCAGCCGCGCGCTCACCTGCTGGCGCGCTGCCACATGGCTCGAGCAGGCAGGCATCGATACACCCCGCCCCGTGGCTGCACTGGAGGAACGGCGATGCGGTGTTCTCCGGGGCCGGTCCTACTTCGCCTGTGAATTCGTGGAAGGGCAGACGCTGGACGAGGCCCTGCGTTCCGGCGGCCGGGTGACCGGCGGTCGCAGGGACGAGGAGCTGATAGAGCAGGCCGCGCGTATCGTGCGGCAGCTCCGGGAGCACGGCATCGTTCACGGCGATCTCAAGGCAACCAACTTCATCGTCGGCAAGGACCGCGTCTTCCTCGCTGACCTCGATGCCGCGCGCCGTCACTCGGGTGGCACGCTCGCCGCGGGCCTGCGCAAGGATCGCGAGCGCTTCCTGCGCAATTGGGCGGACGACCCCGCTCTCATGGCGGCATTCAGCGAGCGCCTGTCCGCTTGAATGGGCCGAAGGAGAGGCGTTGGGGAATCCCTGCCGTCCCCGACGAATCGGTGAGGGTTTATCGCAGGCACGGTCCAAGCATGTGCGCTATCCTTCCTTTCCATCACCATTATCGTTACCAGGGGATAGCCGATGAACGACAAGCCGGGTAAGACCGCAAAGAACACAAGTCGCCGCAAACTGCTCACCGGCACCGCCGTGCTCGGCGCCGCCATCGGCGCGGGCGGAGTCCTGCCAAAGGAATGGACCCGGCCCGTTGTCGAGTCCGTGCTTCTGCCTGCCCACGCCAACATCAGCGGCTGCAGCGGTACCTTCTGCGATATCGGAGTCAAGGCCCTTATCACGGTGAGCGGCGGCACGGTCATGGCGTCGGTTGGCGCCGATTCAGGCAGCGGTCCCTTTTCGCCGGACGGCACCTTCAGTTTCGCCCTCAGCGGCGGCATGTGGATCCAGGGAACCATCGCGTCAGACTGCTCGCAGATCCAGGGAGGCGGCTGCGAAGGTGCCTCACCGTGCGGCAATTATGGTTTCACTTATCTCGCGACGCCGGAAGGATGCCGCGCGCAACTGTGATTTACCTATGGCACGGCGTATTGAATACGTCGCCGCCCCGGCATGATGGCGTACGTGGGAATGGCATCCGGTTCGTACACTGCCCGCGGGCACGCCGGTTGCGTGGTCAGGTCGACCTGCGGTGAGGCACTTGTGTGGGGCAAGGTCGAGCGTACGTCCAGGCTGCGTCCCGCCGCAGCCTAGGTGAACACTCAGTATGAGCTTTTCCAGCACGCTGTTGCCGGCGAAGCAGTTGTCGCCCCGGTACGACGCCGATCACCTGGCCGCTGACCTGCGGTTGTTGCCGGAGACGCAGTGGGGGATGCATGAATTCAGCCTGCCGAACCGCGCCTCCGGGACATACCCGGAGGCGATCCTGTGGGACGAACCCGGTCCGGTCCCGGCGCTGGCATTGTGCCCGGCCCTGAATTCGTTTCTGCGCACGTTTCCCGCCGGGGTGCGCCACGCCCGATTGGCCCATCTCACCCCGGGCCTGCACATCGTCAGTCATATCGACCGTGACGGCCGGTACCAGGACGATGCCGTCACCCTGCACGTTCCGATCAGCACCAATTCTCGGGCACAGATTGTCGTCGCGGGCAAGCGTTACCACATGCCACCCGGTGAGTTGTGGTTCCTGGACACCTACTGTCTGCATTCCATCGTTAATCGGGGTACCACCTCGCGTATACACCTGATCCTCGAGTGCGAACCGGACGAGTCACTCAACAAGCTGCTTGGCTTCGACATCGAGGCATACCGCAAGAGCAATCTGCTTGCCCACCACGAACAATACGCACGGTTCCTGCGCCGGGAACAGCGCTGGAAGCGGTTGGCTGAATCAAGCTCCGGCAGCAGCGGGAAATTGTGACCCGGCCGCGGATTTTGCGCGCCGGATTCTCGACCCCGGATCGGTCGCATTGAACCGACGGCTCAGCCGTCTTGGATGACTCCCGGGGAATCTGCCGATTTGTCCCACGGAACGCCCCGCCAGAGCGGGCCCTCAAACGCGACAAGCGTACGTGCCTCAACCGCCCGTCAAGTCCCTCCGTCCTTTCCCGGCACGCGTCGCTTCGCCAAAATCCCTTGCCTGACGCTTCCATCCGTGGAGCATGCGGTTTACCCTGCCTATCCGTCCTTTCAACGCCGCCCTGCGTGGTTTATGCTTCGTGCGCGGTCCACCGTCGTCCGGGATCAAGACGTTCGATTGCTGTCATTCGGCCGGCATGCACGGCCGCGCCGGGAGAAGGGACTGGGGGCAATCCGGTTCGAGGGCAGCGCCGACGACAAGATCGCCCCGCTGCACGGGGGGAATGGGGAGAGGAGAAACTTGTTCACTTTCGGAATCGCCTTGCTGATCGCCGGCGCACTGATGGTGGTGGCCGAGATCCACAGCTTCACCATCTACCTGCTCGCCGTCGCGGCGGCCTGCTT
>JBAUWJ010000049.1:0-52865 GCA_049583715.1 Arenicellales bacterium | reverse complement strand
GTCCATGTCGGCCCACTCTTTCGGGTCCTTGGGGAAGGGATCCTTGTCGTTGGGCACCCCGTCGCCGTCGATGTCCGGGTCGCTGTTGTCGCCGATGCCGTCGTGGTCCATGTCGGCCCATTCTTTCGGGTCCTTGGGGAAGGGATCCTTGTCGTTGGGCACCCCGTCGCCGTCGATGTCCGGATCGCTGTTGTCGCCGATGCCGTCGTGGTCCATGTCGGACCACTCTTTCGGATCTTTGGGGAAGGGATCCTTGTCGTTGGGCACCCCGTCGCCGTCGATATCCGGGTCGCTGTTGTCGCCGATGCCGTCCCCGTCCATGTCCGTCGTTTCCTTGGGATCCTTTGGGAAGCGGTCATTGACGTCCGGCACCCCGTCGCCGTCTGTATCCAGCAGGGCGTTCACTTGAACGGTAGTCGTGTTCCCGTCGATGTCGGCGAGGGAAACGACGAGGTTTGGCTTCGGATCGGTGATGGGTGTCGCCGGCTTACATCGAGCCTCGCTCGTGGTCTTCTCCTGGCAATCGAGCGCGACTCTCTCCCCGCCTATCTCAAGGCTCAGGCTCTTCTTGTCGATACCCCGCCCGACGTCGCCGTACGTCAGCGTGAGCTCTGGTCGAGGTCCGATGATCTTTCCCGCGGTGGGTGACGACAGCGTCACCGTCGGCGGGGTGGTATCCGTATCGTCGAAGATGATCCCCGAAACCTCGACCCCGGCCCGGGCAAATTTCTGATGAACCTCGCAGTGCTCGTCCAGGTGCACGAACTCGGTGGCGGTCGCCACCCAAAGAGTCCGATCTTCCCGATCGGCGGATGACAGCAGCGGGACCCCATCCACGCCGGGCACGGCGACGGCGCCTAAAAGGTGCAGCGACTGATCGAAGTGCAGTACGTTCCGTACGCCCGTCGCCCAGAATCCACCCGCACCATCGACAACCACGCGGGATACATCCCGCAGACGTTTCTCGAATTCGACCTTGCCGTGAGGGCCGTAGGCGCGCAGCAGGTTCGCACGTATATCTTTTTCGCGCAGCACCATCAGCACGGTGTGCGTCGATGGGGTCACGGCCAGATCGAGCAGCTCGAGTTCGTCACCGATCTCGATCTTGCCGGCCGCCTTGCCCGCGGCGTCGAAGGAGTAAGCGCCGCGCGCCGTGGCGGCCCAGAGGGTCCCGTTGCTTCGGTCGATCGCCAGACCCCGGATCACCCCCGGGAGTCGCATCGAGGACAGGGCTTTGCCTTTCGGACCGAGAATGTTGAGGACTCGCCCCCACGCCGCGTAGACGCCCCCGTTGGCGTGGTTGACGGCGATATCACCGCCTTTGGGCGTTCCGGCGCCGCCCTGTTTCCCGCCACTTTGATTGCCGATCGCCTTCGCGGACATCTGGACGATACGGGCGCCGGAGAGGTCGTGCCCGGATACGCCGCCGTCGTCGTGCAGCAGCCAAACACGGTCGCGCCTGGCATCCAGAGCAAAGGAATCGATGTCATTGCCTTGCAGGGACAGCCCGGTCGGCTCGCCGGACCGGACTTGAATGCGGTAGACGGTCTTGGGAGTGCCGACCCAAACGTACGCGCCGGCCGTCGCCCCCCAGGCCGGCGACGAAAGAACACAGGCGATCACGATCCCTGCGGTAGCGCGGCCGAGTGCTTGTTTCATCTTGACTATCACTGCTTGTCCTGCCACCACACCTCAAAGACAATGGACGCCGGCATCCCGCTACTGTATCGCATCGAGTCCTCCAAGGACGATCGTCATTCGCACAAAATGTGACCGAAATCAAGTCCCTGGTCGAATCGAATTCGCCGCGGTTCCCTGTACATGACGGCGACAGTATCCAGTAACATTCCAGGTAAACTCAAGTACTTCCAATAATCCAACAACGCCCTCGTTCCGGGAATGTTGCCATGACAGCTCTTGTTCTGGGTCTCCTGCTCCTGCTGGGAACACATTCTGTTTCGATTGTCAACGCCGCCTGGCGGAACGAAATGGCGGCGCGCTTCAGCGCAGGACAGTGGAAGGGCATCTATGCCGCCGTATCGCTGCTCGGCCTGGTGCTCGTCATTTACGGCTTTGGAGGCGCGCGCGTCAACCCCTTCGTGCTTTACGTTCCGCCGTGGTGGCTGCGGCCGGTCACGATTTTGCTGATGATCCCGGTTTTCCCGCTGCTGCTTGCAGCGTACCTGCCGGGACACATCAAGAGCGCGGCCAAGCACCCGATGGTGCTCGCGGTCAAGATATGGGCGGCGGCGCATCTTCTTTCGAACGGCACACTTCCGGATGTGCTGCTGTTCGGCAGCTTCCTCGCCTGGGGCGTGGCCGAGCGCGTCTCTTTGAAAAGACGTGCTCCGAGTCAAGTGCCGGAGCCGGCGGAATCGGTCCGCAACGACGCCATCGTGGTCGCCGGGGGCCTGCTGCTCTATCTGCTCTTCATGGCCTGGCTGCACCCGCTGCTGATCGGGGTCTCCGTGGTGTAGACGTCTGCGGGTCGGAACGCGGCGATGCAGGAGACTGTCCTGTTCGCACGGTCGACCCGCACCCGTTCAGGGCTGTCGTCGCGCGTCGCCGGGGTGCCCGTAGCCGTGCATCCGGTTAAACGGACGCTTCGTCGATAAGTCGCCTCATCTCCCGCACTGCCACGGCCATGCCGTGCATTACCGCGCGGGCGATGATTGCGTGCCCGATGTTGAGGCAGGTAATCCCGGCGATGCCGGCGATATCCTGGACATTCTCGTAGTGCAGGCCATGACCGGCGTTCACCTGCAGACCGCAGTCCAAAGCGAGCCGCACGCCCGACCGGATGGCTTCGAGCTCGCGTGCGGCGGCCGCGTCGTCGCGGGCTTCGGCAAAGCGGCCCGTGTGCAGCTCGACGACGCCGGCCTCGATTTCGGCACTGGCCTCGATTTGTCGCGGATCTGGATCGATAAAGAGCGAGACGACGATGCCCTGCCCGGCGAGGTCCGCGCACAAGTCACGCAGCCGCCGTATGTCACCGGCGGCGTTGAGGCCGCCTTCGGTGGTCAGTTCCTCGCGCTTCTCCGGGACGATGCAACACTCCTGTGGCCGGATGCGCTGTGCGAACTGCCGCATCTCGGGGGTCGCCGCCATCTCCAGGTTCAGGGGCGCATCCAGCTCCTCGTGAATTCGCCTTACGTCGCTCTCCTGTATGTGGCGCCGGTCCTCGCGCAGGTGGACCGTGATCTGATCAGCGCCGTTGGCCACGGCGATGCGCGCTGCCTCGAACGGATCCGGGTAAGAGGTTCCCCTGGCCTGGCGCAGGGTGGCGATGTGGTCGACGTTTACACCGAGCTGCATTGGGACTCCATCACCTGAAGAGTTTTCTCGAGTACAGTGGACGATGCTCCATCTGATGGGAGATTACCGCACGCATCAGTTTTTTGCATTCTTTCAAGTCCTGTTCGTTCGCGAAGGTCTCGTTCTTCAGGGCACAAAGGGCGGCACCCGATATCAACACCCCCCCTTTCCGCGTATGATGTTCCGCCACGGCACCGAGGTGAGGGATATAGCGGTAGCGGCGGCCTGGATCAATCTCCCGCCGGCTGTCCACGTCGACGTCGAGATTCATGGCGTAGCCGAGCTCTCGCAGCAGTCGCTTCTCGAACAGGCGCAGCGCGCTCTCGAAAATGTCTGCCTGGCGCAGGCGGGAGACAGCCTCCGCATAATAATCGAACAACGCCGGATGGGCATCATGCCGGTGCAGCAGTCTCATCAACAGTTCGTTGATGTAGAACCCGCACAGCACCCCCTGTCCCCGGATCTCCGTCCAGGGTTCCGAAGCCTCGGCCAGGGTCAGGACGGGGATCTCGCCTTTTCCGCTCCACCCAGCCAGCAGCGGCCGGAACGGCAGTAGGGCACCGCGAAATTTGGACTTCTGTCGCCGCGCGCCCTTGGCAATCACGGTGAGCCTCCCGAAATCGCGCGAAAGAAGGTCCACGAACAGGCTGGTTTCACTGTGGGGACGCGTGTGCAGGACGAAGCTAGGCTCTTTGTGAACTCGCATCGCGTTCAATGCTCGGTGTAGCCCAGCCCCTCCAGCGCGGCGCTGTCGTCTCTCCAGCCTTTGCGTACCTTGACCCACAGCTCGAGGTATGCCTTCTTGCCCACGCTTCGCTCGATCTGCTGCCTCGCCGCGGTGCCGATGTCTTTCAGGCGTGCGCCGCCTCTGCCCACGATGATGCCCTTGTGGCTGTCCCGCTCCACCCATATTTCGGCTCGCACCCGGATTCGCTCCGCCGTCTCCTCATAGCTCTCGATCCTGACCGCGGTGACATAGGGCAGCTCCTGCCCCAGTCGGCGGAAGAGCTGTTCCCGGATCAGTTCGCCGACCACGAATCTCGTGCCTCGATCGGTCACCTGGTCATCGGGAAAGCACTTGGGCGCCACCGGCAGGCGCGCTCGCACGGTCTGGTAGAGATCTTCGACGTTGTACCCGGTCAGGGCCGACACGGGGACGATTTCATCGAAATCGAAGCGTCGGCGCGATTCCTCGATCAGCGGCAGCAGATCCGTCTTGCGTTTCAACTTGTCGATCTTGTTGATCACCAGAATCAACGGCACCTTCTGCCCCGCCGCAACCTCGAAAGGCAACTCGTCGTCGCTGTCCCAGCCGCCGGCACTGATCAAGAGGAGGATGACATCGACGCCGGCGAGACTGTTGCGGGCCGTACGATTGATCAGCCGATTCATCATGCGGCCGCCTGAAGGATGCAACCCGGGCGCATCGACCACGATCATCTGCGTCCGGCCGTCTGTCCGGATGCCGAGGATCCTATGGCGCGTCGTCTGGGGTCGAGATGAGGTGATGCTGATCTTACGGCCGATCAGTCTGTTGACCAGGGTTGATTTTCCGACGTTGGATTTGCCCGCGAGGCTCACGAAGCCCGATCGAAAGCTTTCACTCATCTCGGGTCAGGGACTCGAAAGCCAGCTTCGCCGCACGCTGCTCGGCGCCCCGGCGGCTCGAGCCGACGCCCATGTACGGCTCCGCAGACAGGGAAACCCGGCAGGCCACCTTGAACGTCTGATTGTGCGGCTCTCCCCCAATGGAGACGATGTCGTATACAGGAACGGGCTCGCCTCTCTGCTGCAGGTATTCCTGCAACCTGCTCTTCGAATCCTTGTAGACCGTGTCAACCGTGAGAGACGTCAATACCTGGTCGAAGGACCGGTGAATGAAGGATTTTGCCGCATCCAGTCCCCGGTCCAGATAGACGGCTCCGATGACGGCTTCCAGGCCGTCCGCGAGGATCGAGTCGCGGTTGAACCCTCCGCTCTTGAGCTCGCCTTCCCCCAGTTGGAGATACTCCTGCAAGGACATGGACCGTGCAATGCGAGCCAGCGTTTCCTTGCGTACGACATAGCTGCGCATCCGGCTCAGCTTCCCTTCGGGTGTGGCGGGGAACCTCAGATACAGCTCCTCCGCCACGACGAATCCGAGCACGCTGTCACCGAGGAACTCCAGGCGCTCGTAATTCTCGTGGCTCCGGCTCCGATGCGTCAGCGCCCTCTCGAGCAACTTTGGATTCAGGAAGCGGAGATCGAAGGCCTTTTCCAGTCTAGCGACATCGGTCTGGCCGAAAGGCATGTGAGCTTGTCTCGCGATGATGGTCCGCAAGGTCTATCTGGCACTGATCTCCGCCTGGTCCTTGAACTTGACAAGGGCGCTGACGTTGTATACCAGCGGCACTACGACCTCGTACTGTATGTTGATGAATGATTGGGTATCAGTCTTGTCCACCGTCAGTGCGTTGTTCAGATCGACGATGTCGGCGCCGTAGTCGATGTACAGGATTTTGTTCATCTCCCGGATGATCGTATGCTTGTTCCAATCGTGCGCCCGGGGATCGGCCGCGACGGTGTGCATTGCTTCCTGCAGCTTGTAGTTGTCGAGGTAGACCGGCATCAACTTCATGAACAACAATGCCCCAATCACGATCAGAACCGCAACCCCCATCAGGCTCCAGATCGTCCAGCCACGTTGCGTCTTGATCATCCCGAAACCCCATCTACTGTATTGTGTCACCTATACGCGACCAGTTTACCCCCCCTCCGTGCTGTGAGTCCCAACTGAACCAGATAAACACCGCCTCCCCAATAATATTCTGCTCCGGGACAAACCCCCAATACCGGCTGTCGTTACTGTAGTCTCTATTGTCGCCCATTACAAAGTAGTGGCCAGACGGCACCGAGAATTTCATGTCCGTATTGGGCCTTTCGCTGTCCCTGAGGATGCTGTGCTTCTCGTTTCCCAATAGCTCCGTGTAGTCACTGACGGTCGCCCTTAGACCCCCGATATCCTTGACTACCGCGTCCGCGCCCTTGGACTGGGGCATCTCCTTGCCGTTGATGTAGAGCGTCTTGTCCTTGTATTCGATTTGATCACCGGGCAAACCGACGACGCGTTTGATGTAGTCGATCGATGGATCATGAGGAAATCGGAACACCATCACGTCGCCCCGCTTGGGTTCCGACACGTTGACGATCTTCTTGTCGATAATGGGAAGCCTGATTCCGTATATGAACTTGTTTACCAGGATAAAGTCGCCGACATACAGGGTCGGAAGCATGGACCCGGATGGGATACGAAACGGCTCCAATACAAAAGACCGCAACAGGAAGACGATAAGGATGACGGGAAAGAACGCCTTCGAGTACTCGATGAGCAGTGGTTCCCTGGCATCCTCCCGGCCCTCCTTCTCGAGGCGCGGCCGTCGAACCCAGAGATCCCAGGCAGCGAAGCATCCCGTGATGACCAGAGCAATGAATAGAATCAGCGCAAAATCCATGGCTATCTGTCCTCCACTTGGAGTGCCGCGAGAAACGCCTCCTGGGGAATCTGTACCGAACCGATCTGTTTCATTCTCTTCTTACCTTCCTTCTGCTTTTCCAACAATTTACGTTTACGAGTGACGTCACCGCCGTAGCACTTGGCGGTAACGTTTTTACGCAGGGCTTTTACGGTTTCGCGGGCGATGATCTTCGAGCCGATCGCCGCTTGCACCGCGACATCGAACATCTGTCGTGGGATCAACTCCTTCATTCTGGCCACCAGTTGCCGCGCCCGGTAATCGCTTTGGTCACGGTGCACGAGCAGGGATAGAGGTTCCACGGGATCGCCGTTTATCAGCACATCCACTTTCACGATATCCGCCGGGCGGTGCTCGAGGAACTCGTAATCGAGGGATGCGTAGCCCCGGCTGACGGATTTCAAGCGGTCGAAGAAGTCGATGACCACCTCGCTCAGCGGCAGCTCGAAGACGATCATGACCTGTCGTCCGTAGTAGTGAATCTGCCGGCGGATTCCCCGCCTTTCTATGCACAGTGTGATCACGGCCCCCACATATTCCTTGGGCAGAAACATGCGAGCCTCGATGATCGGCTCGCGGATCTCCTGGATGCGTATCCGTTCGGGGAGCTGCGAGGGGCTGGAAACATCCCGCCAGTCACCGTCGGTGGTCAACACCTTGTACACGACGGTAGGCGCGGTGGTGATCAGCTCGATGCCGTACTCCCGCTCCAGGCGCTCCCGGATGATCTCCATGTGAAGCAACCCCAGAAAACCGCACCGGAAGCCGAATCCCAGTGCGGTGGAGGTCTCCGGCTCATACCTCAGGGAAGCGTCATTGAGCTGAAGCTTCTCCAGCGCATCCCTGAAATCCTCGAAATCCGATGCGTCCACGGGAAACAGGCCGGCGAACACCCGGGCCTGGATCTCCTTGAAGCCGGGAAGCGCCTTCGCAACGGGACGGGCGCTGTGAGTGATGGTGTCGCCCACCTTGGCGCCCCAGACACTCTTGACGCCCGAGATGACGTAACCCACCTCACCGGCGCGAAGCGCGTCACAGGGCTTGCGTTTAGGGGTGAAGATGCCGACCTCCTCGGTCGTGTAGTCGCGCCCCGTCGCCATCATCTTCACCTTCTCCTTGGCGGCCAGGCGGCCATCGAACACCCGGACGAGGGAAATGGTGCCGAGATAGTTGTCGAACCAGGAGTCGAGAATCAGGGCTTTCAAGGGGGCCTGCTCATCGCCCGTGGGCGCCGGAAGGTACCGGACCAGGGCCTCGAGCGCCTCGTCTATCCCCTCGCCGGTCTTGGCGCTGACCTTTACTGCGTGGCTGGTGTCTATGCCGACCACGTCCTCGATCTCCCGCGCCACCCGTACGGGATCCGCCGCGGGCAGGTCGATCTTGTTCAGCACCGGGATGACTTCGAGGCCGAGATCGACAGCGGCGTAACAGTTGGCGACGGTCTGCGCCTCGACGCCCTGGGAGGCGTCCACGACCAGCAGCGCTCCCTCGCAGGCAGTCAGCGACCGGGACACCTCGTAGGAGAAGTCCACGTGGCCGGGCGTGTCGATGAGGTTCAACTGGTAGGTCCGGCCGTCCTTCGCCGGATAAAGAAGCCGCACGCTCTGCGCCTTGATGGTGATTCCCCGCTCCCGCTCCAGCTCCATGGTATCCAGCACCTGTTCGGACATCTCGCGCTCGGTCAAGGCTCCGCAACGCTGGATGAACCTGTCCGCGAGAGTCGACTTGCCATGGTCTACATGGGCAATGATCGCGAAGTTCCTTATATTCAGATTGCGAACGGCGGACATTGAATCGGATGTGGATTACCGAGAAGAACAAAGGGGCGCATCGACGCGCCCCAGTGAGCGATCACAATATTATCAGCAATTGTCAGGTAGTTCAGAGCGTCTGCGCTGTGCGCTCTCTATTTGTTCGTGTCGCCGCTCCTGAGGGCCAGGAACAGTGAGCGCGATTTCCGTTTTATCAACACGGGCACGGACCTGTGCCCGGGAAGGCCCTTCACGATCTCACGCAACTGGTCCACATCCTTGATATCCTGGCCGCGGATCTGAACCAGCACGTCTCCCGGCTGTATACCGGCCTGTTTGCCGGGACCGTCCGCGACGTCGGTAACCTTGACGCCATGGTCCACGTCCAGGGCCTTCCGGTCGTCGGCTCCGAGGTTTTCGAGCCGCATGCCGAGCACCAGCTCGCCCGGCGGCGGCGACTGCGGGCCTTCGGACTCGCCGGTCTCGACACCCTCGGGCGGCAGCTCGCCGATCACGACCGTGATGGTCTTCCGCTGGCCGTTTCGAATGATCTGCAGGCTGGCCTTGTCACCCACGGGAGTCGCTCCGACCATGGGCGGAAGGTCCGACATCTCGTTCAAGGCCCGGCCGTTGTACTTGATGATGACGTCGCCCGGCTTCAAATCGGACTTGGCAGCCGGGCTGTCCGGAACGACGTCGGCAACGAGTGCACCGATGGGTTTGGACATCCCGAAGGATTCCGCAAGGCCGCGGGTTACACCTTGTATCAGGACGCCCAGCCAGCCACGCGTCACCTTGCCCTTGGTCTTGAGCTGCTGGACGACTCTCATGGCGATGTCTATCGGCACCGCGAACGACAAGCCCATGAAACCACCGGTGCGGCTGTATATCTGTGCATTGATGCCGACTACCTGCCCCGCCAGGTTGAAAAGGGGCCCTCCGGAATTGCCCGGATTGATGGCGACGTCCGTCTGGATGAAAGGCACGTAGTTCTCGTTGGGGAGGTTGCGGCCCTTAGCGGAAACGATGCCCGCGGTGGCCGTGCTGTCGAATCCGAAAGGAGACCCTATCGCCAGCACCCACTCGCCCACCTTCAGCTTCTGCGGGTCGCCGATCTCAACGGTCTTCAGATCGGTCGCCGGTACCTTCAGCAAGGCGACGTCGCTGCGATCGTCCTGGCCGACCACCTTGGCCTCGAACTCGCGGCGATCATTCAATCTCACCACGATCTCGCTCGCATCCTTGATGACGTGGGCGCTCGTCAGGACATAGCCGTCGCTGGAAATGATGAAGCCTGAGCCCAGGGACTGGATGTTTCGCTCTTGTTCCGGCAGTTCACCGAAATCGCGGAACGGACTGTCCTCCGGCAGGTCGGGGATGTCGAAATTCTTGGGCAGGCTCCCGCGGGGAATCGTCTGGGTAGTGCTGATGTTGACCACGGCCGGCGCGTTGTCCGAGACCAGGGTGGTGAAATCCGGCAGCCCCGTGGCCGCCGATGCCGCCGGCGGGAGTAGACCGAGCAGCAAGACTGCCGCCGCGCAGGACTTCATCCACGCGATGGCCGGCACTCTGCCCCGGCCCGTGGCCGGCGCTGAGCTGAGCAGTGATGTCATTATTCCTTCGGACTCACGGACATCCCAATCAGGTCCACGGTTTGTGAAGGCACCTCCCCGACCACGGTGATCTGGTGCCCGTTGATTTCGCGGCCGAACGCATGAACCGCACCCATCTTGTTGATTCCGTTGATTCGAGCCCTGTGATCCCCTTTGTCGATAGCCTGCACGAACACCGATACGCTGGCAAGGCCGTCGGAGTACACATAATGCTCGACCACTCTTGCGCGCATGGGCGACAGACGCTTGATCTTACGGGTCAACATGAACCCGGCCGGCACCCGACCGATCACCCAGTGGCCGGCCGACATGTCGCTCGAAGAGCCCGACTCCTCGGATGAGTCGCCGCCTTGGGCGTCTCCGTACCAGACCAGGTCGTCCTTCGGCGTAACCGGCTCGAGCTCGGACTCGGGTATGTCACCTCCGATATCCACGCTCGTAAAGAGGTACTGCTCTATCGGGTGCTTGTCGTGATCCAGCAGCACTGCCTTGAGAAGAAGGCCGGATTTTTCGTCCGCCCACAGGTCATAGCCGTATCGGAAGTCGTCCTTCGGCAACACCATAATCTGCTGTGCCCGCCGGTCCGCCAGCCGTCCCTCGGCGCCTTTGTAAACCTTGTAGTATTTTACCAGATGGTCCACCGCCTGGGGCAGCAGGTTGGGAAATCCCTCCTTGGAGACGCGCCGGTACTCGTGAACCCCGACTTTCCTGTCGGGAATATAGCACCAGATCTGCTTGTCATCGCGTATGACCTCCCGTGGCGCGCCGTTCAGCGAATAGATGCGCTGGCGCATACTGCCACCATGGGCGCGGTGCGTCACCCGCATGGACTCGACGCGATTGCCCTGAACGTAGACGAAGGTGCCCTCGTAGTTGAGCTGTCGTGCCGCGTTGTTGATCTTCATCAGCCATTGGGCGCCGTCTTCGGCCCCGAACGCCGTCGCGCACGCGACGCCCAGGCACAGGCAGACCACCGACAGACGAACGATAACGGACTTCATCGACAATGCCTTAGCGGCTGTCGTAGGAGACGAACTTGGTGTAAGCCGTCAGTCCGTTCATGCCGCTGGCCGGCGTGAACTCTCCGTGCTCCACGAGCAGGGCGTTCAGGGCGTCATCGACCTGTGGGTCCGGGTTGTCCCAGTGGGTTGCGTCATCGAGTCCTGCGATTCGCTCCACCCCCGCCGGCGTCGGCTGCACTTCGCGACTGTTGTCGTACAGCTTGAGCGAGAGCCCGCCCAGCAGCAATACAGCCACCACCGACGCCGCTACCGCATACCTGCCCGCGGAACCGTACAGGGGGCCCGAGCGGCCGACCGAGCGCAACGCCGGGCTCGTGCCGCCTTCGCGGGCGAGTTGTGCTGCCACGCGCTCTACGAGCGACCGCGACGGGACGATCACCTCCTGGCGCATGGCCAGGCCGATGATATGGTAATGCGACCACCGCTCGGAGAGGGCTTCGTCCCGGCTCAGGTCCCGCAGGACCTGGGCCCGCTCGAGCTCTTCGAGTTCGTTGTCGACTAGCGCTGACAGTTTCTCAGTCATTGCATCTCGTACCCATGGTTCCCATGGTTGAACATCTTTACATATAACTAACGCAACAGGGGATCCATCTGCTTCTCTATCGCCTCACGGGCGCGAAAAATCCTGGAGCGTACCGTCCCGATGGGACAATCCATCACCGTCGCGATCTCCTCGTAGCTGAGTCCTTCCAGCTCCCGAAGAGTAATTGCCGTGCGCAAGTCCTCCGGCAGTTCGTCCACCGCTCTGGCCACGCACTCGGCCAGCTCCTTGCTCAAGGTATTGGACTCCGGCGTCCCGATATCACGCATTCGCCTGCCCACTTCGATCTGCTCGGCGTCGCCCACGTCCACGTCGGTATTGGGCGGACGCCGGCTCTGGGCCACCAGGTGGTTCTTCGCCGTATTGACGGCAATCCGGTAAAGCCAGGTGTAGAACGCACTGTCACCCCTGAAGCCGTTTATCGCCCGATAAGCCTTGATGAACACCTCTTGCGATACATCCTCGATCTCGGCGGAATCATAGATGTAGCGCGACACGAGATTAGACACCTTGTGCTGGTACTTTCTCACCAGCAGATTGAAGGCGTTCTGGTCGCCATTCCGCACTCGCTCGACGAGCACGTTATCGACGGGCTGGTTGGTCATTTCCCGGCCGTCCCCGGTCCGGGACGGACGCCTACACAACCCACAAACAAATGACAGTCGTAGTGGTACAAAGTTCGAGCAAAATCACCTGAATAGGAAGCTTTTTTCGGGGCACTGGAAGGCCGTGAACAGGCCGATGCGCCTTACGAAGATCCGAAACGGGCCGGTATAATAACGAAAATCAAACGATTTCGCTTTCCTCTTTGGGATCCCAGATATGTCCGCCAACCGCCGGGACCGAGTGTTGATCGTCGGAGCAGGCCTCGCCGGCCTGAGCCTTGCCCTGCGGCTTGCCGGGCAGGGCATCGAGGTGACCGTGCTCGCCAAGAAGGGCTTGACGGAGGGCTCGAGCCTTTATGCACAGGGCGGCATCGCGGCCGCCCTGTCCAGGCGCGATTCCTTCGAGGCGCACATCCGGGACACCCTGGACGCGGGAGCGGGCCTGTGCAACCGGGAAACGGTGGAGTTCATCGTCCGCCACGGTCCCGAGAATATCCAGTGGCTGATCGACCAGGGCGTCGAGTTCAGCCGTTTCACTGACGAGAACCACGTCAACGAGTATCACCTCACCCGCGAAGGCGGCCATAGCCATCGCCGGGTGATTCACTCCCGCGACGCCACCGGCAAGGCGGTGGAAACCACCCTGGAAGGACGAGCCCGCCAGTCGCCCAACATCAGGGTCCTGGAGAACCATATCGCCGTGGACGTCATCAACTCGCGCCGCCCGGGCGTCGAGCCGCCCACCCGCTGCCTCGGCGTGTACGCGCTCGAGCTCGCGACGGGTCAGGTCAGAACCCTGGCGGCCGATTTCGTGGTCCTTGCGACCGGAGGCGCCAGCAAGGCCTACTTGTACACCAGCAATCCCGACACCTCCACCGGCGACGGCATTGCGATGGCCTGGCGATCCGGCTGCCGCATCGCGGACATGGAGTTCGTGCAGTTCCATCCCACCTGTCTTTTCCATCCCCGAGCCAAGACCCTGCTCATCTCCGAGGCCGTGCGAGGCGAAGGCGGCAAGCTGGCGCTCCCGGATGGAACACAGTTCATGGCGAGGCACGATTCGCGGGCGGAACTGGCTCCCCGGGATATCGTGGCACGCGCCATCGACTACGAGATGAAGCGTCATGGTGTGGAGCACGTCAACCTCGATATCAGTCACAAGCCGGCGGAGTTCATCCTCGAGCACTTCCCCAACCTGTACGAGCTGTGCAAGAGCTACGGCTATGACATGACGAGGGAGCCGATCCCCGTGGTGCCGGCGGCCCACTACACCTGCGGCGGCGTGATGACCGATCTGCGGGGACGCACCGACCTGCCCGGGCTGTATGCGATCGGCGAATGTGCCTGGACCGGCCTGCACGGCGCCAATCGACTGGCGAGCAACTCCCTGCTGGAATGCCTGGTGCTGGCCCAGTCCGCCGAGGTCGACATCCTCGCCCAGATCGACGAGATCAAGGTGCCGGCCGTGGATCTCGCGCCCTGGGACGAGAGCCTGGTCACGGACCCGGATGAGCAGATCGTGGTGTCGCACAACTGGGATGAGCTGAGGCGCTTCATGTGGGACTACGTCGGCATCGTGCGCACCACCAAACGGCTGCAGCGGGCCCGCCATCGCATCCAGCTCCTCAAAGAGGAAATCCGCGATTACTACAGTAATTTTCGAGTCGGCAATGACCTCGTGGAGCTGCGCAACCTGCTCACGGTTGCGGAGTTGACTGTACTGTGCGCCCTGGAGCGCCGGGAAAGCCGCGGACTGCACTACACCCTGGACTTTCCCAGCCCGAACGACGTGGCCTATTCGCGGGACACGGTATTGACGCCCAAGAACTTCGTCGGGCGGCTTCACGAACCGGCCTGGGAGAGCTGACCGGACGCGGGTCCTCGCCGGCAAGCCTGGGCAGCCTGTTGCCGGGCCGAAGCCCGGCCTGCAGGGCCGCAGATCGGAGCCCCCCGGTGGCTCGGAATTCATTCCGACGGCAGTGCATCGAATGGCACGGGCCCTTGCCGGGCTTGAGCCCGACCCACCGCAAGAGCGCTGTTCCGCGACACCCTCTCAGGCCGGGTGGACGCCCGAGTCCGCTCGTATTCGGTAGATCAGATCCGCCCACTTCGAAGGCGGCGGTTCGCCGCCCCACAGCCAGGCGGCCAAGTCCGGATCCTGCTGATCGAGCAGCTCCTCGAACGCTTCGCGCTGGTCGGCGCTCAACTGAGGGTAGCCCTGCTCCAGAAAGCGGCCTAGTAGCGCATCGAGCTCCTTCGTGCCGCGGCGGCAACGCCAGCGCACGCGAGCGGGGATGCTCACGGTTCGCGGCGGGGGGCTAGCGGCGGGCCGCCAGCATCTTCTTTATCTCGGCAATGGATTTGCCGGGATTCAGGCTCTTGGGGCAGGTATTCGTGCAGTTCATGATGGTGTGGCAGCGATACAGGCGGAAAGGATCCTCCAGGTCGTCCAGGCGCTCACCGGTAGCTTCGTCACGTGAGTCGGCCAACCACCGGTAGGCCTGCAGCAGGATCGCCGGTCCGAGGTAGCGGTCGCTGTTCCACCAGTAGCTCGGACAGCTTGTCTGGCAGCAGGCACAGAGTATGCATTCGTACAGCCCGTCCAGGCGGTCGCGCTCTTCCGGGGACTGGAGGCGCTCCCGGTCGGGGGGCGCGGGCGTGCGGGTCTGCAGCCACGGCTTGATGGAGGCGTACTGGGCATAGAAATGACCCATGTCCGGCACCAGGTCCTTGATGACGGCCATGTGAGGCAGCGGATAGATGCGCACCTCCCCCTCGACGTCCTCGATCGGCTTGGTACAGGCCAGGGTGTTCGTGCCGTCGATGTTCATGGCGCACGATCCGCAGATCCCTTCGCGGCAGGAGCGGCGGAACGTAAGAGTGGAATCCACCTCGTTCTTGATCTTGATCAGGGCGTCCAGGACCATGGGCCCACAGGCATCGAGATCCAGCTCGTAGTAGTCGGTTCTGGGGTTGGCGCCGTCATCGGGGTCGAAGCGGTAGATCTTGAAAGTCTTGGTGCGCTTCGCTCCATCCGGAGCCGGGTGGTGCTCTCCCTCCAGAATTCTCGAGTTTTCGGGCAAGCGGAACTGCGCCATGATCTGAAGATCCCCCGGTCAGTAGACCCGCGCCTTGGGCGGGAAGGGATTGATCTCGTCCGTGAGCGTATAGTCGTGCACCGGCCGGTAGTCGAGGCGCACCTTGCCGTTTTCGTCCATCCAGGCGACGGTATGTTTCATCCAGTTCTCGTCGTCCCGGTCGGGGAAGTCCTCCCTGGCGTGCGCCCCGCGGCTCTCCTGGCGGTTGAGGGCCGAGCGTATGGTCACCTCGGCCTGGGCGAGGAGATTGGAGAGCTCCAGGGCCTCGACCAGGTCCGTATTCCATATCAGTCCGCGGTCCGAAAGCCTGACGTCCGACATGGAGGCGACGACCGCGTCGAGCTTGTCGATACCTTCCTGAATCACCTCGCCGGTACGGAATACGGCGCAGTTGCTCTGCATGGTGCGCTGCATGTCGAGGCGTATCTTCGCCACGGGCGTCGAGCCATTGGCATGGCGCAGGGCATCCAGCCGGGCTACCGCCCGATCCGCAGCGTCGCCTCGCAGGGCCTTCTGAGGAGCATTGACGGAGACGATTTCCGCCGCCCGATGGGCGGCCGCACGCCCGAAGACGATGAGATCCAGCAAGGAATTGGAGCCGAGGCGGTTGGCGCCGTGCACCGATACGCAGGCGGCTTCGCCGATCGCCATCAATCCCGGCACTACCGTCTCGGGGTTGCCGTCCTTGAGGGTCATCGCCTCCGCGTGATGGTTGGTGGGGATTCCGCCCATGTTGTAGTGAACGGTGGGCAGCACCGGGATCGGGGACTTGGTGACGTCCACGCCGGCAAAGATGCGGGCCGTCTCGGAGATGCCGGGCAATCGTTCTTCCAGCAGATCGGGGCCCAGGTGTTCGAGGTGCAGAAAGATGTGATCCTTATGGGGGCCCACCCCGCGGCCCTCCCGGATCTCGATGGTCATCGAGCGGCTGACCACGTCCCGCGATGCCAGGTCCTTGGCATTGGGTGCGTAGCGCTCCATGAAACGCTCACCTTCGGAGTTGGTCAGGTAGCCGCCCTCGCCGCGCGCGCCCTCGGTGATCAGGCAGCCGGCGCCGTAAATGCCGGTGGGATGGAACTGTACGAACTCCATATCCTGCAGGGGATACCCGGCGCGCAGCACCATGGCGTTGCCGTCGCCGGTGCAGGTGTGAGCCGACGTGCAGGAGAAGAAGGCACGCCCGTAGCCTCCGGTGGCCATCACCACGAGCTGTGCCCGGAAACGGTGAATGGTGCCGTCCTCCAGGTTCCAGGCCACGACGCCGCGGCACTGCCCGTCCTCCATGATCAGGTCGATGGCAAAGTACTCAATGAAAAACGTCGCGTCGTGCTTGAGGGCCTGCTGGTAGAGAGTGTGCAGTATGGCGTGGCCGGTGCGGTCGGCGGCGGCGCAGGTCCGCTGGGCCTGCTTCTCACCGAAATGTGCAGTCATTCCGCCGAAGGCCCGTTGATAGATCCGGCCGTCCTCGGTGCGGGAGAACGGCACCCCGTAGTGCTCCAGCTCGATCACCGCCGCGGGCGCCTCGCGGCACATGTACTCGATGGCATCCTGGTCGCCCAGCCAGTCGGAGCCCTTGACGGTGTCGTACATGTGCCAGCGCCAGTCGTCCTCCCCCATGTTTCCCAGCGCGGCGCTCATCCCGCCCTGCGCGGCCACGGTGTGGCTGCGCGTCGGGAATACTTTGGTGACGCAGGCCGTCGTGAGGCCCGCGGCCGCCATGCCGAAGGTCGCCCGCAGGCCCGCCCCGCCGGCGCCTACGACCACCACGTCGTAGGTATGGTCCACGAATTCGTAGGATTGGCTCACATCGTCACTCCTAGGAGGCCGATACCAGCAGGACGGTGACCCAGATGAAGGCCAGCACCGCCAGAGACTTGACCGCGAGCATCAGGCTCAGTTTCCACGCTTCGCGATGCACATAGTCCTCGATGACTACCTGGAGACCGAGCTGGGCATGATGCAGCAGCGCCGCCAGGAACGCGATCAGCAGCGCCTTGTTGAGCGGCTGCGTCACCCACGCCCGGGCAACCGCGTGATCCACGCCTGTCAATGACACGACCGCCACCACGAACCACACGGCCAGTGGAACCAGCGCCAGGGCGGTGAGTCGCTGCCACCACCAGTGCTCGACGCCTTCTTTCGCCGAGCCCAGGCCCAGCACCCGTGACAACGGCGTCTGCAGGTTCATGCGCCCGCTCCGCGGACGGCGTACGCTGCGAGCCAGGCCACGAGAGTGAGGGCCACGGCGGCGACGACGACGATCCAGCCGCTGCGGTATACGTGCCTGATCTCCAGGCCCTTGCCGATGTCCCAGAACAGATGCCGCACACCGTTGCACAGGTGATAGAACAACGAGAAGCTGAACCCCAGCAGCAGCAGCCGCCCGATGATCGAGCCAAAGAACCATTGAGCATTCGCATAGGCGTCAGCGCCTGCCGTCAGGGACCAGATCCAGTACAGCAGGAAGGGTACGCCGGCGCTGAGGACGACACCGGTGGCTCGGTGGGTGATGGACAGGACAGAGGTGAGCTGCCACCTGTAAACCTGCAGATGCGGCGACAGAGGTCTGTTGATGTTTGCCATATGCTATCGCTGGTCGGTTCGCTGCATTGTTGCTTCTGTCAAATGAGGACCCGTCCCGTGAGCTCCGGCCCGCCGGAAATTCGCCGGCGCCGCCGTTCCCCGTCTTCCGCGCTCCCTCAGGTCATGACGTGTGTCAACGAGGCCTACGAGCCGCTCAGAAGTCGATGCAGCGACCCTTTTTCTCCCAGTCGCCGTAACGGGTCGGATCCGCCCCGCCGCGACCGCCTATCTCCCTGGGCATAGTTTCGGTGTCACCGGACGTGCCCCGCGCGCCGTCAGTCGACGCCTCGGATTCGTTGAGCCTGGGTCTTGCATCCCTGGCACCGCCCTGCGGCGCGTCGTCTGCCGTCATCGAAACGAGCCCCTGTGTTTCATTTTGTGCAACGCAATATTGGTTTATTCTCCCCTTTCGGGGCGGAAAAGACAACCGCGCTGCGGGCGCGGCCGGCGTTTGCTCGGAGCACCGCGCATGTTACGTTAGCATGTTCACCGTAGGCAGCTGCGTTGGGAGTGCGACATGATCGATCGTTGGCGTGAGTTCCTGGAAACCGAGGGCTTGAGCGCCGGGCCGGACGGCTACTCCCACACGGACACCGAAAACGTCGACGCGTTTCAAAAGCTCACAGGGGATACTCTTTGCGACCTCGGACACGAGGCTGTAGTGCGTGCGAGCGGACACGACGCGCATGATTTCCTCCAGAATCAGCTTACCTGCGACTTGAGGTCTTTGGATGCCGAGCAGTCCGTCCTGGGTGGGTATTGCGACCCCAAGGGCCGCTTGATCTGTGTCCTTCGGGTCAGCCTGGACGGCGACGGGTTGCTGCTGAAGCTGCCGCTGGACCTGCGCGACACGGTGCTCGAACGCCTGCGCAGGTACGTCCTGCGGGCGAAGGTGGATTTTTCGACGGACGAGCGCACGGCCTTCGGCATGTGCGGAAAGACGGCCGCCCGTGGTCTCGAAGGAATCTGCGGTCCCCTGCCGGCGGGTGACAGCCGGGTCACCCATGCCGGCGACCTCGCCGTGACTCGCCTGGGCGGTGACGGGCGTCCTCGCTTCGAGGTCACCGGCCCGGCGGAATCCTGTATCGCAGCCTGGAGCAAGCTCGCCCGGCACGCCACCGTGGTGGGTTCCTGGACCTGGGCGCGACTGGACATACTGGCTGGAGTTCCCAACATCACTCCGGCTACCTCGGGATCGTTCATCCCGCAGATGGTCAATCTGGACCTGCTCGGCGGGGTCAGCTTTCAGAAGGGCTGCTACCCGGGGCAGGAGATCGTCGCCCGCATGCACTACCTCGGCAACCTGAAACAGCGTATGACGCGGTTCAGGATCGGCGACGAGGACCGGCCCAGACCCGGTGATCGGGTGTATACGCAGGGCCATCCGGCGCCCACGGGTACGGTAGTGGATGCCCAGCCCGGCCCCGGTGCGGGTTGGGATCTGCTGGCGGTGGTACGCATCGCGGATGTCGGCAGGCATCCCCTGTGCCTGAAAAGCGATCGGGGGCCGGTTCTGTTCGAGCAGGAACTGCCCTACACGGTATTCGAGCCCAACCGTGTTCAGAGCCGCTGAACGAGCGCCTGAGCCGGAATCGCGGTCGTCCGGGAGGACCCGGGCGACAAGCCCCACCCCTGCGGGGCTGCGGCGGGCGGGGCGGGACTAGCTTAGGGAAGCTCTGATTAATGCTGTCATTGCGAGGAGCGACGCGACGAAGCAATCCAGAAAGCGTGGAATGGCAGGCATGCTTGATTGTTCGCTGCGCTCGCAATGACAGCGTAAGCGATTAATCAGAGCTTCCTTAGCTAAGCTAGCGCTGCGACTGGCGGCTCGCGTCTTTTTCGCGGTGACCATCCTCTTCGATGACCTGGTAGAACTCCTCCCCTTTCTTGATCATGCCGAGCTGCGAGCGGGCCCGCTCCTCCAGTGCGTCGGTGCCGTGCTTCAGGTCGAAGACCTCTGCCTGAAGCCGCCGGTTGCGCGCCTTGAGCTGGTCGTTGGCCCTCCCCTGCTCCTGGACCTGCTTCTGGAGGTGCCAATAGCGGATCAGACCGAAGTCTCCGAGCCACAGGTTGAACTGCAAAGCCAGCAGCATCGCGATGAGTATCCCAATCGCCAGCTTCGCGGACAAACCGGGCATGGGCGGCGCGTCTACCGGACCGAGGCGGCCAGGGCGGCCGCTCCGGCAAACCGGCCGGTACCTGCCAGCTCTTCCTCGATGCGAAGCAGGCGGTTGTACTTGGCGACTCGCTCCGAGCGGCACAGCGAGCCCGTCTTGATCTGGCCGGCGCGAGTCGCGACGGCGAGGTCGGCGATGAAGGTGTCCTCGGTCTCTCCCGACCGGTGCGAGATCGTCGTGCGGTAGCCGGAGTCGTGGGCGAGGCGTATGGCGTCCAGGGTCTCGGTCAAGGTGCCGATCTGGTTCACCTTGATCAAGATGGAGTTCGCGACGCCTTGATCGATGCCCCTCTGCAGGATCGAGGTGTTGGTCACGAATATGTCGTCCCCCGTCAGTTGCACCCTTCCTCGGAGCCGCCGGGTGAGTGCCGACCAACCTTCCCAGTCATCTTCCGCCATGCCGTCCTCCAGGCTCACGATGGGGTATTTGTCTACCCAGGCCTCTAGGTAGTCGACAAACTCGGTCGAGCTCATGGATCTGCCCTCGGCCGCGAGACGGTATTCGCCGTTGCTGTAAAACTCGGAGGCGGCGGCGTCTATGCCGATCGTCACGTCGGTGCCCGGCCGGTAGCCGGCACCCTCGATCGCTTCCCCGAGCAGGCGCACCGCATCCTCGTTGGACTCGAGCTGCGGCGCGAATCCGCCTTCATCCCCTACCGCGGTGCTCAGCCCTTTCTGCGCCAGCAACCGCTTCAGGGTATGAAAGATCTCGGCGCCCGCTCTCAGGGCTTCGTGAAAGCTGTCCATGCCCGTCGGCAGGACCATGAATTCCTGAAAATCGACAGCGTTGTTCGCGTGGGCGCCGCCGTTCATGATGTTCATCTGCGGCACGGGCAGCTCGGTGGGATCCGCTTCGCCGTGAAGCCCGGCCAGGTGCCGGTACAGGGGGACGCCGACATGGCCCGCCGCCGCCTTCGCCGAGGCCAGGGAGACCGCAAGGATAGCGTTCGCGCCCAGCCGGCTCTTGTTCTCCGTCCCGTCCAGCTCGATCATCGCCCGGTCCAACTCGGACTGACCGGCGGCGTCCATGCCCGTCACGGCGCGGGCGATCTCCGTGTTGACGTGGCCGACCGCCTTCAGGACGCCCTTGCCGCCATATCGTGCCGGGTCCCCGTCCCGCAGCTCCAGCGCCTCCAGCGACCCCGTCGAGGCTCCCGACGGAACCGCTGCGGTGCCCGAGGCGCCGCCGGCCAGGTGAACTTCCGCTTCCACGGTCGGGTTGCCCCTGGAATCGAGTATCTCCCGCGCCTTGACGGCGGTGATTTGCGACATGACAGCTTGGCTCCTTGGTATCGAAGGTAAACGTATCAACAGGACGAGCTTGGACCGCTCACATGGGTTTGCATTTCACGAGGTGATCGATCTCGAGCAGCGTCGCCAACAGCGGCTCCATCCGATCCAGGGGCCAGGCGTTGGCGCCGTCGCTCAGCGCAGTGTCGGGGTCGGGGTGCGTCTCCATGAACAGGCCCGCCACTCCGGCTGCCACGGCCGCCCTGGCGAGGAGCGGCACGAACTGGCGTTGGCCGCCGGAACGATCGCCCAAGGCGCCCGGCTGCTGCACCGAGTGGGTAGCGTCGAACACCACCGGGCAGCCCGTCTCGCGCATGATATCGAGCGACCGCATATCGACGACCAGATTGTGATAACCGAACATGGTGCCCCTCTCGCAGACCAGTACCCGGTCGCGGCCGCCCGCGGCGAAGGCCTTGTCGACCACCGTGTTCATTTCGTCCGGCGCGAGGAACTGTCCCTTCTTGATGTTGACGGGCTGTCCGCTCGCCGCCGCGGCCTGGATGAGATCGGTCTGGCGGCACAGGAATGCCGGAGTCTGCAAAACGTCCACGGTGGACTTGGCCAGCTCCACCTCTTCGGGGCTGTGAACGTCCGTGAGAACGGGCACGCCGATGCTGCGCCGGACCTTCGACAGGATCTGAAGACCCTGCTCGATACCCGGTCCCCGGAACGACTCGTGCGAGCTCCGGTTGGCCTTGTCATAGGACGCCTTGAAGATGAACGGCAGGCCGAGGCGCCCGCAGATTTCCTCGAGCTTGCCGGCGACGTCGAGGACCAGGGATTCGGATTCGATCACGCACGGGCCGGCGATGAGGAACAACGGCCTTGTCCCCCCGACCTCGAAGCCGCACAGCTCCATCACACGGCGACCTGCCGGCTGCCTCGACTCCTGGCCTCATACCGGGACTCCCGATAGCGGCGGGCGGCGGAAATGTAACCGGAGAACAGCGGATGGCCGTCCCGGGGCGAAGAAGTGAATTCCGGGTGAAACTGGCATCCCACGAACCAGGGATGGTCCGGCAGCTCGATGACCTCGACGAGGTCGTCCTTGGAGACCCCCGCCACCGCGAGGCCCTTCTCTTCGAGGCGACCACGATAGTGGTTGTTGACCTCATAGCGGTGCCGGTGGCGCTCGTAGATGACGTCCTTGCCATAGCACTCGTAGGCGCGGGTGCCTTCGCGCAGGTAGCAGGCCTGGCTGCCGAGGCGCATGGTGCCGCCGAGATCGGAATCCACGGTGCGCACCTGCACCGTCCCGTCCCTGTCCAACCACTCGTGAATCAGGGCAATGACGGGATGGGGCGTCCGGGGATCGAATTCCGTGCTGTTGGCGTTTGCCAGGCCGGCGACGTGGCGGGCGAACTCTATCACCGCCGCCTGCAGGCCGAGGCAAATCCCGAGATAGGGAATGTTGTGCTCGCGGGCGTATTGGACGGCCTTGATCTTGCCTTCGATACCCCGCTGGCCGAAACCGCCCGGCACCAGGATACCGTCGACGTCCGCCAATACGTCGGTGCCCTGGCCGTCGATGTCCTCGGAGTCCACATAGACGATTTCTATGTCGGTCAGGGTGTGTATGCCGGCGTGGCTCAGTGCTTCCGTCAGGGATTTGTAGGACTCGGTGAGATCGACATACTTGCCCACGAGGGCAATCGTCACTTGCTGGTTCGGGTGCTCGCCGTCGTGCACGACCTTGTCCCACTCCGACAGGTCGGCGGCCGGTGCCTCGACATTGAGCTGTTCCAGGACGATTCCGTCCAGTCCCTGGTCATGGAACGCCGCCGGAATCCTGTAGATGTTGGCCATATCCGGGGCCGAGATCACCGCCCGCTCGTGGACGTTCGAGAACATGGCGATCTTCCGCCGTGCATCCTCGGTCAAGGGCTCCTGCGCCCGGCACAGGAGGATGTCGGGCTGAATACCGATGCTGCGCAGCTCTTTGACGGAATGCTGGGTGGGCTTGGTCTTGATCTCCCCCGCCGCCCCGATGTAGGGCACCAGGGTGAGGTGGATGAACACCGTGTTCTTCGCCCCCAGCTCGATCCGCATCTGCCGGATCGCCTCGAGGAACGGCAGGGACTCGATGTCGCCAACGGTGCCGCCGATCTCCACCAGCGCGACGTCGGCGTCGTCGGCGCCCTCGGAGATGCATTTCTTGATCTCGTCGGTGATGTGGGGGATCACCTGGACGGTGCCGCCGAGGTACTCGCCACGCCGCTCCTTGCGGATGACCCGCTCGTAGATCTGGCCGGTCGTGAAGTTGTTCCGCTGTGTCATGGGTGTTCTTACGAATCGTTCGTAATGACCCAGATCGAGATCCGTTTCCGCCCCGTCCGCGGTGACGAATACTTCACCGTGCTGGAACGGACTCATGGTACCCGGATCGACGTTGATGTAGGGATCGAGCTTGAGGAGGGTGATTTTGAGGCCTCGGGATTCGAGGACGGCCGCCAGGGCCGATGCCGCGATACCCTTGCCAAGGGATGAAACAACCCCGCCCGTGATGAAAATATATTTTGTCATGTGCGCCACTTCGTCCTGGTCTTGCGAAGTCGCGGGCTGGACTCCGAACGGCATTACAGCTTAACAAATATCTGCGCCGGAAGGAATCGAAGTTTCCTGGCAGGACTGGCAATAGTCGCCTATTTTCAACAATTCCGACGCACAACCGGACGCCTGCGATGCCTCGGGGGGAAATTTTCCCGGATGTCGTGCCCTGCATGAACGGGAGAGGGCTTTCGTCGGGCCTCTGCCGCAGGGACAGCGGCAGCGCAGCCTACAAGGATGTATTTACGGCGTACCGACGAAGACATTCTGCCGTTCATGCAAGGCACTCCCGTTCGGGATTCGACCAAGGCCGGCAGCGCAGTAGTCCGTGACCATCAAATCACAGTCGAGGCCGCTCAGGGTCGCTTCTTGCTCACCTCGTGGTGTATCGGGGGCAGGGACAGGATGTATTCCGCGATGGCCTGGCGGTCGGCGGCGCTCAGGTAGCGGTAGCCCTGGTCGATGGCCTCCGCCATGGCGCCCTGGACGGTGTCGCCGTCCGGGAGCAGGCCGGTCTGGAGCAGCCACGCTACGTCGACGGGGTTCCACCGGCCGATGCCGGTCCTGGGGTCCGGAGTGATGTTCGGCACGGGGTCGCCGTCGGGTCCCCGGGAAGTGCCGGCCAGCGCCATGGACCGGTCCCTGGCGCCCAGCCAGCCCCGGGGCGTGTGGCACTCTCCGCAGTGGGCGGGACCATTGACGAGGTAGGCACCGCGGTTCCACTCCGCGGACCGGGATGGATCGGAAACCGGCGTCCCGGGGTCGAAGTACAACCAATCCCAGACCCGGAGCAGCGACCGCCAACTGAACGGCCACGACAGGTCATGGCTCCGGTTCGCGCGCTCGACAGGCGGTTGAGCGGACAGATATGCCCACAGATCCCCGAGATCATCGCGGGTCATATGCGTGAAGGAGGTGTAGGGAAATGCGGGATAGTAGTGGGTTCCGGACGGACCGACCCCGCTCGTCATGGCGCGTATGAAATCGTCCTTCGACCATGACCCGATACCGGTGGCGCGGTCGGGCGTGATGTTCGGGCTGTAGAAGGTGCCAAAGGGTGTCCTTATGGCGCGTCCACCCGCCAGTCTGGGCCCTTTGTGCGGAACGTCCGTGTGACAACTGCAGCCCGCCGCCGCATGAAAGACGTACTCGCCCCGCACGACCGCGCCACTGGAGGCCGCCAACAAACCCGTGGCCGGCGCCAGCCACACTGCGGCGAAGAACAGCACGCGTGCGCAGACCAGGCGCACCCACTCATGTTTGAGGGGACAAATCACTACCTCTTTTTCTTGTAGGACTCCTCCCTCGGCTTACGGAAGTCGTCGTGGCACTCCTTGCAGGCATGCCCGACCTTCTGGACCTGGGCCCCGATGGCGGCGGCGTCGCCTCCCCCGGCGACCTCGGCGAGGGTGTCACTGGCTTTCTTGAGGTCATCGGCGTACTTCACGAACTTGTCCCAGTTCTCCCAGATGGCGGGCTTCGCGTCCGTGCGGCCTTCAAAGACCTTGGCCTTGAATGCCGATGGAATCAGCGACGCCGCCTGGCTGAGCGCTTCGGCATGGACCTTGATATTCTGTTGATAAGGAAGCTGATACTTGAGTATGTCCGCCACGGCGCCAAGGTTCGCGCCGTTCGACTGCATGACTTTCTGCCGGTAAGAGATGACCGGATTACCCTGGGCCATCGAGCCGATCGACGCCGAAAGTATGCCCGCGCCAAGACCAAATACGACCAGTTGTTTCAGCATTACACGCACTCCTCGTTGTTGTAAAAAACACCTGCGGGGGACCGCGCCGGCACCGGTCCGGAGCGCGCCCGTGGCATGGTGGAGCAATGTCTCATTCGAATGGCCGGATGGCAACTGGTTCATCGTGGGTTCATCATGGGTCATCACACCTGCAACAGAACGATACCGGCCGCCACCACCACCGCCGCCGCGATGGACCAGCGGCCGAAAGGCTCCTTGAGCCAGACTGTGCCGAGGATTGCCGCGAAGATCACGCTGGTCTCACGCAGGGCGGCGACCGGGGCCATGGGGGCGAGGGTGAGAGCCCAGATAACCAGCCAATAGGCAGCCAGGGACATAATGCCGCCCACGGCGGCGGCTTTCCAGGGGGCACCCCTCAAGACGGCCCTGGTTCCGCGTCCGTGCCTCAGCGACAAGAGCGCGGCCAGCACGAGCCCGTTGAGCACGAAGAGCGAGGCGGTGTAGCCGTGTGGCGTCCCCGCACGTCGGGCCCCGAGGCCGTCTATGACCGTATAGAGCGCGATGAAGATGGCGGTAAGGAAGGCGTAGCGCACCTGTCCATGGTCCCGCGGCAGGCGAAGGCGCCCGCGAAACGCGAGAGAGACGACGCCCGCAACGATCAGCAGAATAGCGGCCAGGGCGGTGCCGTGCGGGACCTCCCCCGCCGCCAGGAACGCCAACCCCAGAACCAGCAACGGTGCCGTGCCACGCGCGATCGGGTAAACCTGGCTGAGGTCACCGTGCTCATAGGCGCGCAGCAGAAACAGGACGTAACCCGAGTGAACCGCGGCCGAGAGCAGCAGATACATCCAGCTTTCCCGGTTCGGAAAAGGTACGAAGACAAGGACGACCAGGGAAACAATCGCGGCGCTCCCCGCAACCTGGGTCATGGTCACCAGGCGGTCCCTGCTGACCTTGACCACGGCATTCCAGGCGACGTGCAGCAATGCTGCGCACAGGACCAGGACAACCATGGAAAGCCGCATATCAGCAGCCGGCGACCGGTACTGCCGGGGAAAAGGCGCTCAGACCTCTATCCTGGCGCCGTCGCCGCGTGACGCACCGCGCCGACCCGCGTAGCTGACCTCGATCTCGATACCGCTGTCGTCCGGGCCCGCCGCGTACGGCACGCAGCATGTCAGCCCCGGGACGGCCGCCACCTCCCCGCCTACCATGATCAGGGGAATACGCGGTCTTTGCCACGGAGGAATTCCCGCGTCCTGCAGGAGCTTCTTCAAGGCGTGCCGATGCCGCCGGCCCGGCAGCCGGCAGCTCTCCCCGCCGAGTCGGAACTGAACGGTGACGCTGGCGGGCAGGGCGCCGGCTTTCAGGCCCCGGCCGGTGACTTTCCGGGGCGTCAACGTCAGGCCGCCTTCCATGACCAGCTCACTCTGGAGCGTCCACGAGCAAGAGCCGCGCGGGGGTGAGCCGGCGGCCACCAGGTAGAGACGGTCGCGGTAAGTTCTCAGCTCTGCCGGCGGCCAGCGCAGTCCCCCCGCATTGCGGGGATGACAGGCAAGCTCGCGGATGACGTGATTGAGTCGCGTGAGGCCCAGCGAAACGCCCAGCTCCCGGTGGATCCAGCAGCGCAGTGCATTGCGTTGTCTCTCGGCGCTCAGGGCGGTCAGCGCCGGAATGCACACGGACGGATCGCCGCCCACCGGACGGTCGTCCAACCGGCCCAGGTCCGCCGCCGCGACCTCGTCCAGCACCGCCTGCGCTTCACGCATGGCCGCCGCGGTCCTGGCCAGCGTTGCCTCCGTGTCCGGCCAGCGCAGCTTCAGATCGGGCAGGATGCGGCTGCGGATATAGTTTCGTGTGATGCGCGAATCGCGGTTTGACTCGTCATCCACCCAGCGGAGACCGTGAAGCGCCGCGTAGGCCTCTATCGAGTCGCGACTGACGTCCAGCAAGGGGCGTGCGACATTCAGATCGTAGACGCGGGCCACCGGCCGCATTCCGCCGAGGCCCCGGGGACCGGAGCCCCGCGCCAGGCGCTCGATCACCGTCTCCGCCTGGTCGTTCCGGTGATGTGCGGTGAACAGCCAGTGCTCCGCACCCACCATGTCGCGGAACCAGCGATACCGGGCCTGCCGGGCTGTTCCTTCCGGGCCGAGGCCGCTGTCGTCGGCCACCGCCAGCCGGGTCGATCGGCATTCGACACCCCACTCGTCACACTGGCGCTCGCAGTGCCTGCGCCACCGTCCCGAATGCGGGCTGAGACCGTGGTCCGCGTGGAGGGCGGCGAGCCGGGTGCCGGTATCGCGGGCGATCCGGCCCAGGAGATGGAGGAGAACCGTGGAGTCCACGCCGCCGCTGAAGGCAGCGTACCAGGGATGATCCGGCCCCGCACCCACGGTGTCCAGGATTCGGGACCTGATCAGCTCGAGGTCGATGCCACCGGTGTCACTCATGCACCGTCTTCGAACCTGCCGTAGCCCAACAGGCGCTTGCGGCGTTCGGACACCAGACTGTCGAGGTCGTGCCGTCCCAGTTCCTCGAGCTCCTCGATGAAGGCTTTCTTGAGGGCCGTTGCAGTGTGATCCACATCACGATGGGCGCCGCCAAGGGGCTCCTCGATGACGCGATCGACCAGTTCCAGCTCGCGCAGCCGGGCAGCGGTCAAGCCCATGGCCTCGGCGGCGTCGCTGGCTCGGTCGGCGCTCTTCCACAGGATAGACGCGCAGCCCTCCGGGGAGATGACGGAATAGGTGGCGTATTGCAGCATCAGGAGCCGGTCGCACACGCCGATGGCCAGGGCGCCCCCGGACCCTCCCTCACCGACGACCACCGATACGACCGGTGTTCTCAACCCGGCCATGACGTAGAGGTTGCGGGCGATGGCTTCGCTCTGGCCGCGTTCCTCGGCGCCTACTCCGGGATACGCGCCCGGGGTGTCGATCATGGTCACCAGGGGCAACCCGAACTTCTGCGCGAGAAGCATCAGCCGAAGCGCCTTTCGATACCCTTCCGGCCGCGGCATACCGAAGTTGCGCGTGATCTTCTCCTTGGTGTCCCGTCCCTTTTGATGTCCGATCACCATCAGGGAAATATCCCCCAGGCGTGCCAGCCCGCCCACCAGGGCGGGGTCCTCGGCGTACATCCGGTCGCCATGCAGCTCCTCGAACTCGTCAAAGACCCGGGGGATATAGTCGAGAGGATACGGTCGCTGCGGATGTCGGGCGACCTGGGAGACCTGCCAGGGTGTCAGATTGGCGAAGATACTCTGGGTGAGCCTCCTGCTCTTCTTCTGCAGGCGATCGACCTCCTCCGCGATATCGACTTCGTCGCCGGCCTCGACGTGGCGCAGCTCCTCGATCTTCGCTTCGAGCTCGGCGATCGGCTGTTCGAATTCTAGGAACTTGAGATCCATTGGTTGATGATGCTGTTACAGGGATTCCCATGGGAGTGATCTTCGGCGCGATGGTCCCCGGTATGGGGACTACGACTTCGAGCCGTGCCCCATACCGTTTCATACTCCCGTCCCGCCCTGCGCCTTGCCGGCAGCATATCGGTGGCGAGACAAGGCGATTGTATCAGACCGTTCGAAACCCGGAGGCTCACGCGGCGTGGTCTATCTTCTCGGCTTCGTCGTCCTCCATGTTCCGATTGAACACGAGCTCCACCCGGTCGTGACCGACGAGCGCCGCGAGCGCGTCCACCAGCGCGGAGGTCGGCCTGACCCGCCAGTTCTCGCCGAGCATCAATACGCCCTCCGCATCCTCGTTGGCATACCGGATCCATATCGGACAGTCGCCCCTTCCATGCTCCACCACCAGCTCCCGAAGCCCGTCCATGCAGCGCCCCTTCCTGATCTGTCCGTTCTCGAGCCGCAGGACGATTCGTTCCGTGAAGGCGGTCCGCGCCTCCTCCCAGTCGTAGAGCTTATCGGCCGCCATTTTGAACCCGCCGGTATACTCATCCACGGTCACCTGTCCGTGGACCACCACCAGGTTGTCCTTGCGGATCGCTTCCCGTTTCTGCGAATAGAGATCGGAAAATACCGCCAGCTCGAGCCGGGCAGTCTGGTCGTCAAGGGTCACGAACGCCATCCGGTCTCCCCGCCGGGTGGTCATGGTGCGGATCGCGGAGATCAGCCCGCCGACTGTCACGTTCCTGTCGCTGGTGGGTTTCAGATCCCGCAGACGGGCATCCACGAGCCGGTCGAGGTGCTCGCGGTGCTGATCGATGGGGTGGCCGCTGAAATACAGGCCCAGCGTTTCCCGTTCGGCGGTCAGGATCCGTTCCTTGTTCCATCGCGGAACGTCCTTGAGCTTGCGCACCTGCTCGTTGACGGCTTGCGCCGCGAACAGCTCTCCCTGGCCCTCGGTCCTGGTTCGTTGCTGGGCCAGCTCCAGGGCCGTCGGCATGGTGGCCAGAAGGGCGGCACGATGCGGCCCCAGACAGTCCGCGGCGCCGGCACAGATCAAACATTCCAGGGCGCGCTTGTTGAGGCGCCTGGGGTCCACCCGCTCACAGAAGTCGAACAGATCCCGGAACTCACCCCCGGTTTCACGAGCCTCCACGATGCCCGCCACGACGCTCTGGCCGAGGCCCTTGATAGCGCCCAGGCCATAGAGGATTCCTCCTTCGACGGTGGTCTCGAAGTTGTGGAAACCGGAATTGACATCCGGAGGCAGGACGTTGATGTTCATCTCTTTGCAGTCCGCGATCAGGTCCACGACGCGGTCCGTGTTGTCCATGTCGGAAGACAGGGCGGCTGCCATGAGCTCGGACGGATGATGGGCCTTGAGCCAGGCAGTCTGATAGGTAAGCAAGGCGTACGCGGCCGAGTGGGATTTGTTGAAGCCGTAGCCGGCGAACTTCTCCATCAGGTCGAAGATCGTCGTGGCAGTGCCGGGGTCGACCTTCCGGCCGCGGGCTCCCTTCAGGAACCCCTCGCGCTGGCGCGCCATTTCCTCCGCCTTCTTCTTGCCCATCGCCCGTCGCAGAAGGTCGGCGGCCCCGAGGGAATAGCCGCTCAGAACACGGGCAATCTCCATGACCTGCTCCTGGTAGAGGATGACCCCGTAGGTCGGCTTGAGGATGGGCTCGAGCAAGGGGTGAAGATAGGTGATCTGCTGGCGTCCATGCTTTCGGTCGATGAAATCGTCCACCATGCCGGACTGAAGCGGTCCGGGCCGGAACAGCGCCACCAGCGCGACGAGGTCTTGGAAGTTGTCCGGAGACAGGCGCCTGATCAGGTCCTTCATGCCCCGTGATTCGAGCTGGAAGAGCGAAGTCGTCTGTCCGCTCTTGATGAGCTCGTAAGTCGCCGGATCGTCCAGGGTGAGGTTTTCCATTTCGACCCCCGGCTGCCCCTGCGCTTCGAGCATGCGATTGATACGGTCAACCGCTCTCGAGATGATCGTGAGCGTGCGCAGCCCCAGGAAGTCGAACTTGACCAGGCCTATCGCCTCGAGATCGTCCTTGTCGAACTGCGTCAGCGTCTGGTCGCTGCCGCGCTCGCAGTACAGCGGGGCGAACTCCGTCAGCCTGGACGGCGCGATGACCACCCCGCCGGCGTGCTTGCCGACGTTCCTCGCCAGGCCCTCCAGCGCCACCGCGGTATCGATGAGCTGCTTGACCTCCGCATCCTGCTCATAGCGCTCCCTGAGCAGCTCCTCCTGTTCCAACGCCTTGCCGAGCGTCATGCCCACCTGGAACGGCACCAGCTTGGCGATCTTGTCGACGTAGCCGTACGACAAGCCCATCACGCGGCCCACGTCCCGCACCACGGCCCGCGCCGCCATCGTACCGTAGGTGATGATCTGCGATACCTTCTCGCGGCCGTAATAGTCAGCGACGTACTCAATGACCCGATCACGCCCCTCCATGCAGAAGTCGATATCGAAGTCCGGAAGCGACACCCGTTCAGGGTTGAGGAAACGCTCGAACAGCAGCCCATGGGCGATGGGATCCAGCTCCGTGATCCCCAGTACCCAGGCCACGAGGGATCCCGCCCCCGATCCCCTGCCGGGGCCGACGGGAATCCCGTTCGCCTTCGCCCAGGACACGAAGTCGGCGACGATGAGGAAGTAACCCGGAAAGCCCATCTGGGAGATCACGTCGAGCTCTTTCTCGAGCCGCTGCTCGTATGCGGTTTGATCCTCCCCCTTCAGGCCCTGGGAGCGCGCAGCCAATCCCTTGCGGGCCTTGTCCGCGAGGTGCGATTCCGCGGTCTGACCTTCCGGAACAGGGAAATGCGGCAGAAAGTAGCTGCCGAACTCCAGGGCGTAGTTGCATCGCTTCGCGACTTCAACGGTGTTGGCAAGGGCCTCCGGATAGTCATGGAACAGGGCCGCCATCTCGGTGGGAGAGCGCAGGTACTGCTGCTCCGTGTACTTCCTCGGCCGACGGGGGTCGTTGAGTATGCGCCCGTCGTGGATACAGACCCGCACTTCGTGCTGCTCATGATCCGCGGCATCGACGAACTGGACGGAGTTCGTCGCAAGTACCGGCAGGCCGGAGCGTCGCGCCGCATCCACGGCCGCGCCGTTGTAGTCCTCTTCCCCGGGCAGTCCGATCCGGCGCAGCTCGATGTAAAAACGATCGGGAAACAACGCCGCGTACGCGGACAGGCACTCGTCCACTCGTTTCAGGTTGGACCCCGTTGCAAGTGCGTATCCCAGCTCACCCTCCTGGGCTCCCGAGAGCGCGATCAGTCCTGCCGTCCGTCCAGCCAGGGCTTCGCGGCGCAACGCGGGCACGCCCCGGTCGCGCTGCCCAAGGTACGCGTCCGTGATCAACTCGCACAAATTGCGATAGCCGGCGCGGTTCATGGTCAACAGGGTCAGGCGAAAGGTCTTCTCTTTCTCCGGCGCGCTGCGAACCGGGAGATCGACTCCGATGAGCGGCTTGACGCCCTGGTTGACTGCGTTGGAGAAGAACTTCACTGCGGCGTACAGGTTGGCGCGGTCCGTGACAGCCACCGCACCCATGTCGCGTGAGGCGACGGCGGCCGTCAGGTCCTTGATTCTCAGGACGCTGTTCGACAGCGAGTACTCTGTCTGAACGTGCAGATGTACGAATTTATGAGTGGAGCTCAACGCTTTCTTTCAAAAGGACTCTTCGAACCGGCAGGAACGTCCTTCGGTGCATGTCAGTGGCGCCGCTGCGCTGCAAGGCCTCCAGGTGCTGCGGCGTCGCGTACCCCTTATGCCTGGCGAAGCCATAGCCCGGGTACGTGCGATCCATTCGAACCATCAAAGCATCGCGGTAGAGCTTCGCCAGCACCGAGGCGGCGCAAATCGGCGGCTCCAGATCGTCCCCGCCGATGATCGTCTCGACCCGGCATCTTAACCCGGGGGCGCAATTCCCATCCACCTTCACCACCGTCGGGCGCAGCATCAGGCTGTTCACCGCCCTGTGCATCGCCAGCATGGTGGCGTTGAGGATGTTCAGCGCGTCGATTTCCGCCACGTCGGCGCACTGGATACTCCAGCTCAACGCGCAGCGCTTCACGACGCCCGCGATGCGGGCCCGCTGGGCGGCACTCAGCTTCTTCGAATCCCGGAGTCCCTCGATTCGACAATGCGCGGGGAGAATCACCGCGGCGGCCACCACAGGGCCCGCCAGCGGGCCGCGGCCCACCTCATCGACCCCGGCAACGTACTCCCCCCGGCCGCTAGGCCGCATCACGACCTGCCAGCGCCAGTACCTCGCGGGCCGCCCTGGCGCTGCCGCCCTGCCGCAGCATCTCCGGTATCCGCCCGAGAGTCTCCTGTGTCTCGAGCCTCAACCGCCCGTCGCTCAGATACCTGTTCATCTCCGTCCAGACAGCCTCCACCGTGGCCCTCCCCTGCATGAGCTCCGGCACGATCGGTTCCTCCATCAGGTTGTTGGGCATCGAGAAGTACCTGACCCGGGCGAACATCCGGACCATCAGGCTGGTGAACAACGACACCTTGTACGTCACCACCATCGGGGTCTTGTGCAAAGCGGCTTCCAGTGCCGCCGTACCCGACGCCAGCAGGGCCAGATCGCTCGCCGCCAGCACCTGCCTGGAGCGGCCTTCCATCACGCGGATGGGAAGATGAGGAGCGCGCGCCAGCAGAGCCTGAAAGTATTCGAGCGTCCCGGAGTTGGCGAACGGTGCCAGGAACTCGACTTCACTTGTGCCGGAATCGTGAATCTTCCCGGCCACGTCAACGAATAACTGTCCCAACCTCTTCAACTCGCTCATCCGGCTTCCCGGCAGCAGGGCCACGACACGGTCGGAATGCACCCCCAGCGCCCTGCGGGCAGCGCCGCGGTCGATGAGCGCCGGAATCTCGTCCGCCATTGGGTGGCCTACGAAGCGCACCGGCACATTGCGCTGCTCGAAGTATTCGGCCTCGAAGGGGAACAGGGTCATCATCAGGTCCACCGAGCGGCGAATCTTCTTCACGCGGTACTCCCGCCACGCCCACACCGTGGGGCTGACGTAGTGCACTGCCGGTATCCCCGCCTCTTTCAGCCTGCGCTCCAGGGTCAGGTTGAAATCGGGGACATCGACGCCCACGAAGACGTCCGGCGGGTGCGCGACAAACCGGTCATGGAGAGACTTCCGTATCCTGAGGATCTTCCAGAGGCTTTGGGCCAGACCGTCCACACCCATGATGGATATGGTGTCCATCGGATAGAGTATCGTGGCTCCTTCCCTGGCCATCAAAGGGCCTCCTATCCCTTCGATCTGTATATCGGGGACCTTTTCCCTGAGTGCCCGTATCAGTGCCGACGCCAGGTAATCGCCCGAGGCTTCGCCGGCCACCATACCGATTCTCACGGCGGACAGGCGACACCGGCGGCAGCGCACATCATCGAATGATGCCTCGTTCGGAGTGCTGTAGAAATCTGATGAGCTCCGCCACGGCGGGATGATCCGCCAGCTCCCGGTGCATCTCCTGGCGAGCGTCCTTCAGCGCCAACTCGGAGCGGTACAGAGTCTTGTAGGCCCTTTTCAGCGCGATGATATCCTCCTCGGAGAAGCTCCGGCGCCTCAGTCCCTTGACGTTGATCCCATGGGGCTGCGCCCGGTTGCCGGCCGCCACCATGTAGGGAGGCACATCCTGCAGGCAGACGCACCCGATGCCGGTGATGCTGTGGGCGCCGATCCGGCAGAACTGATGCACCAGCGTGAAACCGCCCAGAATCGCATAGTCGCCGACCGTGACGTGACCCGCGAGGCTGGCGCAATTGGCGAATATGGTGTGGGAGCCGATGATGCAGTCATGAGCGATATGCACGTAGGCCATGAGAAAGTTCTGGTTGCCGATCCGGGTCACGCCGCCCCCGCCGGCCGTGCCGCGATTGATGGTGGTGTATTCCCGGACTACGTTCTCGTCCCCGATTTCAACCACGGTGTCCTCTCCCTTGTAGCCGAGGTGCTGGGGGGCTTCTCCGATCGAGCAGAACTGGTAGATTCGGTTGCACCGCCCGATGCGCGTTCGTCCGCTGATCACTACGTGGGGGCCCACCCAAGTGCCGTCTCCGATCACGGTGGTCCCCGATATGATCGCATATGGCCCGATCGTTACGTTCTCGCCAATCTCCGCCCCCGGCTCGATGATTGCGCGTTCGTGGATCACTTCATTCGGAGTCCGGCAGGACTGGCGACGTCGACGGCGGCGGCAATCTTCGTGCCTCCCCGGCCCACGCCACTCAGCCCATGTCTTTGTAAGTGAACATCAGCTCGGCGGTGCAGCAGAGCTGCTCGCCCACCGTGGCTTCGCCCCGGCACTTCCACATATTCCTGATCCTGCGCAGAATGGCAACCTCGAAATCGAGACGGTCCCCGGGCTCCACCGGGCGCTTGAACCTCGCGGAGTCGATGCCGGTGAAGTAGTACAGCCTGTTGTCGTTGGCGCCGACCCCGAGGTCGTGACTCGCGAGAATCGCGCAGGCCTGGGCCATGGCCTCGACGATGAGGACACCGGGCATCACGGGCCGGTAAGGGAAGTGACCCTGGAAAAAGGGCTCGTTGAAGGTCACGTTCTTGTATGCCTTCAACGACCGTCCCGGCTCCACCTCCGTAACCCGGTCCACCAGCAGGAATGGATAACGATGGGGCAGATAATTCTTTATTTCGTGGATATCCATCGTCTCTCTCTGTCCGGCGCCGATGCCTTTTGTTCGTCCTGGTTGAGCCCGTGAATAGACCCGGAATGTACCCCGTGAATGTACCCCGTGAATGTACTATTTGCTTTCGTCCTGCAGCTTCTTCAGTACTTTATCCGTCATATCGATTCTGTCGCTGGCGTAGATGACCGCCGGCTCGTGTAACACCAGGTCATAAGATTCTTTCTTGGCTATTTCCACGATCGCCTTGAACACGAGCTTCTGAAGCTTGCTCAGCTCCTCGTTCTTGCGAAGATTCAAATCCTCACGAAACTCGCTGGTGGCGCGGCTGAGCGCGCGACGCTTGTCCCTGAGCTCCATTTCCTCCTTATTGCGGCTCGTTTCATCGAGCACCAGCTCGTTCTTGTTCAAGTCGTCCGCGAGCTTGTTGACTTCTTCCTGCATTGAACGAATCTCACGATCCCTCGGATCGAACTCCTTGCGGAGCTCCTTTCGCACCACTTCCACCTGAGGGGCCTTCGACATTACCTGCTCGACGTTCACGAATCCGATCTTCAAATCACTCTTTTGCGCCAAAGCCGCGCCCGAGAACATCATACAAAGGGCCGGAACGAAAAGGATTGCTCTTTTGTATACCATTTGCGTCATACCAAGTACTTCGGGCTCAACACAGTAAAGTCCTGAAATGAAGAAGATCTCCGCGGCATGGTTCCGCGCCCCGGCACACTCCTATTGAAAAACCTGCCCCAGCGTAAATTGGAACCGCTGCACGCTGTCTCCCGGCTTGTCGTTGAGCGGCTGGGCATAGCTGATCGCGAGCGGTCCGAGGGGCGAAAACCAACTGAACGCGATTCCCGCCGAATACCTCACTTCGGTCAGATCGAGCGAGCTTCCCGAGCCGTAGACCTGACCACCGTCGACGAACAGGCTGATGCGCTTGTCCTGCCCGGACTCGCCGTGCAACGGGAACTGAATCTCGAGGTTCCCGAGAACCCGGCGGTCGCCGCCAAGTGCCTGCGGATTCGGTCCCGTGTCCCTCGGACCCAGGGACCGTGCATCGTAGCCTCGCACCGAGGTGGCTCCGCCCGCGTAGAAATTCTCGAAGAACGGCAGCGTGGTGTCCTTGCCGTATCCGTCCCCATAGTCGAACTCGCCGCTGCCCTTCAAGATCACGTAGTCGGAGGGCCTGAAGTACGTATCGTCGCGCACGGTCAACTTATAATACTCCAGCTCGCTTGGGGGAGTCGAAATCTGCCAGCCCAGTCGCTGAATGCTTCCCGTGCTCGGAAACAGCCGGCTGTCCCGCGTGTCGTGGGCAAAACTGCCGGTTGTCTTTAAAATCGTATTGCGCGGGTTGTTCTGGATGACCGTCAGGAACTGCTGCGGTGTATCGAGCGTGGACTTGAGGCGTACGTCCTCGACCTGTAATCCGAGGTTCAGGCTCGTATACTCGCTCAAGGGGAATCCGAAGTCCACCCCGGCGCCGAGCGTATCCGTCACGTACGGGGCCGTATTCGCGTTCGTCGCGTCGATCTTGCGCTGGAACAGCGTGAATCCACGGCTGATGCCGTTGATAGTGTAGTACGGGTTGAGATAACGGAGCTGGATCTGCTTGACGACCGAGGAATTGTCCGCCGTGAGGTTGAGCTCGCGCCCGGTGCCTAACAGGTTGGTCTGCGCAATCTGCCCCTGTAACAGCACGCCGTCGGCGTCCGAGTAGCCGACACCCACCAGGATGCTGCCCGTCGACCTCTCTTTGACGTTCACGTCGACGTCCACTTCGTCCGGGCTGCCCGGTACGGGGGGCGTGTCTATGTTCACCTCGCTGAAATAGCCGGTCCTGTCCAGGCGGACCTTGGAACGCTGGACTTTCTTGGTGGAATACCACGCCCCCTCGAGCTGCCGCATTTCACGGCGAATGACTTCATCGTGCGTAACGCGGTTGCCGGTGATGTTGATGCGTCGGACGTAGACGCGTCGCCCGGGGTCCACGACGAGGTCGAGCGAAACCGTCTTCTTCTGCTCGTTGATCTTGGGTATGGAATTGACGTTCGCGAAGGCGTAGCCGTCATCCCCGAGCCGGTCGGCGATGGCCTTGCGGGAGGCGCTCACGTCTCTTTCCGAATAGACCGAGCCCGGCTTGATCGTCACCAGCTTGTCCAGTTCCTTCTCCGGGACGACGAGATGTCCCTTTATCGTGAAGTCGGACACCTTGTACTGAGCTCCCTCCTTGATGTTCACCGTTACGAAGATGTCCTGCTTGTCAGGAGAGATGGTCACCTCGGTGGATTCGATCTTGAATTTGATGTAACCCCTGTCCTCGTAGAAGTTCTGCAGGTTCTTCAGGTCCGCCTGCAGCTTCTGGCGCGAGTACTCGTTCTTGGGTGAGAAAATCAACATGCGCCTTTTCGTGGACAACTTGAAATGGCTTTCGAGCTCCTTCTGGGAAAAAGCCTTGTTGCCCACAATATTGATGCGCTTGATCTTGGCGGTCTTTCCTTCGCGCACCTTGATCGTTACGTCGACGCGGTTGTTGTCCAGGTGTTTAACCTCATGCTCGATTTCCGCTCCGTACTTGCCGATAGAGAAGTACTGCGACTTCAGCTCTTGAATGACTCTATCCAGCACGGCCGGGTTGAACACCAGACCCTTCCCAAGGCCGAGGTTGCGCAGCTCCTTGAGCGTGCCCTTCTTGTCCAGCTTCTCGAGCCCGAGGAGCTCGACGTTCGCGATCGACGGACTTTCCTTCACTTTTACGATCAGCGTGTCGCCGTCCTTGTCGAGGACGACGTCTTCAAAGAAGCCGGTCGCGAACAGGGCCTTGATCGCCTCACGGGCAACGTCGTCGTTCACCTGGTCGCCCACCTTGATCGGCAGATAGTTGTACACCGTACCGGCAGACACCTTGTGGAGCCCCTGCACCTTGATGTCCTTCACCACGAAAGGTTCTATCGCGTGGGCACAGAGACTGAATCCGAACAGTAAAATGAGCCCCGAGACGATTTTTTTCATTTAGATGCCTGTCTGGTCGTTATTGTGGTGGATGCCGGCGACGTTCCCCAATCATCGCAAGAGCCGCACTATATCATTATAAAAAGCCAGGCTCATGAGGGCGAACAACATCGCCAAACCGATCTGCTGGCCCCACACGAGGACCTGCTTCGACAATGGACCGCCGGTAACCGCCTCCACCGCGTAGTACAACAGGTGGCCGCCATCCAGGACCGGGATCGGCAGCAAGTTGAGCACGCCCAGGCTGATGCTCACGATCGCCAGGAACATCAGAAAGCTGCTCCATCCGAGCTGAACGGTGTCTCCTGCAAACTGTGCGATAGTCAACGGACCGCTGATGTTTTTCGCCGACACCTCCAGCGTCACAATTTTGCCCAGCATCTTCAGCGTGACGACGGACATCATCCACACGTTCCCCGCACTTCTTGCCGCGGCGCCGAGAGGACCGTATGTCAGATGGACCCGGTACGCGGGCGGAATGGAGACGGGCTTCGGCGAGATCCCTATGCGTCCGATGGTCTTGCCCTGCGACTGAACCGCCTCCGGTGTCAGCCGCAGCTCCAGGCGCCGGCCGTTTCGTTCGATGTCCAGTATGGTGGATTTGCCGGCGAGTGGCTGCACCGCAGACACAAGATCCTGCCAGTCCTTTATCTTGTGCCGTCCAACGGACACAATGTGGTCTCCGACCTCCAGCCCGGCACCCGCAGCCGGAGAGCCGTCTTGAACGGATCCCACCACGGCAGGAATCTTGGGAATATATCCATACAGGCCAACGCCGTTTTCGAGCAAACCGGCATCCAGCTTGCTCAGAGGGACTTCATCCAGGTAAAGCTGGCGAACTGCGATCTGTCCGTCTTTCGTGCGCACTTCGACGGAGACACGCTCGTGCGCGAGTGCCTGATCGAAGAGATACAGCCGGTGTTCGTCCCAGCTACGGGTCGGCTTGCCGTCGATCTTCAGGATCTCGTCGCCAACCTGAAAGCCGCCCTTCTCGGCCAGTGAACCGTCGACGACGGCGCCGACCACGGGCTTGATGCCGTTGACCCCGGCCATGAACACGAACCAATAGGCAACGAAGGCAAATAGAAAGTTGAACAGCGGCCCGGCCACCACGACGGCGACGCGCTTCCACATGGGCTGGCGATTGAAGGCCCGGTGCGCCTCCTGCTCGGGCACATCCTCGTCCTCGTTCTCATCGAGCATCTTCACGTAGCCACCGAGCGGCAGGGCGGCGATCACGTACTCGGTTCCGTCCCGTGCCTTACGCGACCACAGGGCCTTGCCGAAACCGATCGAGAACTTCAGCACTTTGACCCCTACACAGCGAGCCACGAAGAAGTGCCCGAACTCGTGCACGGTGACGAGCACCCCGATCGCCAGAACAAACCCGGCAACGCTGAAAAGAAACTCGTGCATAACCTGACGTTTACCGCTGTTTCATCGAAAGAAATCAGACCCGATCACACGTGGGACGTTCCCTGTCTGCAAGTGAGAGATCAGAGCGGGCGGTACACCCCTGCCACTCGGCCGGCCGGAATCGTGCCCCTGCCGGCGCGCCGATGCCGCGAACGCATCGATCGAGACGGAACCGTGCCGGGCGAACCATATCACGCCAGCTTGGCGCTAAACCACCACAACCAGCCCAGCGCGAAGAAAGGGGCAGCGGCCATCACGCTGTCGATTCGGTCGAGCACTCCCCCGTGTCCCGGGAGCAGTCCGCCGCTGTCTTTCAGCTCCGCGGTCCGCTTCCAATTACTCTCGAAGAGATCACCGAAAACCGACAGCAGTACCACGGCGACGCTCCAGGCAGTGAGTCCAACGGCCGCGCCGGGACTCAAGTCCCAGTGCAGCGCGAAGGCGGCCGCAACGACAAGGGCAGCCGCTATGCCCCCCCACAGCCCCTCCACCGTCTTCCCGGGGCTGATAGCGGGCGCCAGCTTATGGCGACCCCAGCGTCGCCCGGCGAAATACGCCCCGACGTCGGCGGCCCATACGAGCAGGAACAGCATCAGTGCCGCACCGGGGCTGGCCTCTCTCAGCACGCTTATAGCCAGCCAGGCGGCAAGCAGGGCGCACGCGCCGCACAGCCAACGGACAGGGCGGGGCCAGACCATGGGATGCCGGTGCCGGTGGCGGAACAGCAGCAACGCCACCACCAGCCAGGCGGCACAGGCCAGGAAAGTCACCGGCTGCGCTACGGTATCGCGATAAGCGTATCCACTCATCATCAACAGCGACACCACGGCCACGGACAGAACTTTCGGGGGGACACGATTGTAGCCCGATAGAGACGTCCATTCCCACGCCCCCACGAGGACGAACAGCCCCGTCATGACGGCGAACTGGAGCTCGCTGAGGGTGAACACGCCGAGCACGAACAGCGGCGCAAGGACGACCGCCGTGAGTACCCGGATTCTAAGCATTCCGCCGGGAAGGCTTGCCTGGATGATCCGGCCGTTCCTTCAGCACGGCCGCCGAGCGTGGCCTGTCTCTCGAAGAAGCGCAATGCCCCGCGGGGAAGCAATAAAGTTGCGATTCACGTGCAACACGCCGGGGATGGGAGCGTTCAGAGGCTGCCCAATCTTCTCGCGTCGTGCACCTGCTCCCCGGTCTGGCCGAAACGGCGCTGGCGCCTGGCAAAGGATGCCAGCGCCTCGTCGAACGCCGCATCACCGAACTCCGGCCACAGGGTCTCGGTGAAGTAAAGCTCCGTGTAGGCCAGTTGCCAGAGGAGGAAATTGCTGATTCTCTGCTCTCCGCCGGTACGTATGAACAGATCCGGCTCGGGAAGAAAGCTCGTGCTCAGGTGCGCGCCGATGGCCGCCGCCGTGAGATCTTCCTGAGCGAACTCCCCCGAGGCGACCTTGGCACAGATGTTCCGGCATGCCTGCTCGATATCCCACCGGCCGCCGTAGTTGGCGGCGACCGTCAGGTTCAGGCGGCGGTTGTCGCGGGTCAGCGCCTCGGCGCGTTCAACCAGGAGCCGGATCTTGGGGCTGAACCTCGACAGGTCGCCCACCACACGCAGCCGCACCTTGTTCTCGTGCAGGCGGCGGGCCTTGTTCTCGAGCGCGTTGGTGAACAGCTCCATCAGAAGGTTCACCTCGGTAGGGGGACGGCGCCAGTTTTCGCTGGAGAACGCGAACAGCGTGAGATACGAAACACCCTTGTCGGCACAGCGTTTGACGACAGTTCGCACGGACTCGAGGCCCTGTCGATGTCCGGCGATCCGGGGCAACCCCCTCTTGTTTGCCCATCGACCGTTGCCGTCCATGATAATGGCGACGTGGACGGGCACGTCTTCGTGTCGGGGGATCTCCTCGGTGGAGCTCGGGAATTGATTCTGGTCGACCATGGGTTCTATTCCGCCCTTCGGGCTCTGTGTTGTTTGCGGTGTCGGTTCACACTTCGAGAATCTGCTTTTCCTTCTCGGCCAGCATCTCGTCGATCTTCGACACGAACTCGTCAGTCAGGTGTTGAATCTCGTCGAGCGCTTTCTTCTCCGCATCCTCGGCGATTTCCTTGCTCTTGAGCAGCTCCTTGAGATGGTTATTGGCGTCCCGCCGGATGTTTCGGATGGCGACCTTGCCGTTCTCGCCTTCGGAGCGAACCAGCTTGTTCATCTCCTTGCGGCGCTCTTCGGTCAAGGGCGGCAGGGGGACTCGAATCACGTCGCCGGCGGTCACCGGGTTCAAGCCGAGGTTCGCCTCGAGCAGGGCCTTCTCGACCACCGGGGTCATCTTTTTTTCCCACGGGTTGACGGACAGCGTACGGGCATCCAGGACACTGACGGTGGCGACCTGGTTCAAAGGCGTCGGGTGCCCGTAGTATTCGACGGTGACGTGATCCAGAAGCGTGGCGTTGGCTCGCCCCGTCCTGATCTTCGCCAGCTCCTCGCGGACCGCTTCGATGGTTTTCTGCATCCTCGAGCGAGCATCCTTAATAATATCCTCTTTAGTCATCACTCACCTCGTTCGATACCAGCGTTCCGACGTCTTCGCCGAGCACCAGGCGCCTGAAGCTGCCTTCCTCGCGCATCGTGAACACCCGAAGGGGCAGGCGGTTCTCCCGACACAACGCGAAAGCCGTCGCGTCCATGACTCTCAGATCCTTCGCCAGCACGTCGGCGTAGCTGATCCGGTGGTACCGGACGGCGCGCGGGTCGTGTTTCGGATCCGCCGTATATACGCCGTCCACCTGGGTCGCTTTCAACAATACGTCCGCCCCGATCTCGACCGCCCGCAGGCTCGCCGCCGTGTCCGTGGTGAAGAACGGGTTCCCGGTGCCGGACGCGAAAATGACGACGCGCCCGTTCCGCAGATGCTTGATGGCCCGCTCTCTCACGTAGGGCTCGCTGACCGGTGAAATCGGTATCGCCGACTGCACCCGTGCTTCGATCCCCGCCTTCTGAAGCGCCTGCTGGATGGCGATCGCGTTGATCACCGTAGCCAGCATGCCCATGTAATCCGCCGCCGTCCGCTCGATGCCGGACTCCTGGGCCTTTACTCCGCGAAAGAAGTTGCCGCCCCCGATAACGACGGCGATCTCGACGCCCAGGGCCGCCACCGAGGCGATTTCCCGGCATATGTAATCCAGCGTCCCTGTATCGATACCGAATCCCTTGTCGCCGCTCAACGCTTCGCCGCTGAGCTTCAACAGCACGCGCCGGAATACGGGCTCGGCGGTCAACTACTCCCCTTTGGCCTGGGCCATTACTTCGGCGACGAAGTCATCCTCGCGTTTCTCTATGCCCTCTCCGACCTCCAGGCGCTTGAAACCCAGTATAGAAGCCTGCTCGCTCTTGACCAGTTTCGCCACGGTCTGGTCCGGGTCCTTCACGAAGGGCTGGCCGAGAAGGGTCACTTCGTTGAGGTATTTCTGCAGCCGGCCCTTCACCATCTTCTCGATAATCTCCTCGGGCTTGCCGCTGTCCCTGGCCTGGGCCGCGAAAATCTCCTTCTCCTTGTCGAGAACCTCCGGTGGGACCTCGTCCGCGGCGACGACCATGGGCCGGCTGGCCGCGACGTGCATGGCAAGGTCCTTGCCGAGGTCCGGTCGCCCGCCCTCGACGCACACCAGCACGCCGATGCGCGCACCGTGGGTGTAGGCGCTGATCCGGGCGGCGCCCGGAGCGTGCATTATCTCGAAGCGTCGCAATGCAATGTTCTCACCGATCTTGGTGACCAGCTCGACGCGGGCTTCCTCCACGGTCCGGTCTCCGTCGTCCAATGGCAGGGCAGCCAGCGCAGCGATATCCGCGGGTTGCTCCTCGAGGACCGTGCGAGCCACCGCGCCCGCGAATGACTGGAAGCTGTCGTCCTTGGCCACGAAGTCGGTTTCGCAGTTCACCTCGACCAGGACGCCGGTTTTGTTGTCCGGGCTGAGCGCGGCCACGACCGCGCCTTCCGCGGCAATCCTGCCGGCTTTCTTGTCGGCCTTCGCGGCTCCCTTCCGGCGCAGGGCATCCACCGCCGCGTCCAGGTCCCCGCCCGACTCCGTCAAGGCATTCTTGCACTCCATCATACCGGCCCCGGTGCGGTCCCGAAGCTCTTTGACCATGCTGGCTGTTATAGCCATTCGTACTCCTCCGCGCCGCTATTTGCTGGTGAGATTCTTGGCCTGCTCCACCCATTCCTCCCGTTGGATGCGTCCTTTGAGGGCCAGCTCTTCGTCGATCTTTTCGATGTCCGCGTCGCTCCATCCCGCCATTTGCGAGAGGCTGGTGACGCCGATTCCCGCGAGCTTCGCAGACAGTACCGGGCCGAGGCCCTTGATCCGGGTCAACTCGTCCACCGGCTCCGCGTCGTCCTGCGCCGGCGCAGGGGGCTCGGCACCCGGCGCGTCGCCCGTTTCCGGCACCGGAGCGGCCTCCGCTGGCTGCTCGGGAGCGGCCTTGGGGCTGTCCGTCTCGGTGATCTTTCTCGCAGGTGTCTTCTTGGTGATCCTGGACGCCTTGGTGGTTGTACGCGCCTTGCCGCGCGAGGGATCCACGGCCACCACGTCACCTTCCTCATTGACCTCTACGTACTCGTCCTCACCCAGGTGCTCGGGCATGGCAGCCACCGTCTGCCGGCCCTCCAGAATGGCATCCGCGGCGGCGTTGACGTAGAGCTTGATGGCGCGGATTGCATCGTCGTTGCCGGGAATGATGTAGTCGATGCCGTCCGTAGAGCAGTTGGTGTCCACCACCGCGACCACCGGGATGCCGAGCTTGTTGGCCTCGGAGACGGCGATGTATTCCTGGTTGACGTCGATGACGAACATCGCGTCGGGAAGGCCGCCCATGTCTTTGATGCCGGCCAGGGACCGGTGCAGCTTGTCGTGCTCGCGCTGGAGCTCGAGCGCCTCTTTCTTGCTGACCCGGTTGATGCTGCCGTCCGCGAACTGCGCTTCGAGATCCTTCAGGCGGTCGATGGAGTTCTTGACCGTCTTGAAGTTGGTCAGCATGCCGCCCAGCCAGCGATGGGATACGTACGGGCAACCGCAGCGTTCCGCCGCCTCCTTCACGTGCTTGCTGGCCGCGCGCTTGGTACCGACGAACAGGATCTTCCCTTTGTTGGCGGCCATCTTGCCGAGGAAATTCATGGCGTCCTCGAACAGAGGCAGGGTCTGCTCGAGGTTGATGATATGAATCTTGTTGCGCTCGCCGAAAATGTAGGGGCGCATCTTGGGGGACCAGTAGCGGGTCTGGTGGCCGAAATGAACGCCGGCCTCCAGCATCTGTCGCATGGTGACTTCAGACATGATCAGTTTTCTCCGTTCGGGTTTGGACAGGCCTCACGGCCGGCGATCGCCGATCCCTCCCTGCGGCGTCGCACTGGCTCGGCGACCCGCTTGGACGGACACCCGGACGATCACTCGAAATCGGCACGTGGGCGGATTCTGAAGCGGGCTCCAGGCCCCTTCAGTGGCGCGGGTTTATAGCATATCAACGGCATGCGCCGCAATCCGGCCCTGGGCCCTGGGCCCTGGGCCGCCGTGGTATCCTATGGGCCCACCCGTTCCAGATTGTCGAGTCGAGCCAAGTTGTCTTTCCAATGTCCAGTCCCCATATCCCGCGGCATGGCCATTTCCATTAAGTCCGAGGAGGACATCGCGCGCATGCGCGTTGCCGGGCGCCTGGCGGCCCAGGTCCTGACCATGATCGAGCCCCATGTCCGGGCCGGGGTCACCACCGGCGAGCTCGACGACATCTGCCATCGCTATATCGTCGAGGACCTCGACTCGATACCGGCGCCCCTGAATTATCACGGATTTCCAAAGTCGATCTGCACCTCGGTCAATCACGTGGTCTGCCACGGTATCCCCGGTGACAAGAAGCTGAAGGACGGCGACATCATCAATATCGATATCACGGTGATCAAGGACGGTTTTCACGGCGACACCAGCCGGATGTTCATGGTGGGGAAGCCCTCGGTCCTGGCCGAGCGGCTTTGCCGGGTGACCTACGAATGCATGTTCAAGGGCATCGAGATCGTCAGACCCGGGACCCGCCTGGGCGACATCGGCCATGCGATTCAGACCCACGCCGAGGCGCACAACTTCTCCGTGGTCCGGGAATACTGCGGGCACGGTATCGGACGCGGTTTCCACGAGGAGCCCCAGGTGCTGCATTACGGACGGCCCGGCACCGGCGTCAGGCTCGAGCAGGGCATGGTCATCACCATCGAGCCCATGATCAACGCCGGCGCCAAGGAGACCCGCGTCCTGAACGACAACTGGACCGTGGTGACCCGCGATCACAGCCTTTCGGCGCAGTGGGAGCATACGATACTCGTCACTGCGGACGACCACGAAATCCTGACCCTGGATCATTAAGCGCCCGGTCTGAGGCACGCCGTCGTGCACTACCCCAGAGCCAGGTTGTTCGATCATCGACGGTTCGAACGCGACCTCGACCAATCCAGCGACAACGTAAGCCTGTTCCGTGAAGCCGTGCAGTCCGGGCGTCTGGCACTGCGGCGGGAGCACGAAGCCGGGGCGTCGGCGGCCGCCATCGTCACCCACCACGCCTGGCTCATCGACCAGATTCTTCACTATGCCTGGCGGAGCCACGCCCACCTGCGTGACGATACGCCCATCTCCCTGGTCGCGGTTGGCGGCTACGGCCGGGCCGAGCTCCATCCCTGCTCGGACATCGACCTGATGCTGCTGCTCGAGAGGGATGACTACCGGCGGGTGAAGGCTTTCGTTGAAGCGTTCCTGAGCTTCCTGTGGGATATCGGCCTCGAGGTCGGGCACAGCGTGCGCTCCCTGAGGGACTGCGTGACAGCGGCCAAGCGCGACATCACGGTTGCCACCAATATCATGGAGGCTCGTTACCTGGAAGGCGAAGAGGAACTGGTCGAGGCCATGCGCCTGCGCACGGGTCCGGACCGTATCTGGAAGCCGTCGGACTTCTTCAAGGCAAAGCTGGCGGAGCAACAGGCCCGTCACCTCAAGTACGACGACAGCGCCTATGGCCTCGAGCCCAACATCAAGGAAGGGCCCGGAGGCCTGCGTGATCTGCAGACGGTGCTCTGGGTGCTCCGACGCCGCTACGGGATCACCCGGCTCAAGGACCTCATCGACACCGACTATCTCACCACCGAGGAGTATCGGCAGCTCATCCGGGGCCGCAATTTCCTCTGGAAGCTGCGCATCGGCCTGCATTATATTGCCGACCGTTGCGAGGACCGGCTGCTGTTCGACCACCAGCGCGTGCTCGCCGAGCAGTTCGGCTACCGGGACAACGAGAACCACCTGGCCGTCGAACAGCTCATGAAGCGCTACTACCGCGCCGTCAAGGACCTGCGCCTGCTCAACGAGATTCTCCTGCAGCACTACGAGGAGGAGAACGGGTCGCGCAGGGCCTCCCGGACCAGGATCATCAACGATCGCTTTCAGTCCTACGGGGGCTATCTCGAGACCCGGAGCCCACGAGTGTTCGAGGAACGGCCGTCCTCGATACTCGAGCTCTTCCTGCTTCTGCAGCAGCGCCCGGGCCTGAAGGGCGTGCGCGCCGGCACGATTCGCCAGCTCCGGGCCTGCCTGAAGCTCATTGACAATGAGTTCCGGAACGACCCGCATTGCAAAGCGTTGTTCATGCGCATCATGCGCCAGCCGAGCGGCCTGACCCACGCCCTGAGACGCATGAACGCGTACGGTGTGCTCGGAAGCTACATACCGGTATTCGGCGGCGTGGTGGGCCAGATGCAGCACGACCTGTTCCACGTCTACACCGTCGATGCCCATTCGCTCTTCGTAGTGCGCAACCTGCGTCGGTTCGCCGTCGAGGAGCACGCCGGTGAATTTCCCCTCGCCAGCCAGATCATGTCCCGAATCGACAAGCCGGAACGGCTCTACCTGGCGGGCCTGTTCCACGATATCGCCAAGGGCCGCGGTGGAGACCATTCCATTCTGGGAGAGAAAGACGCGGTTCAATTCTGCAAACGCCATGACATGAGCGACTACGACGCGCATTTTGTCGGTTGGCTGGTGCGCTACCATCTCCTGATGTCCCACACCGCCCAGCGCAAGGACATCAGCGACGCGGACGTGGTGCGGGAGTTCGCGGAGAACGTCGGCGACCAGGAGCATCTCAACAACCTCTACCTGCTGACCGTTGCCGACATCCGCGGCACCAGCCCGCACGTATGGAACGCCTGGAAGGGCCGGCTCCTGGAGGATCTGTACCAGGCTGCGACACGCTCGATACGCCACGGCTTGAGCGTTCCCCAGGACACCAGCGAGCGCGTTTCGGAGATCAAGGAAGCGGTCCGATCGCAGCTCGACGAAAAGGTGGTGAGCCCGGAACAGCTCGAGTCGTTCTGGAGCTCGCTGCCCACCGACTACTTTCTGCGCCACTCCTCCGACGACCTCACCTGGCACGTCGGCTCCATTGCCTCCAGCCGCGCCATCGACCTGCCCCTCGTCGACGTGCGCCCGCAACCGCGGCTGCACACCCTGGTGTTCCTCATTTATGCGCCGGAATCCGAGCAGCTACTCAGCCTGGTCACGAAGGGATTCGAGCGGATGAACCTCAACATCGCGGACGCCAAGATTCACAGCACCACTTCCAGGTTTGCCCTGTACACTTTCGTGGCGCTCGAGGAAGGCGTGCACGACGGGGTGGACAGGCGCCACATCGCGTATCTGAAGTCCGAGCTCAGGAGCAGGATCATTCACGACCCCGACCCGGACTCCGAGAAAGTGTACCGGCTGCCGCGCAAGCTCAAGCACTTCAACATCCAGACCCGCGTGGAGTTCTCGCAATCTCCCAACCACACTGTGATGGAGGTCGTCGCCCTGGATCAGCCGGGGCTCCTGCACCGGGTGTCGCGTTGCCTGATGCGCTGCAAAGTGCACCTCGTCACCGCCAAGATCGCCACCTTCGGCGAGCGCGTCGAGGACGTGTTCTTCATCACCGATCGCGACGGCAACCCCGTGACCAGCGCGGAGCAGATGGAATGCCTGCGCAGCGGCATACTGGCCTCCTTGACGGTGCCGAAGACGGAACACCCCGAAAAAGCAGTGACCGCATAAGCGGGTGAGGTATCATCCGGGGCAGCGTTGAAGTCGCCGGCGGCAGGGCGTTGGCGCGGCCGACGCGGCCGGTAAATCGATAACCATCAGAACAGCGGGAGAGAGACCAGAACCATGGTTGATTTGATCCAGACGATCGACGACGCCTTCGAGAAGCGGGCCGAGCTCAAGCCGGACTCGGTGCCTGTCGGTGTGCGAGATGCGGTCCTGGAGGCCATTCGACAACTGAGCTCGGGCACCGCGCGGGTCGCCTCCCGGGAGAACGGGGAGTGGCACGTCAATCAGTGGCTCAAGAAAGCGGTGCTCCTGTACTTTCGCATCAACGACAACCGGGTCCTTCAAAGCGGCTTCACCCGATATTTCGACAAAGTGCCCCTCAAGCTCGCCGAATACGACGAGGCGCGTTTTCGCGACGCCGGATTCCGCGTCGTTCCGCCGGCCACGGTCCGTGAGGGCGCCTACATCGCCCGCAACGTGGTGCTGATGCCGAGCTACGTCAATATCGGCGCTTACGTGGACGAAGGCACCATGGTCGATACCTGGGCCACGGTCGGGTCCTGTGCTCAGATTGGAAAAAACGTCCATCTCTCCGGCGGCGTCGGGATCGGCGGCGTGCTCGAGCCGGTCCAGGCGGCGCCCACGATCATCGAGGACGATTGTTTCATCGGGGCTCGAAGTGAAGTCGTCGAAGGCGTTATCGTCGGAGCAGGCTCGGTGATCTCCATGGGTGTGTTCCTCGGGCAGAGCACCCGGATACTCGACCGCGAGACCGGCGAGGTCTACTTTGGCCGCGTCCCTCCAGGCTCGGTGGTCGTGTCGGGCTCGTTGCCGGCAAAGGACGGCAGCCACAGCCTCTATTGCGCGGTCATCGTCAAGAAGGTCGACGCCAGGACCCGCGCCAAGGTCGGGATCAACGAGCTGCTTCGAACAAGCTGACGTTCGTGGACGAGACCCTCTCACTCGCCCGGGAGCTGATCCGGCGGCGGTCCGTCACGCCGGAGGATGGCGGCTGCCAGGAATTGCTCGCCACGCGGTTGTCCGCCGCCGGCTTCACCGTCGAGTCGATGCCTTTCGGCGACGTGTCGAATCTGTGGGCGAGAAAAGGCCGCGAGGCCCCGCTGGTGGTATTCGCCGGCCACACCGACGTGGTCCCGACGGGGCCCCTGGAATCCTGGAAACACGACCCCTTCTCCGGCACCATCGACGACGACCGGCTTTACGGCCGGGGGGCCGCGGACATGAAGTCCTCGCTGGCTGCCTTCGTTACCGGTATCGAACGCTTCCTCGAGGAGTCGCCGAGCCACCGCGGCTCCATCGGCGTGCTCATCACCTCGGACGAGGAAGGCTCCGCGGTGGACGGCACCGCTCGGGTGGTCGCCGCCCTCGCCGACAGGAGCGAGCGTATCGACTATTGCATCGTCGGCGAGCCCAGCTCCAGCCGGACACTCGGCGACACCATCAGGAACGGGCGGCGGGGCTCCTTGAGCGGATCTCTCACGGTGTTCGGGGTGCAGGGCCATGTCGCCTATCCCCAGGGGGCGAACAACCCCATCCTGCGCTGCGCGCCCGCATTGCACGAGTTGAGCCGGATACGCTGGGACGAGGGCAATACGCATTTCCCGCCCACGTCCTTCCAGGTTTCCAGTATCCACGCCGGTGCGGACGACGCGGACAACGTGATACCAGGCGCGCTTCGTGTTCAGTTCAACCTGCGGTTCGGGACCGCGAGCTCACCGGATTCACTCAAGCGCCGGGTCGAGATGGTTCTGGACAGCCACGCGTTGACCTACGAGCTCAAATGGCGATTGTCGGGGATGCCGTTTCTCACCTCCTCCGGTCTGTTGATCGATGCGGCCGCGCGGGCCGTGCAGGCCGTGTTGGGCCTCGAGCCGTCGTTGTCCACGGCGGGGGGCACCTCGGATGGTCGTTTCATCGCCCCATCGGGCGCGCAGGTCGTGGAACTTGGACCACTCAACGCCAGCATACATAAAATAGATGAATGTATTGCCATCGAAGACCCGGATCGCCTCAGCCGCGTGTATGGCCGGATACTTGATGAACTGTTGCGGCCGCGATAATAGTCAGACATGAGGTTCTCGCACGACACGTTGCGCCTCGAGATGGCCATGGCGACGGACGTCGGCAGGATACGGCAGCGCAATGAGGACGAGGTCCGCATCCTTCCGGACGCCGGCGTTGCGGTGCTCGCTGACGGCATGGGCGGGCACCAGGCCGGAGACGTCGCGTCACGCCTCGCCGTGGAGGTCCTGCTGGAGGAGGTCAGGAACGACGACCGGGTGGACGAGGAGACCCTGGCCACCTGGATCCGGGCGGCCAACGAAGCCATCCGGGGCGTCGCCGGCACCCATAGCGGTTACCGGGGCATGGGCGCCACCATCGTGGTGGCGGTGTGCCAGGACGACCTCGTCCTGTTCGGCTACGTCGGCGACTCGAGACTCTATCGGCTTTGGAACAGTACTCTGCACCAGCTCACCGAGGACCACACCCTCGTCCAGCAATATATCAACGAAGGAATGATCTCCTCCGCGGAGGGCAAGACCTGGGCGGGACGCAACCTGCTGACGCGCGGCCTCGGCATAGAGGAAACGGTGCAGCCGACGTTCGGCCAGGCGAGCCTGCGTGCAGGTCAGACCTATTTGTTGTGCTCGGACGGCCTGACGGACCCGCTCGACGACGATCAGATCGCGGAGATTCTGGGAAACCCGGATTTCAACGCCCAGGATGCCGCCGATGAGCTCGTGCTCTCCGCCAACTCCCACGGCGGCCCGGACAACGTCTCGGTCGTGGTCATACGGGTCCACGAAAAGACCGGGTGACCGCGAAATGAGGCCCGGATCCGAAGCGGGGGATCCCGGAGGTCAGGCCGGGACGTTCGAGCGGGGACCCCCTTCCTCGGCGGCGGGTGCCGCAGGAGGTTTCTGGTCACCGATGACCTTGCATTCGGCTCTTGATCCAGCAAAGGGTTCCCTCTCGACTCCGGTTCCCTGCTTCGTTCTACCTCCGCCACCCCTGGAGTCGTCCCGCTGGCGGGCGGGGGTCGTCCCAAACTCCGCCCCCTCACCCCAGCCCTCTCCCGGGGGGAGAGGGAGTGAGGTTGGACAGTCTCTGGAGGGACTTGCCGACGTCATACGACACCCTCCTGTGTTCGCGCGGGAGCTGGTGTGAGGCCCCGAACGAGACCATGGAGCTGTTGATCGGGCGTGATAGTCACGCTGAGCGGCACTTCGCCCTGCCGAGCGGCGAAACCCTCATTGGGCGGCGCCCGGATTGTCGGATCGTCCTGGACGCGCCGGCCATCGGTCCGCGGCACGCGCGAGTCTTCTCTGTGAACGGACGGGCGGTCCTTTACGCCATCAGCCCGGAATGGCCCGTCTACGTGAACGGCGATGCCGTGGAGCGCCGGGTTCTGGCACACGACGACGACATCCAGCTCGCCCATTATCGTC